>NZ_QQAT01000024.1:0-98956 GCF_003350365.1 Rhodococcus sp. AG1013
GTGCGGTCGGCGGCATAGCACGACCTTCTCACCAAAGCCTTACCGTGATCGCGGGTGTGACCACCGAAACGACGCTGGTCGATCTTGCCCTCGGGCGTGCGGTTGAACGGAAGACCCATCTTCTCGAGGTCCAGCACCGCATCGATGGCTTCCTTCGCCATGATCTCGACCGCGTCCTGGTCGGCGAGGTAGTCGCCGCCCTTGACGGTGTCGAAGACGTGCCACTCCCAGTTGTCTTCCTCGACGTTGGCGAGTGCCGCGCACATACCGCCCTGGGCGGCACCGGTGTGGCTACGAGTGGGGTACAGCTTGGTCAGAACCGCCGTGCGCACCCGAGGGCCGGCCTCGATGGCTGCGCGCATGCCCGCGCCACCGGCGCCGACGATGACCACGTCATAACGATGTTCCAGCATGAAGTCTCCACTCCCCATTCGACGATGCTCGACCAGACTGACTGCAATACTCTATGAATATAGAGGATTGAATCTGGCGGTCGAGTGGGGCGCCACATGCCGGCCGCACCCGACGCGCCCAGGCACGTCAAAGCCAATCCAGGCGCAACGCAGGACCGGAAGAGGATGCAGGTATGAGTCAGGCAACGAGTGGCGGCGACAAGACCTCACGAGAGCGGGCGCGAGGGTCGCGTCGTGAGGAGATTTGCGAAGCTGCACTCGATCTCGCGGCCGCCGGCGGCAACCACGCCGTCACGCACCACGCAATCGACGACCGTCTGGGCATCGCCCGCGGCTCGACGTCGTACTACTACCGGACCCGACAAGCGCTCCTCACCGCCGCGATCACCCACCTGACCGGCCTGTCCCGACACGCGTTCCTCGCCACATTCGAAGAAGCGGACACGAGCCTCGACGTCGATCGCGCCGCCGACCTGAGTGCGCGGCAGCTCGACTTGCTCCTCGGACCCCGCCGACGTGACGCACTGGCCCGCTACGCACTCACTGCCGACGCCGCAAATGACGACGGACTGCGAAGCGCACTCGCGAGATGCCTGTTCTCAGTTCCCGGCGCGGAAGCGCTCATGGCACATCTCGACGCGACCGACCCTTCTTGCGCAGCACACAATTTCATCATCCTGCTCGAAGGACTCTTGTTCGACCGGCTCCACGGATCACGGTCCGGCTTGGTGATCGCGCCTGGATCCGCGGCAAGCATCGCAGACCTCAGGCGACCAATCCGGCTCTGGCTAACAGCTCTCCAACACGGCGACTAACTCGACGGTGACCTCTCACTTTCCGCGGACCGACACGGCATCTAGCCGAGCAAGAGGCCTGCATCTGTCAGATGCGGGGTTCTTGGTGCTAATCATGTCCAAATGTGCTGTTGCAGAAAAGGTTCCAGGCATCAAGGGCTCGGGATTCGGTGGATTGAGGTTAAGGCGGTTCCGGTGAGATCGTTCCGGCGACGCCTGCACGTTTCGGGGTTGACGCCCCACTCGGCCCGCCGAGGGCCGCGCCCGCCTCCGAGGCGCTACCCAAGGCGTCGGCATGAACTGGACAGAAGCCTTCACCGCCCCGGCAGCAATCCTGCTCAACCTGCTCGGCTTCGTCACCGCCAGCCATCGCGAGCGGGCCGTCAGTGTCCGCCGACCTGCCGACGATAGCCAAATTCATCGCAGTCCAGGCATCGGCACCGCCACGGCGCGTCGGCACTTGGATCCGGATCCAGGGGTCCGGCGCCGGCTGCACGCATCCGATCCGCCGCTCGGGTCGGCGCGGCCGACTGACGCGGTGGCGCGCACGTTCTGTAATCTCCAGGAACCTTGCCCTCGGCCGTCTGCTTCTTCGATCGCTCGGCGCAGGATCTGGCTGAGCTTGGCTTGGGTGTCCGGGGCGGGTGCGTCGACCGCGGCGACGATCAGTTCAGCCTCGGCGAGAGCATGGATCGCGTTGCCGATGGACTGGGCGCGCTTGAACAGCACGTCTATCTCGACCTTCGTCGGGCCGGTGGTGCCGAGAGTATTTCGCAGTGAGGTCAAGGGAGTGCAATGTGACACAGATATGACACACCCTGGGGGAGTGTTGATCTGTTGGAACAGGTCATTCGAGAGGTAAAGGCACTGAACAGCGGAAATTTTACCTGGATCTCGTATTTATACCTGCGCTCTTCTTGAAAGCGAGCGTGGCGTTAACCCCACCGGGGGTTCAAATCCCTCCGCTTCCGCCACAGCCCCTCACCTGTTTCGGCAGGTGAGGGGCCTTTTTGTGCCACCGTCACGTCGGTGTCGAGTCGGTGGTGAACCGGTCCTGGGTGGCCGCCCAGCTGGCGAGGAGTTGCAGCGCGTCGGGGGTCGGGAACGTTCGGGTCGAGGATCTGCCGGATCCGACACTGCAGCAGCCGTCCAACGCGATCGTGCGGATCGTGCGCACGTGCGTCTGCGGATCCGACCTGCACCCGTACCACAACCTGCCCGCGACACCCGGCGGTACGCCGATGGGGCACGAGTTCATCGGGGTGGTCGAAGAGGTCGGTGGGGAAGTGTCGACGCTGAAGAAGGGCGACTTCGTGATCGGCCCGTTCGCCTGGTCGGACGGAACGTGCGACCTCTGCCAGGAGGGTCTGCAGACGTGGTGCCGCCACGGCGGGTTCTGGGCCGGGAACGGGATCGGCGGCGCGCAGGCCGAGGCCATCCGGGTACCGCTGGCGGACGGCACCCTGGTAAGGCGAGTTCAGCGGTCGACGGGTGCTACCCGGAGTCGGTTGCCGTCCAGATCCGCGGCCACGAACGTCAGCCCGAATACGTCCTCGCATGGTTCCTCCAAAATCTCGACGCCCTTGTCCAGCCACTCGTCGTAGATCTCTCGGATCTTCGGGCTTCCACCTTCGACCAGGAGCCCGACCTCGAACGCCGGGACCGAGGGAGCGTCGGCCGTTCGAGTCTTCCCTCCCCACAGTGCGAGAACGACCCCACCACCCAGGTCGAAGATCGCGTAACGGTGGCTGAGCATCTGAGCTTGCATGCCGAATAGCTCGCCGTAGAACGCCGCCGACGAGGCGGTGTCGCTGACATAGATCAAGAACTGATTGGGCAGGCGCATGCGATGTCCTTTGCTCGGCGGAATATGACGGCCGTCGTGTGCCCGTCCGACCGGAACCAAACCCGTGATGGACGCAGATCACTCGGCGGAGGGTAGGTCGCGTGACCACGCTAGGTTCGACAGCAGCGATACGTCCAAGAGCTGGTTCGTCTCGCAACTAGAATCAACGGTTATGGAACTGCGCCAGCTGCGGTACTTTCTGGCTGTCGTCGACGAGGCGAACTTCACCAGAGCTGCGGATCGACTGCATGTCGCGCAACCGGGTGTCAGTGCGCAGATACGCCACCTGGAACGCGAACTGGGGCATGCCCTTCTGGACCGCTCGGGGCGAACGGTGACACTGACCGAGGTCGGTGCCGCTGTACTTCCCTACGCGCGCGCCGCGGTGGCTGCAGCATCGGCGACGCGCGATGCGGCCGATGCGGTGGCAGGCCTGGCGCGCGGGCACGTCGGTATCGGCTCGGTGCCCTCGGCGGCACTCGACCTCGTCGAACTGCTGGCAGACTTCCACGCCCGCTACCCAGACATCGAAATGACCATGACCGAACTGAGTTCGGAGGCCCTCCTGACGGAGGTCCGCACCGGACGACTGGACCTGGCTTTCGTAGGCCTGGCCGGGGACTCGCCGTCGGGTATCGCCTGTCGCGTCATTCGCGAAGAGGCGCTCGTGGCCGTCGTCGCCCACACCGATCCACTGGCGGAGAAACCCACAGTCTCGCTTCGCGAGCTCGCCGCGCGCCCACTGATCACGCTGCCGCGCGGAACGGGGATCCGTTCTGCTCTCGACGCAAGCTTCGCCGAGACCGGCCTGCCCGCGCACATCGCCTTCGAGGCCAGCGATCCACAGGTCGCGGCTCGACTCGCACACCGAGGACTCGGAACGGCGATCCTGCCGGCATCCGAGGTCTCGCAGGACGATGCCGGAGAGCTGATCCGCACGGTCGCGATCACCCCGCGAGTGTCGGCCCGTCTTGCTCTGGTGTGGCGAGCGCATGGGCCGCTGAGCCCCGCAGCGGGCGCCCTACGCGCGCTGGTCACAGTGCGAGCATGATGCGGCTCATCTCGGACGGTCTGCATCTGGCTGAGATCCATCACGCAATAGGAGACAAGCCCTAGCTCCGTTGGTCCTGGTCCCGCGGATCGGCGTGACCGAGCAGCGTGCGCAGGATCGGTTCGGCGTGTGTCCACAGGACGGCGCCGCCGATGCCGGGCACCAGGTGGCGAACAGCTCCGGGGATGCGGGCGGCCAGACTCTCACCGTGGTCGGGTGAGTGGCTGGTGTCCTGATCGCCGTACCAGATGTCCACGGGGACACGGATCGTCGTGAGGTCGATGGGCCAGCTTCCCATCGCCAACACCGTGTCGCGCGCGTAGCCGGCGGGGCCCGGCGCGAACGCCTCACGCATGCTGGAGCGATAGGACGCCTCGAACGTGGGGTCCCGGTAGACCGCGAGGTCGGACGCGGGGCTGGAGTCGATCACCATCTGCCACATGGCGTCCGCGTCGAACGTCGCGAAGAGACGTTCCGCGGCGTCCGGATCCGACGCGGTCAGTTCGACGAGATCGCGGAGTGGTTCGGGCAGGGCATCGGCGAACTGCGGTGCCGCCACCTCGTCCGCACCGGACACGATCGCGACCGCGCCACTGACACCGGCCGCCGCGCAGGCGAGGGCGAAGGGCGCCCCCTGAGAGTTCCCCACGATCGCCGGCCTGCCGAGCCCACGCAGCGCGGTGAACTCGCCGACATCGGCCGCGAAGTCTCGAAACGTCTTACCGGGCAGCGGTGTCGACCGGCCGAGGCCCGGACGGTCGAGCGAGACGAGCCGCGCGCCGAGCGCATCGACGACGCCGGCGCCGAACCCGAGTGATCGGGTGGTGGCGGCGCCCGGGCACAGCAGCACGGGAACCCCGTCCTCACGGCCCCATTCGGCCCACCCGATCACTCGCCCGTCGGCGAGGCGCGATTCGCCCAGTCGGGCCGGCACCGAGATATCCACAGACATGGGCCCGATCCTCGTCCGCCCTGCCGGGCCTTGTAAACGGATTTTCGATGCCTCGACCCGGGCGGTGCTAGTCGGTGACGGGGCGGTAGGTGCACACGAGCACCCCGGTGCCCGTGGTGACCGACGAGACCAGCTCGAGCGGGCGCTGGACACCGTCGTCGGGGAAGATCGTCTTCCCGCCGCCGAGGAGCACCGGCTCGATCATGAGCAGGAGTTCGTCGACCAGGCCCTCACGCAGCAGTGTCCGCACCAGCGTCGTGCTGCCCATCACCGACAGGTCGCCGCCTGCGGTGGCGCGCAGCTTCCGGATCTCCGCGATGGCGTCGCCGGCCGGGATACGCGTCGTGTTGGTCCAGGTCAGCTGGTCGTCGGTGAGGGTGTCGGTGACGACGTACTTGCGGATGTTGTTCATGTGGTCGGCGAACGGGTCTCCGGCCCGCTCCGGCCACGCGGCCGCCATCGTCTGCCACGTGCGGCGCCCGAACAGCAGCGCCTCCGTCTGCTGCGCCGCGGCACCGATCGCCGCGCCCATCACCTCGGCGTCGAAGTACGGATGGGACCACCCGCCGTGGGCGAAGCCACCGTCGGTGTCCTCCTCGGGCCCACCCGGTGCCTGCACGACGCCGTCCAGGCTCATGAACTCACTGACCACGATGCGCACGGACTGTCTCCTTCGTCTCGACGAACTGTTCGTTGATACAGACCGACGATCCACCCCAAACTCATCGGTGTCGAGGTGCCCGCCCGGCGTTCGCCCCAGTGTCCCCCGACGACCGCGCGTCGTTCACCTCGACGCGCTGCAATGACGGTCGGGCATTCGCCCCTCACCACGGATCGTCGGGCACGTTCCTGCCCGTGACAGGAAGCACCTACGTCCGCCGGTCTCAGTCGATCATGCAGCGGCGCATGACCCGTCGCTCGGTGCGAGTCCCGAGACCTACACGGTGAGCTTGGTATTCAATGCGGTGATCGTGTCGGCCGACAGCCCGAGCCCGGTGGTCAGATAGTTGTCGAAGGTGCCGAAGCTGGTGCTGATCTCGTCGAAGCCGGCTTGGAGGAATTCGGGAGAGACTCCCATGAGAACCTTCATGGCCGCGCCTGCCTGCTCGCCCTTCGCGGCCGTGACCTTGGCGGCACTCGCCTCGATCGAATCCTTCGAATACTCGTTGGTGAGTAGGTAATTGCTCATCACCGTCGTGTCGTCGACACCGGCGATCTTCAGTAGAACCGCGCTCGTCCAGCCGGCCCGATCCTTGCCCGCGGTGCAGTGAAAGATCTGCGGCCCGTCCGTTGTAGCGATGTCGGTCAGCAGGGTCGCAAACTGTGCGCGCATCGCCGGATCTGCCACGAACTGGCGGTTGGCATTGGTGAGCACTGCCGCAGCGCCTTCCGGAGTGGAGAGATCCACCGACGACGTGACGGCGCCGCTCGCGGCGTCGCCGAGGATGTTGACGTGCGTGTAGCGCGCCCCTGCCGGAACGCGATCCGGGCCCTTGTCGATTTCCGCGGTGGTTCGAAGGTCGTAGACCGCCTTCACGCCGAGGGCGTCCAACGTTGCGGCATCCACGTCGCTGGTGGTCAGCGCGTTGGAGCGGTAGAGAACGCCCTCGCGAACACGACGTCCGTCGGAGGTGGTGTAGCCGCCGTCCGGCCCGGCAAGATCGCGGAAGTTGTTGACCGACATCAGACGCGGAGTCTGCGCCGTCGCGGTCGAACTCGCCGGCAGCGAGGACGCGGTCGACGAGACGGTCGGGGCGGTTGCGGTGTCGGCGGTCGTCGACTGGCTGCATCCGGCGAGGACAACGGTCAATGCCGCAGCGGCACCGACAACTTTGAGACGGGAATTCAACGCTTCTCCTTCGAACACTCGCAACAGAACGACCGAATCCTGATCGAAGGAACTGGCGGAACCGTGGCCGCCCGGTGAACGGTTGGTGGCCAGCGGCTGTGGTTCGTGAGATCGGCGTGACGTATACGTGGCGATTTCGGGGGAGGGACACCGTCGGATCGGCATGCTGTCGAAGTGAGAAGCGGATCGGTGCGCTCGGTCGCCTCACGGCGAAAGGCGCAACGCGGCTCCAGCCGGACGGAACTCCGCGAGGGCAAAGGGTTGAGCCCGGGGGACACGGAGCGCACCGATCCGAAGTCCACAACGCCGACCGGTAGCGGGGCATTCCGGAACCGCGGGTGTGATGTGGATTGTCCGCGTCCGGCAGCGACGTGATCCGGCCGCGTCCACTTGTAACGGAGTGCTCACATTTCCCCCTCACCTGCGGCCCGGCGGCACATCAGCGGCGGCGGATGTCGTCGAGAACCCGGCAGCGAACCGGATCGCTCCGTACCGTGGAGTGTCAACTGATACCCAGGGGGTGGGCGGAGTAGTGATGGGGCGATTAGCCATGACGACGGTGGGCCTGACGGTCGCGCTGTCGATGTTCAGTCCGGCATTCGCGGCGAATGCCGTGCCGATCGAGCAGATGCCACCGGCGGTTGCCGCGGCGGCGCACGTCGACCACGTGGTGGAGTTGACGGATCGGCGCACGGCACTGTTCGTGTTCTCGCCGGCGATGAACAAGGTGGTGCAGGTGCAGATCCTGCATCCGAAGGGCGCGGCCGCACGGCCGTCGCTGTATCTGCTCGACGGTGTCAGTGCCGGATCCGAGTCGGACTACCAGGAGAGCACCTGGACGCAGAAGACCGATGCCGTCGAGTTCTTCGCGGACAAGAACGTCAACGTCGTCCTGCCCGTCGGTGGCACGGCCGGCTACTACACCGACTGGGAGCGAATCGATCCCGTTCTCGGTGAAAACCGTTGGGAGACATTCCTGACTCGCGAGCTGCCGCCGATCGTCGACGGGCGGTTCCGGGGCAACGGCGTCAACGCGATCGCCGGCCTGTCGATGGGTGCACAGGGCGCGATGACACTCGTCGCCCGCAATCCCGACCTCTACCGCGGCGTCGCCGCGCTCAGCGGTTGCATGGACACCGGCCGCGTCGAATCGCAGGCCGCGGTGCGCGGCACCGTCGCGTCGAAGGGCGGCGACGCCGACAACATGTGGGGGACGCCGGGCGACCCGGCGTGGCCCGCACACGATCCATCCGTGAACGCGGAACAGTTGCGGGGCAAGGACATCTTCGTCTCCACCGGCAACGGGCTGGCGGGCCCGTACGAGCTCGGCGCACCCGATGCGCTCGAGAAGGTGGTCGTCGGCGGGCCGCTCGAAGCGGCGTCGCACTCGTGTACCCAGCTGTTCGACGGCAGGCTGGCGCAACTCGGCATCCCGGCCACATTCCTGTACCGCCCGTACGGAACTCACTCCTGGCCGTACTGGCAGGACGACCTGCGGGCAGCGTGGCCGACGCTGGCTCGCTCGTTGGAGATCTAGCGGGATCCGTTGGCTGACCGCCGAACTCGCCCACCGAGCCTGACGCCCGCCTTCGATCGGTGCGGGTTCGGACGGTGAATCTCTGTGGTGGTGATCGGTCGGCCGCCCACGCGCCCTCGGTGTGATCGGGCTCAGTTCGGGCAGCTGATGGTGCCGACGGCGGTGGTCGGCCGTCCCGAATCGCGTTTGTCGGCAGGAGCATTGATCATCGAGAAGGTGAGTACCCGGTTGTCGGCACTGGTTCGCGCCGCGATGCTGTCGGCGTCCGGGGGCGCCGACTGGACGTAGTTACCGGCTTCGTCGGCGAAGAAGATCACGGCCCCGACGCCGGATTCACCGTTGCCGTCCGCGTCGGTGTCGCCGGGAATGGTGAACGTTGCACCGTAGTAGTCGGCTCGGGGGTAGTTGTCGCTGCCATGGTGGTCGCGAGCAGCGTGGGACACCACACTGTATTCCCGACGCCCGTCGGTCGAGTCGTACCGGCACGTCACGGCCGACGGGTCATCGGTGCGGGCGGTACCGGACCACATGCCCTCCAACGTGATTGCGGCACCGATCGGCGTGCCGGCAGGCGCGCTCGGAATCTCGGGGAGGCCCCGCGGAATCGGTCCCTGCTTGACCCGGAAGACGGCCTGCCCGGCGTCCTTCTCGGGGCCGTCGGTGGCCGGGGGCGGTTGCGAACACGCGGCCACGACGAGGGCGCACATTGCCGCACCGACGGCCCCGAGGGGTCTCGTGGTGGTCATCAGTTCGGTGCCGCGACCGCGATCCGACCCGGGGCCGGTGGCGCGACCGGGGAGTGGCTCTCCAGGTAGGCGGTGAGCGCATCGAGATCGGTTCCGGCGGAGGCGGGTTCGGTGCCGTCGCGCAGGGCGGTGAAGCCGTCGCCGCCGTCGGCGAGGAACTTGTTGACCGCCACCCGGTAGAGGCCGTCCGGATCGACGGGTCCGCCGTCGAGGCAGATGTCGGCGATGCGCGAACCGATCGGCGATCCGCGGTCGATTCGGTAGGTCAGTGTGGCCGACGGTGCCAGGATCAGTTCCAGCACGGAGCCGTCGTCGCGAGGCTGGAACTGTTGCTCGAGAACCTGTTTCAGCTGCGCGCCGGTGAGGGTTCGGACCTGGAGTGAGTTCGCGAACGGCTGGACCTGGTAGGCGTCACCGAAGGTGACGGTGTCGTCGTCGCCGGCGAGCAGGTCGGCCCGGACGCCGCCGGGATTGGTGAGGGCGATCTGTGCCCCACGCCCGCGCGCCGCCTCGAGTTGGGCGTCGGCGATCAGGTCGCCCAACGGGCTCTCGCCGCCCGTGCCGGGTTCGCGGGTGATGTCCGCGGTGACGGCGCCGACCGGCCGCTGGGCCACCTCGCCGGACTGTGTACTCGCCCGGTCGACGAGTTCGGCGACCCGAGGGTCGGGCGTGATGTCGTGCGTGACGATCTGGTTGAAGGCCTGCGTCTGTTCGCGATCCACCTCACCGGTCGCGCGGTCGAGACTCATGTCGACCACCGACACGATCCGTCCGTGCGAGGCGGCCTGCATCATCGGCCGCGGGTTGCCCGCCGGGTCGTCGACCGTGCAGTTGTACTGGGTGTGGCTGTCGGCGGTGAAGATCGCGTCCACCTTCGGGGTCGCCCGGGTCGCGATGTCGCGGGCCGGGCTGTCGCCGACGTCGCACGCGTTGGGGCCGCCGGTGGCCTGCTCGTCGCCGCGGTGCAGGAGGACGACGATCGCGTGCACCCCGAGGAAGTCGAGGGAGTCGGCCGTGCGGTCGATGGCGTCGATCTCGTCGCCGAACTGGAGACCCGCGACGCCGTCGACGCTGACCTTCGACGGTGCGTCGGACGGCATCACGCCGATGACGCCGACGGGCACGCCGTCGACGTAGTTCACCGAGTAGGGGAGCGTGGCGGGGGTGCCGTCGGAGAAGGTCATGTTCGCGGCGAGCAGCGGGAACTGCGCGCCGGTGAAGTCCGCTTCGAACTGGCAGCCGTCGACCGGGTGGCAGCCGCCGTCCTGCAGGCGGCGCAGCTCCCCGAATCCCTCGTCGAGCTCGTGGGTTCCGATCGATGCCGCGTCGACGCCCATCTCGTTCAACAGGTCCACGGTCGGTTCGTCGTGAAACAACGCCGACTCGATCGGTGACGACCCCCAGCTGTCGCCGACCGAGTAGAGCAGCGAGTGGGGGGCCTGCCCGCGCAACTGGTCGACATACGCGGCGAGGTAGGCGGCGCCACCGGCGTCGGTCGCGGGACCGTCGGGCCGCGAGATCTGGGCGCGCGCACCCTTGGGGGGCTGCAGGCTGCCGTGCAGGTCGTTGATCGCGAGCAGTCGCACCGGAACGGTGTCGACGTCCGGCGGGCGGGCGTCGACGGCATGCGTGCCGACGGTCAGCGACGCCCCGAGCGCCGCGGCGAGAACCGACACGCGACCCCGCGTCCGGCGTCCGGACAAACCGCTCCCTGGTCGACACACCGCCCAGAGTCTGCCAACGATTCGGCGGCGGTGAAACTGCCGACCGGTAACGGTTGGATTACGTCGTGGGGGAGCCCGCCGTGAGGCCGGCGAGCTCCAGTGCGGCACCGGATGTCGCGAACGCGAGGAACGCATCGTTCTCGTGCGGGTCGCCGATCGTGATCCGCACGCCGTCCGCACCGTAGGGGCGGATCAGCACGCCGGCTTCGGCGCTGGCCTCGCCGTACGCGGCGGAGCGGTCCAGCAGCGGCAGCCACACGAAGTTGGCCTCCGTCACCGGGACGTCGTAGCCCGCGGCGAGGAGCGCGTCGCGCATCCGCTCGCGCTCGGCGACCACGGCGTGGGTGCGGTGCAGCAGCTCGTCCTGCGCGTCGAGGCACGCGATTGCCGCGGCCTGCGCCACCGCGTTGACGCTGAACGTGATGTGCACCTTGGCCAGTGCGGTGACGATCGCCGGATCGGCGACCGCGTAGCCGACGCGGATGCCCGCCAGCCCGTACGCCTTGGAGAACGTGCGCAGCACGACGACGTTGCGGCGGGTGCGGGCCAACTCGACGCCGTCGACGCCGGAGCGGTTGTACTCGAAGTAGGCCTCGTCCAGTGCGACGACGATGTTCGCCGGGACGGCGTCGAGGAACCGCTCGAGCTCCTCGCGGCCCAGCGCGGAGCCGGTGGGGTTGTTGGGGTTGCACACGAAGATCAGGCGGGTGCGGTCGGTGATCGCGGCCAGCATCGCGTCCAGGTCGTGGCCGTGCGCGGCGGTGAGGGGCACCGGGACCGGCGTCGCGCCGGCGACCTTCGTGACGACCGGGTAGGCCTCGAACGAGCGCCATGCGTAGACGACCTCGTCACCCACGCTGCACGTGGCCTGCACCAACTCCTGGCACAGCGCCACCGAGCCGCATCCGGTAGCGATGTTCTCGGTCGGAACACCGAGCGACTCGGACAGCGCGCGGATCAGCGCCGCGGAGGTGTTGTCCGGGTACCGGTTGGCGGTGGCGGCGGTGTCGGCGATGGCCTGCGCGACGCCGGGCAGCGGGCCCTGCGTCGTCTCGTTGCTCGCCAGCTTGATCGCCCCGGGATAACTGCGGCCCGGCACGTAGGTGGGGATGGAATCAAGATCGGCGCGGGTCACGGGGGTCACGATGCGATTATGCGCCCTGCGATCACGTGCACTGTCGACGCGGTCGTGCCAAGGTTGAATCATGCCGGGAATCTTCCGGGACAGCGCCCCCCTGCGCGCCGACGACGACGCTGTCGTGGAGGCGCCGCGGGTACCGCTCACCGCCGTGCAGCCCGATCGCCATGCGCGCGGCGGCATCGTGGTGCTCCACGAGTCCCGACAGTTCACCCCCGCGCTGATCGACCTGATGCGCGCCCTCGCCGCGGAGGGCTGGCTGGTGGTGGCCCCGCACCTGTTCCATCGCGAAGCCGCGCACAGCGACACCGAGGTGTTCGGCAAGAACCTCTTCGACGACTTCGATGCCACCTTCGACTGGCTCGTCGACCGTGGCATCTACACCGACTGCGTCGGGGTGCTCGGATTCGACGACGCCGGCACCGCCGCGATGATCGTCGCCACCAACCGGCCGGTCGCGGCCGCCGTGAGCGTCTCCGCCCACGGCATCGTCGAACCCCTCAACGCCGACACCCCCACCCTCGTCGAGGCCGGGCCGTCGCTCAAGGCGCCGTGGCTGGGCCTGTACGGCGAGGACGATCCGATGACCCCGCGCGACCACGTCGAGCGGCTACGGGACGCGGTCGCGCGGGCCGACGTCGCCACCAACATCGTCAGTTACAGCGGTCTCGCGCACCGGGCCGACGAGCCACCGGTCACCGAGGCGGCCGCCGGGGACGAGGACCCGCTCGTCGTGGCGATGCTCGACGCCCAGCGCCGGATCTTCGACTGGTTCGACGGGAACCTCCGGTGATCCCATGGGCAATGCGCGCCTGACCTGCCGTTTTGCGTTTGCCGGGGATCTCTGTGTAATGTTTCGCCCGGCGGTTCGAAAGGGCCGGCCCCCAAGGAGGCGTGCCAGAGCGGCCGAATGGGACTCACTGCTAATGAGTTGTCCCCCTTAAAGGGGACCGGAGGTTCAAATCCTCTCGCCTCCGCCACACTGGTGCTTCGTTGGGCCAGTAACAAATGAACACTGTTTGGACATGCGCCCGTAGCTCAACGGATAGAGCATCTGACTACGGATCAGAAGGTTAGGGGTTCGAATCCCTTCGGGCGCACATCAGAAATCCCCCACCAGCATCGCTGGTGGGGGATTTCTCGTTTCCGGAGCGTGGCTTCGGTCTACGAGCCGAACGGCAGACTGGCCGAGCCGACGGACGAGCCCGTCGAAGTTCGCCAGGGGCCCCGGATCGCGACGGTGATCCCCGGGGTCTGGATGTTGGCGTAGAGCGTCTGGCCGTCGTGGCTGAATGCCGGACCGCAGAACTCGCTCTCGTTCAGTTCGTTCCGGGCGACCGAGAACGGCTCACCGTTCTCGGTGACCCCGATCAGATGGCTGATGCCGTCGCCGTCCTCGGCGAGGATCAGTCCGCCGTGTGGGGACACCGTGATGTTGTCGGGGCCGTCGTAGTTGCCGGTGTCGACGGAGGGGTCCGGGTTCACCCCGAACAGCGTCTTCAGCTCGACGGTCTGGGTGGCCGGGTCGTAGAACCACACCTGCCCGTCGTGCTCGGCTACGCTGCCGTCGCTGGTGCGGGCGAAGCTGGCGACGAAGTAGGCGCCGCCGTCGCCCCACCACTGCCCCTCGAGCTTGCGGCTGCGGGTGACCTGGTCGTTGGTGAACTGCTTGCGCACCGAGGTGGTCTTCGCGTCGCGGTCGGGGACGTCGACCCACTGCACGGTGTACCGGACGCCCGGTGTTGTGGCCTGGGAGAGATCGGGCACGTGGGTGCCGTCGAGGAAGCACTTCATCGCCTGCAGGGCGCCGGCGGTGTCCCCGCCCGGCGACTGCGCGAGAGCGTGGAACGCACCAGGGCCACCGACGAATCCCTGCGGCGGGGTCCACCGGTAGAACAGGCCGTTGGGCCCGCCTGCGTCCTCGGTGAGGTAGACGGCGCTCGACGACGGGTCGACGGCGACGGCCTCGTGTGCGTACCGGCCGAGGAACTTCAGCGGAATCGGGCTCTTGCCGATGTTCGCGGCCTGGCTGGCGGGATCGACCTCGAAGACGTAGCCGTGGGCGAGGGTGAAACCGTTCGATCCGGCGCGCGCCTCGGTCTCCTCGCACGTGAGCCAGGTGCCCCACGGGGTGATGCCGCCGGCACAGTTGTTCACCGTGCCCGCGACGCTGACGTACTGGCCCTGGCGTGCACCGCTGCGGTCGATCGCGGTGGTGGTGGTGCCACCGCGGGCACCCGGGTCGTAGGTGAGCCCGTCGACGGCCGGGACACCGTACGGTTCGTTGCTGCCGACCTCGTGGTTGGTGACGATCGTGGTGCCGGTGCCGTTCGCGAATACACCGTTCGCATCGGGATCACTCGGGAACGGGACGCCACCGTCGAGCAGCGTCTCGCCCGAGCGGGAGACGATCGTGTACGAGAACCCCTTGGGCAGGGCGAGAATCCCGTTGGGGTCGGGGACGAGCGGGCCGTAGCTGATCACGCCGGCGGGCGCGGCGCCCGCGAGAGCGGGCCGGAACAGGGTGCCGACACTGCCCGCGAGCGTTACCCCGATTCCGGCCAGGGCGGTGCGTTCGAGGAACGTGCGGCGATTGAGCGGTGAGGTGGTCACTGTGCGGGTACCTCCCATTGGATAGTCAACGACGCGAGGACGGTAGGTCGGCAACCACAACGACGGAATGCCGCCTGATGGCCTGCCGATGAACCGGGCCGGAACTTCCTCGCGCTGGTACCGCCGCGCCTACGGTTACGGGCTCCTGCGCAGAGCCGCAGATCGAGGTCGGAGACTCGAATCCCTTCGGACGCGTATCGGAAGTTCCCCACCGGCACCGCCGGTGGGGACGGCAGCTGTCGATCCCGCGGCCTCGACGCCTAGCCTCGGACCGAGGCCCGGGACGACCGGCCGCACTGCGAAGGAGACCTTGTGACGACACCGATGCTCATCGCCCTCGGCCCGAAGCCCGACGACCTGCTGTCGGACGCCGTCGTCCGCGGTGGTGCTGAACTCGCGGACCTGGCGGACGCGCAGGCGCTCGTGTGGGACGGCGAGGACGCCACGAGTTTCCCGGCCGAGTTGCCCGAGTCGATTCGGTGGGTGCAACTCAACTCGGCCGGCGTGGAGCACTGGTTCGACGCCGGCGTCATCCAGCGGCACCCGGAGGTCGTGTGGACGTCGGCGGCCGGCGCCTTCTCGGCGACCGTCGCCGAGCACGCGTTCATGCTGCTGCTGGCGGGTGTCCGTGCGCTGCCCGAGCACCTGGCCGCGACCACGTGGCGGCAGCGCGAGTTCTTCGGCAAGGTCGGGACGCTGCGCGGGGCGCGGGTCGCGATCATCGGGGCGGGTGGAATCGGGCGGACGATGATCCCGATGCTCGCCGCGGTCGGCGCGACGGTGATCGCGGTCAACCGCTCCGGCCGCCCGGTGCCCGGCGCCGCCGAGACGATCCCTGCCGACCGCGTCGACGAGGTCTTCGGGCGGGTCGACCACGTCGTGGTCGCGGCCCCGGCGACCAGCGAGACCCGGCACCTGGTCGGGGCCCGGCAGCTCGCCGAACTCGGCCCGCGGTCGTGGGTGATCAACGTCGCTCGGGGGTCGCTCGTCGACACCGATGCGCTCGTGACCGCGCTGCGGGACAACACGATCGGTGGCGCGGGGCTGGACGTCACCGATCCGGAACCGCTGCCCGACGGCCACCCGTTGTGGACGCTGCCGAACGCGATCATCACCCCGCACGATTCCAATCCGCCCTCGGTGCGCCACTCCGCGTTCGCCGAGCACGTCGCGGAGAACGTGCGGCGCTTCGTCACGGGCGAGGAGTTGGTGGCGCGGATCGATGCGTCGGCGGGCTACTGATCCGGGGTGACCCGTAACCGGTCGTGGTCGTCGCGGTGCTGCTGTTCTGGCTGTTCCAGCGGGCGAACTGTGTTCCCCGCGATGCAGTGGAGTTGACACGCGTGTCAAGTCGGCCCGTGCGACCAGGTTCTCGTCACGTTTGCCCCCGTCACGAGTCCGGGAGAGTGGAACGGAGCGCGCACGTACTCAGCTGAGGTGAAGGACGCGCGAGGCTTCGCGCGTGGCGTCGAGGACGAGCGGGGCGAAGTGCTCGAGCTTGCCCGAACGCGCGTCGCCGCACAGTGAGATCGCGGCCACCGGCCGGTCGCGGAGGTGGACCGCGGCGCCCACGCAGGCGACGCCGCGAACCGCCTCGCCGCGCTCGTAGGCCAGCCCCCGGCGATGGCGGATCCGCCCCAACTCCAGATGCAGCGCGGAGATGTCGGTGATCGTGCGGTCGGTGCAGCGGCTCAGCCGGTTCTCGTAGAGTCCGTCGATCCGCTCCGGGTCGAGCCACGCGAGCATCGATTTTCCACCGGCGGTCGAGTAGGCGGGGCCGCGGCCACCGACGCGGGTCGGCAGCGTCGCGGCGAGGCGCCCGCCGACCTTGTCGAGGTAGACGCTCTGGCTGCGGTCCAGCACCGCCAGGTGGACCACGAGTCCGGTCTGCAGGTGCAGTTCGTGCAGCAGTGGCGCCGCCGCGGCGCGGATCTCGGTCTGGCTGTCGTCGTCGGCGGACAGGGCCATCGCGCGGCCCCCCAGGCAGTAGCCCGACGTCAGGTGCTCGAGCCAGTCCAACTGGACGAGTTTGTCGAGGATCCGGTGCACCGTCGAGCGGGGAAGCCGCGTGCGCCGGGTGACCTCCTCGAGGGTCAGCCGCGACGTGCGGCTGTCGAACGACTCGAGGATCAGGGTTGTGCGCTCGATCATCGAGACCGGGGGTTCGCCGCGTAGTTCGCGGGAAGCCAGGGGGCTCCGCGACCCGCCGACCGTCATCGACACCTCCACGTCTCGCCTTGTCTGGTCAGCCGTTCGTTCGGACTGGCCGGATACATCATTGCCGAGAGGTGATCTGGCCGACGAGTCTGCCGCCCGGTTACGGCTATCCGTCGGCGAGCTCCCGCAGGATTCCGGCCAGTTCCTCGATGGCGGCGGAGGATTCCGCTGCGGGTCGTCGGAACAGTCCCACCGGCTCGGCGGTGCCCGGAGTCGGCTGCGGCAGCCGCACGAGAGTGCCGTCATCGAGGTCGGTCTGCGGCACCCGCTCGGGGGTGAACCACACCGCATTGCCGCGGCGGGCGAGGGTGCGGGCCACGGTGACGTCGAGGGTTTCGACGCAGCCGGCCGACAGGTGCAGGCCGTGCCGCTGCAGCAGCACCTCGGTGTGGTGACGCGGGACGGTACCCGCCGTCGCGACCACCAGGGGGTACTCGAGCACCGCGGGCATCGATGCCGGACCCGTGGACGCGGTGAGCGGGTGGTCGGGGCGGACGATCAACGCCAGCGATTCGGTGTAGAGCAGTTCGAAGGCGACATCCTGCAGCGCAACGGGTTCGGTCATGCGTCCGAGCGCGAGGTCGAGTTCCCCGGCGCGCACCGCGGCGAGCAGGACCGCGTTGGACCCGGTGGTGACCTGGACTCCCACGCCGGGATACCGCTCGTGCAGGCGGGAGATCGCGGCCGGCAGTAGCACGCTGGCGACCGTCGGTAGGGCGCCGACCCGGATCGGTGCGCTGGGGGCGCCCGCGCCGGCGAGGGCCGACGCCGCCGACTCCATCGCGTCGGTCACCTCCACCGCGTGCCGCAGGAACTGCTCGCCCGCGGGGGTGAGCCGGGCGCCGTGCCGACCCCGGTCGACCAGGCGCGTCCCGGCGAGTGCCTCGAGCTCGTTGAGGGTCTTGGTCACCGCCGGCTGGGTCAGGTGCAGTCGCTCGGCGGCCCGGCCGAGGTTGCGCTCCTGTGCCACCGCGACGAAGCACGTGAGGTGCCGCAGCCGGATCCGGTGCAGCAGTCGGGACGCGACGGGGGATTCGGGAGGCGGAACGAACCCGGCAGGCATAGCCGTAGGTTATGGAAATGAGCAGAAATGGTCAATTTACATGAGATGAACTCAGAAATAGCGTGGTCGGGAACCCGCTCGACAGGAGTATCACCATGACCATCGGCGAATTCGTCGAACGCGACGCGACGGTGCATCCGCCCGCGCTGACCCCGGGCTACAAGACCAGCGTGCTGCGCTCGCCGCGCAACGCGCTCATCTCGCCGCGGAACACGCTGTCCGAGATCACCGGTCCGGTGTTCGGCGCGCGCGAACTGGGGGAGAAGGACAACGACCTGATCCTCAACTTCGCAAAGGACGGGCTGCCGATCGGCGAGCGCCTGGTGGTCCACGGGTACGTGCGTGACGAGTTCGGCAATCCCGTCTCGGGCGCCCTGGTCGAGGTGTGGCAGGCCAACGCGGGCGGGCGCTACCGGCACAAGAACGACAAGTACCACCTCGCGCCGATCGACCCGAACTTCGGTGGCTGCGGTCGGATGATCACCGACAGCAACGGCTACTACGTCTTCCGCACCATCAAGCCGGGCCCGTACCCGTGGCCCAACAGCACCAACGCGTGGCGGCCCGCCCACATCCACATGTCGCTCAGCGCCGACGGCTGGGCCCAGCGGCTGATCACCCAGCTGTACTTCGAGGGCGACCCGCTGATCGAGCGCTGCCCCATCGCCAAGACGATCCCCACCGTCGAGCAGGTCCGCAGCCTCATCGCGCAGGAGGATCCGGCGAACCACATCCCGTTCGACGCCCGCACCTATCGCTTCGACGTCACCCTGCGCGGCCGGCGCGCCACCTTCTTCGAGAACACCCTCCCGGGAGCCCCGCGATGACCTTCGCCCTGCCCTCCGTCCCGCTGACCCCGCGCCCGATGGTCACCCGGTTCCCGGAGACGCCGTCGCAGACCGGCGGCCCGTACGTACACATCGGACTCGCGCCGCAGCAGGCCGGCTTCGAGATCTTCGAGAACAACTTCGGCAACGACCTGGTTGCGGACGACACCGTGGGCGAGCGGATCACGATCGAGGGCCGCGTGTTCGACGGCAGCGGCACCCTGGTGCGCGACGCGCTGCTCGAGATCTGGCAGGCCAACGCGTCGGGCAAGTACGCGCACCGCCTCGACCCGCAGGACAAGCAGCTCGACCCGACGTTCCGGGGCTGGGGGCGCACCGGCGCCGACTTCGACTCCGGCGTCTTCGAATTCCGCACGATCAAGCCCGGTCCGGTCGAGGCCGACGGCGGTCGCGTGCAGGCCCCGCACATCTGCGTCGTGGTGTTCGCCCGCGGTATCAACGTCGGACTGCACACCCGGATCTACTTCGACGACGAGGCCGCCGCGAACGCCGCCGACCCCGTTCTGGGCGGCATCGAGTGGGAGACCCGCCGCGAGACACTGATCGCGAAGCGTTCCGATCGGGTCGGAAAGGTGTTCTACACCTTCGATATCCGGCTGCAGGACACCCCCGACGGCGGCGCGGAGACGGTCTTCTTCGATATCTGATCAGGGGACGGCGACCGGCAGCACGGTGCCCTGCGCGACGGCGCACAGGCGGGTGCTGCCGTCGTCGGCCACCATCTCCAGCTCGCACCGGCACACCGCGCGGCGTCGTCCGGAGTGGATCACCCGCGCGGTGGCGCGCAGTGTCCTTCCCTGGGCGGGGCGCACGTACTCGATGGTCATGCCGCCGGTGAGGACGCCGGGCCCCAGCGCCGTGCCGGCGGCGTAGGTGAGGGTGTTGTCGGCGGCGTAGGCGAGCACCCCGCCGTGCAGGAAACCGTTCTGCTGCAGCAGGTCCGGTCGGGAATCGACCTCGAGAACGGCGCCGTCCGCGTCGAACGAGACCAGTCGGGCGCCGAGCAGGACGCTGAACGGCTGCGATGCGAGATGGGTGCGGGCGTCCTCGACGCTGAGCCGTGCCCCGCTACTCGACATGGAACCTCCTCGGCGATGTTCGACTGTCCGTCATCGACTATCGCACGTCAGCGACGGCGGTGCCGGTGACCAGTAGTCGAGCATCTCGGCGAACGTCTCGCACGCCGCGCCGGAGACGCCGTACGGCGCCTCGAGGTGCACGCCCAGCGGGAACCCCAGATCGTGGACCCCGTCGATCACGCGTCGGTAGAGATCCAGCAGCGCGTGTCGGCGCTGTTCCAGTGAACCGGCCGCAGTGTGGGCGACGAATTCCTGTTCCTGCCGGACCAGTTCGTTGCCCGTGTCGTGGATGAGCCAATCGATCAGCCGCACCTGCCGCTCCATGCCGGGCACGTATCCGAACGACAGCAGGATCTCCGGGCGGTGTGCGCTGCGCGCGGCGAACGTCTGCAGGAAGTCCACGATCCGGTCGGAGTACAGCAACTGGGTCAGCGCGAAGGTCGCGCCGCACTCGCATTTCTCGTCGAACCGGCCGACTTCGCCTCGGCGCGTGGGGATCATCACCACGCCGCGGTGGGGGATCAGGTCACGGAAGCGCATGAGCGCGTCCTGGGGCGTGATCCCCGGCGCGGCGGCGACCGGCATGCCGTGCGGCTTGCCGACGAAGGTGATGCCGTCCATGCCGGCGTCGCGCAACCGCCGCACGCGGTCGGTGAGTTGGCGTTCGTCCTGGAACACCGTGACCTGCGTGCACAGGCCCGCGACCGGGCCGAGCGCCGGACGGACCGCCGCCCAGAAGTCCAGCACGTCCATCCGCGGCGTCAGCGCGACGGGCCGATCCGCGTCCTCGGCGACGATGCCGGGCAGCATCACGTGGCTCACACGGCCGGTGAGCCCGTGGCGCCGACAGTGTTCGGCGGCCGCGCCGGTCTCCTGCCCGGCCCGGTCCGTGCCGCCGTCGAGTTCCGGTGGCACCAATTCCAGTGCCACCGTGTTCATTGCGCGCGTACGGCCGTGGCCAGCCAGGCCGGGGCGAGGAGACGGTCCTGGGCGTCGTAGCCGAGTCTGTCGGCGACGGCGGCCAGCGGCGCGTCGGCCTGCCCGGCCATGTCGCCGCGGGTCATCGCGGTGGTGTACGTGGTGCGTTCGAGCCGTCTTATCGCCCATCCCGCACCCGCGAGCGTGTCGCGGAGGTTGCCTTCGCTGATCCGGAAGGGGCCGGGGAACTCGTCCGGAACCAGGTCCGAGAAACACAGGAGATGCAGTCGCGCGCCCGGTCGGCAGGCGCGGTGCAGCGCCGCGACGTAGCGGTGGCGCGTGTCCTCGTCGAAGCAGTGGTACAGCGCGCTGTCGATCGCGGTGGTGAATCGGTCGGTGTAGCCGGTCAGGGTGAGGGCATCGGCGACGTCGAAGTGGACGGCCTTCTCGAGCCCGCGCAGTCGGGCGCGTTCGCGGGCGATGTCGATCGCGGCGGGCGCGGCGTCGAGCCCGCAGACCCGGTATCCGCGGTCTGCGAGGAATATCGTGTTTTCGCCCGGCCCGCAACCGATGTCGAGAACCTCGCTCGCGATCTGACCGTCGGCCTCGAGGTTGCGGATCACCGGCTGGGCCTCGCCGATGTCCCACGGCACCTTGTCGAGCTGGAACCCGGGGTGTTGTGCGGTCTCGGTGGGCTGCGGGTTCTGGTTGAGGGCGTCGAAGTCGCCGCGATACAGCGCATCGAAGTCGGCGGGACCCGGTGGGGTGGGTGGTTGGGGCGCATTCGCGTTCACTTGCTGTTCCTTCCCGACGAGGCGGATGTCGAATCCTGGGTGGAGGCCGGGGCGCGGGCTCGCACGGTGAGCATGTTGCACCGCTGCCGGGTGTAGATCCGTTCACAGCCGAGCTGCTCGAGCAGGATGGCCGGGCCATCCGGGGCGAACATGCGTGCGCCGCCGAAACGTTCGGCCAGGTCCGTCAGCGGGCGGGCGACCACCGCGGCGGGTCCGTCGGGTCGGCACGGGACCATCACCAGCAGCCATCCGCCCGGTTTCACGATCCGGATCATCTCGGTCAGGGCGTCGACCGGTTCGGGCACGAGCATGATCACCAATGTGGCGCAGGCCGCGTCGGCGCAGTCGTCGCGCAACGGGAGGTGTGTCGCGTTTCCGCGGAGAAGTCCGATGTTCGGACGGGGCCGCTGACCCGCTCGCGCCAACATCGGCGCCGACAGGTCCACCCCGACCGCCAGCCCGTGCGGGCCGACCGCGTCGGCCAAGGTGGTGGTGACGTTGCCGGGCCCACAACCGACGTCGACGACCGTCTGCCCCGGTCGCAACCGGAGTTGGGCGGCGACGGTCGAGAATCCGGGGGCCATCACGGCGGCGGTCACCCGTTGCATTCGTTGGTACATCGCCGCGCCGAGCGACGTCTGCCACGCGGCCTGCGCGCGCCCCGGTGGGGGAACGGTCTCACCGGGCAGCGTGTCGAAATACCCGTCCGCCGTCGGCACCCACGTCACACCCGGCCGCAGCAGCTTTTCCAGCCGCTGCGGGGTCGCGAGGGTCGAGATCTGTTCCGGCTCCGTCGATCGATCCACGTGGATCATCTCCCTGGATTGCACCTGCCGAGGCCCGCCGCTGCCTCGGTCACACGGGCGACAGGTCCACTCCCGATGGTACCGAGAACCCGGTGACTGTCGGGGTGGCCGACGGCGACGCCCCCGCCGACAGGTGTCGGCGGGGGCGTCGAATTCGAATGGGTGAGGCGCTACTTCTTCGCCGCGGGCGCGGGCAGCTCGAGTCCCCGCTCGGTGAGGACGGTGCGCAGGCGGTCGGGGTAGTCGGTGATGATGCCGTCGACGTCGAGGTCCATCAGGGCATGCATGGTCTCGGGGTCGTCGACGGTCCACGGGATGACCTTGATGTCACGTGCGTGGGCCGAGTCGACCATCTCCTTCGTCACGTACAGCGTGAAGTTCGGGTCGGACACCTTGCCGTTCTGCGGGGTGCCCTGCACCGGCGAGTACGCCGACGCGCCGAACGTGGAGATCGCCGCGATGGCGTCGCCGCCGAAGTCGTCGATGTCGAGCCCGCCCAGCCACGGCGAGGCGCCGTCCTTGCCGATCTGCAGGAAGTCGCCGTTGGTGAGCGCGACGAGCGGGACGGACGGCGCGAGCTGACGGGTGAGCATGAGCGATCCCCAGTCGAAGCTCTGGATCGTGACGCGGTCGAGCATCCCGGCGTCGCGGATGGTGTTCAGCACGGTGCCGACGAACAGCTCACGGGGCGCGGTCTCCGACGGCGCGCCGGCCTCCACCTTGGTCTCGATGTTCATCTTGACGTCGGGGGCGTTGTACGACTTCACCAGATCGAGCACCTCGGTGAGGGTCTGCATCTTCGCGCCCGGGACCGTCTGTTGACCGGGGTGGTCGGCGAGCCGCAGCGAGCCGCAGTCCATGGTCTTGATCTGCTCGAGAGTCAGGTCCTTGATGTACTTGCCGACGTAGGGGAACTCCGGATCGCCCGGGGTTGCCGGGGCGGTGTCCTGACACTTCTTGTTCGAGATCTTGCGGTCGTGGGTGACGACGGCGATGCCGTCCTCGGTGACCTGCGTGTCCAGTTCCAGTGTGCTGACACCCATTTCGAGCGCGTTGGAGAAGGCGGCGAGGCTGCTCTCGGTGTACAGGCCGAGGCCGCCGCGGTGCGCCTGGACATCGAAGGTGGGCTCGGCCGGGGCGCTGCTGCCCGCCGATCCGAACCAGTCGAGGCTGCCGGTGGCGGACGCGGTGGCCGGGGCGAGGGCCGCGAGTGGCAGCGCGGCGAAGGAGGTGACCGCAAGTGCGGAGATGGCCCGACGAAGATTCATGCCGCGAAAGCTATGCGGAGGCCGTGGCCGCCCGATGGTCGTCAGGTGAACGACGAGTATTGATTCGGTCTATTTCCGGAATCGGAGGCATGATGTCCGCCATGTTCAGTGACACCGAAAATGGCGATCTCGCAATAGAAGCCGGTGACATTCGCGTCGGGATCTCGCCACGGCGCGGCGGCGCGATCACCCGCCTCGTCATCGACGGGGCCGAACTGCTCGCGCAGGGCGACGGGTACGGGTGCTTCCCCATGGCGCCGTGGTGCGGGCGAATCGACAACGGCCAGTTGTCCGTCGGCTCGGTGACGCATCACTTCCCGCTCAATGCGGGCCCCCACGCCATCCACGGCACGGTACGGGACGGCGAATGGGACGTCGTCGACGCATCCGCCACACACGTGACGTTGCGGCAAGCGCTGGCCCCGCCGTGGCCGTTCGCGGGTCGGGTGACCCAGAGATTCCGCCTGACCGAGGACTTCCTCGACCTCTCCATGGAGGTGACCGCGGAATCGGATCCCTTTCCCGCACAGGTCGGGTGGCACCCGTGGTTCACACGCCACCTGCGCCGCGACACCGAGCCTGTTCGGATCGATTTCGCGCCCGACTGGCAAGAACTACGCGGCCCCGACTACCTTCCGTCGGGCGCGCGGATCGCCCCCAGGCCGGGACCGTGGGACGACTGCTTCGGGATGGTCGACGGCGTGCACGTGGTACTGACGTGGCCGAGTCTGCTCCGGTTGGAACTCGGTAGCCCCGAGCAGTGGGTAGTGGTCTACGACATGGAAGATGACGCCGTCTGCGTCGAGCCGCAATCGGGACCACCCAACGGGGTCAACACGATGCCGCAACTCGTGACGCCGGAATCTCCCCTCGTTGCCGACTGCCGATGGACGTGGACGCGGCTCTGAGCCGATGTGGAGTGCGGACAGGTGTGCCCCTATGCGTCCGGTCGGGTGTTGACCGCGATCAGGTCACGCATCCGTTGGAGCAGTGAGTCGCGCACCTCGGGTGGGGAGAGCACTTCGATGGTGGCCCCCAGGCCCAGGAGGTAGGTGACGAGCATATCGGTGTCGTTGCCGCCGATGACGACGATCGTGGAATCGGAGCCTCGAGCGGTATGCGTTCCGATCGTCGGTGGGACCACTGCCCGAGCACGCTCGATCGGTAGGGGGAGACGAATGGTCGCGTAGATCGGGTACACGACGCTGGAGATTCCTTCTGCCACAAATATTTCCGGATCCGGTGCGTCCAACGGCTCGGCCCGGCTGCCCGTGGTGCGGGTTTCGAGCACGCGATCCGCCCGGAAGCTGCGCCATGCCCCCTTCGACACGTCCTTGGCCACCAGGTACCAACGGCGGTTCCGTCGAACGAGGCGATATGCGTCCACCTCTCGAACGGAGTCCAACCCGCCGTGATTTCGGTAGGCCAGCACGAGCCGCTCGAATCGGCGGCATGCCGTCGCCAATCGCAGCAGGATGTCCGGATCGATCTGTGGCTCGCCGGCCTGTGCCGAATGCACGATCACGGTATCCATCGCACGCAGCCGGTCGGCCACACTCGCAGGCAGTACCCGGTGCAGTTTGAACAGCGCGGACAGCACGGCCTGATCACCGCCCAGCACGCCGGTGCCGGCCGCTTCGCGCAGCGCGACCGCCACCGCGAGCGCCTCGTCGTCATCGAGCACGAAGGGCGGAATCTGGCGACCGGATCCCAGCCGGTACCCGCCCCATGGTCCCGGATCCGATTCCACGACGTAGCCGAGTTCCCGCAACCGCGCGACGTCACGACGGATGGTCCGCGCATCGACATTCATCCGATTCGCCAACTCGGCGGAAGTCCATTGCACACGAGTGGACAGCAGGGCCAGCAGGTCGAGCAGCCGGGCAGAGGTACCGATCACAGCACCATCTTCCCGAACAACCAGGACAGTAACTGTCCTTATCGGCTTCTATGGTGGCGCTCATGACGCACAACGTGACATCACCACCGCAAATCCGCTTCCTGTCCGTCGATTTCGACTGTCCGGACCCCGCAGAACTGTCGGCCTTCTACAGCTCGATGCTCGGGCTTCCGGTCCTGTACTCGAGTGACGACTTCGTCCTGCTGGGCCGTGGCGGCGAGCCCGGTCTCGGCTTCATTCGTGTCGCCGACTACCGCAGGCCCACGTGGCCGGACCCGGCAGAAGGAAAACAGGCACACATCGAACTAGGCGTCGACGATCTCGATGCGGCACAGGCGTACGTGCTGTCGCTGGGGGCGGAGCTTCCCACGTTCCAGCCCGACACCGCCCACTGGAGGGTTCTGCTGGACCCGGCCGGGCACCCCTTCTGCCTCTCGCGCAACGGCTGAGCGGTCTACGGGTCGGCCGCCGTCGTCGGATCGTCAGCCCGACATCCCCGTCCGCCATGTCGGGTACTTCGGTTCCCAGCCCAGGCCGCGTGCCTTCGCGTTCGACGCGCCCCGACCGTGGCCGGGCCCCAGGCCCGTCGGCTCCTGCGCTCCCACCCAGCGGCAGAACGTCGGCACCCAGGTGTCCGGTCCGGCGGGCTCGTCGTCGACGATGTTGACGATCCCGGTGGGCCAGTCGAGGGCCGCGACGGTGGGGGCGACGGTGTCGGCGATGTGCAGGAAGCTCTCGATGCCGTTGCCGGCGAAGACGCCGTCGCGTGCGGCGCGGCCGAAGTCGCCGTCGGGGGAGTACCACGTGCCGGGGCCGTACAGCTTGCCGTAGCGCAGGACCACGTGGTTCGGGATCTCGGCGGACTCGTGCTCCATGGCGACCACGCCCTCGACGGTCCGGGCGTTCGGCCCGGTGGCCTCCATGAGCGGGGCGGTCTCGTCGGCGAGACCTTCCCCGTCGGCGTACAGCCACGCGATGGACTGCGTGATCAGTCGCTCGACGCCGTACCGGCGCATCGCGTCGACGAGGGTGCGAGTGCCGACGATGCGTAGTTCCGCGTTGGCCTCGAGGTCGGCGCCGGACAGGTCGGTGAGCTGATGGATCACCGCGTCCGGGCGGGCCTCGGCGATCGCGTGTTCGACGGAGGCCGCGTCGAAGGCGTCCAACCGGACGACGGTGGCGCCCGCGTCGCGCAGTTCGGGACGCGAGTCCGGCTTGCGCGAGGTGCCCACCACCTCGTGGCCCTGCGCGATCAGTTCCCGGGTGAGCGGCAGTCCGACGACGCCCCCGGCACCGGCGATGAGGATCCTCATGGACACGAGCCTAGGAAACTCGCGCCGTCGCCGCCGGTTTCGCGGCCGATTCGAGACCCGCGGTCACGCGCCGGCCAGAGCCGCCTGCACCCGGTCCGCCGCTTCCGCCGGATCCTCGTGCTCCCAGATCCGCACCACGGTCCACCCCGCCGCGGCGAGTCGGGCGTCGGTGTCGCGGTCGCGAACGACGTTGGCCGCCAATTTGTCCGCCCACCACTGCGCGTTGTTCTTGGGCGCGGTGGCGTGCTGCGGGCAGCTGTGCCAGAAACAGCCGTCGACGTAGACCGCGACGCGGCGGCGCGGGAACACCAGATCGGCGCGCCGGCGCAACCCGGTCAGGGGAGCGCGGTCGACGAAGAACCGGGCCCCGCGGCGGTGCAGCTCGCGTCGCAGCGCGACCTCCGGGACGGTGTCGCGGCGGCGCTGCGCCCGCATCCGGGCGCTGGTCAGGGGATCGGTCGAGGGCATCGACACCATCCTCGCACCGGAATCAGGCGGCTGCTTCCGGGTAGCCACCCATCCGGTCGAGGTGGCTCTCGATGTCGTCGAGGAAGCCGGGCACGAAGCGCAGGCTGCCGGTGCGCGCCCGCTTGAGGAACCCGGCGGTGGCCCGGGCCGACAGCAGCTGCGAGTGCTCGAGGAACCCGCTGAGATCCTCGTACGGGTCCTGGACCGGCCAGTGCGACTCGTGGACCCGGAACGCCTGCCGGTTGCGGCCCCACGCGGCGCTGGGCCACGCGTCGCCCGGCTTCAACGGTGTCTCGTGGTCGGGGCTGTAGGGGATGCGTTCGGTGAGGCGGCCGCCCGCCCACGCGGCCATCCGGACGCTCACGGCGTTGCCGACCAGCCGCCAGCGGTGCCCGTTGCGAACCCCCTTGGCCTCGACGGCCGGTGCGGTCCAGTCCGGGTCGAAGCCCTGCAGGCGTTCGGCGTCGATCAGGCCGGGGGTGACGATCTCCCCGGACGGCAACCGCACCGCGGGCGGTGACGCGATCCCGACGGTGGAGCCGCCCTTGAGGGTGGGCACCGCGTTGACCGCCCAGCCGAGACCGCGGATGCCCTCGGTCCAGTAGAAGCCGCACGGATGCAGTGACGGATCGCCCTCGTCGGGGGCGCCGGCGTCCTGGCCGAACAGCACCTCGCGGGGATCGTCGGTGCGCGACGCGAGCATCAGCACGCGCTGGCGACGCTGCGGCAGGCCGAACGCGCGGGCATCGACCACCCGGTACGCCCACGTGTAGCCGAGATCCTCGAGCGCGTCGGTGATGTGCCGCATCGCCGCGCCGCGGCTCAGCTGCAGCATGAACGGGACGTTCTCGATGAGCAGCCAGCGCGGGCCCTTCTTGCGCTTGACCAGGCGGAACACCTCGTCGACCAGCCCGGAACGGGATCCGGTGATGCCGGCGGTGCGGCCGGCCTGGGAGAGGTCCTGACACGGGAACCCGGCCGCGACCAGCTCGGTACGCTGCGGCAGCGAGCGCAGCCGGGTGACGTCACCGTGTAGTTCGACGCCTGCGAATCGGGTGCGCAGCACCTGCTGGGCGCCGGCGTCGATCTCGCACAGCAGTTCGGTTTCCCAGCCGTGGCTGCGGAGGCCCAACTCCACCCCGCCGATGCCGGCGAACAGCCCCACCATGTTCCCGGTCGACGTCACGGCACCCTTCCTCACGCACAAATACTGGGTGAACGTTACTCGAGAACTCCGACGACTTCGCGCACAGCGCCCGCCCGCCCGGGTGGGCGTCCCCTCGGGATGGGCGGGAACAAGTTATCTGACTAAAGTCAGGTAAATGAGCGACCTATCGAAGGACACCGCGGCGCTGCGTTCGTTCAACATGGGCATCACCGAGCAGTTGGGCGTGCTGCACGATCGCTACCTGGATCTGCCGCGCCCGTACTCGCAGGCCAGGATCCTGTGGGAGGTCGGCCACGACACCGTCCGCGTGCGCGATCTGCGGGCGCGATTCGACCTCGATTCCGGCTACGCGAGTCGTCTGCTCGGGGCCCTCGCCGACGCCGGGGTCCTGCGGATCGAGCCCGATCCGGACGACGGGCGCGGGCGTGTGGTCACGCTCACCACGGCCGGTCGCGCCGAGTGCGACGCCCTGGAGAAGGCGTCGCAGGATCGGGCGGAGCGGATCCTGGGCGCACTGCCGGACCGTCAGCGCGGCGAACTGCTCGGCGCGATGGGCACGGTCACGCGCCTGCTCGATGCCGCCGCCGTCGGCATCGCCGTGGCCGATCCGGACTCGGAGGCGGTCCGCTTGTGTTTCGGCCGCTACTTCGCGGAAGTCGACGAGCGCCTCGACGTCGGCTTCGATCCGTCGGCGAGCACGCCCGCCGACGGCGACGACCTGCGGCCGCCCAACGGGACCGTCCTGATCGCGGATCTGCGCGGCACCGCGGTCGGCTGCGGCGCCGTCAAGCTTCACGACGGGGTCGCGGAGATCAAACGCATGTGGGTGTCCCCGGACGCGCGCGGTCTCGGGATCGCCCGTCGTCTGCTCGACGCTCTCGAGGCCTACGCCGCCGACCACGGCGCACGGCTGGTCCGGCTCGACACCAACGCCGCGCTCAATGAGGCCGTTGCGCTGTACGAGCGGTCGGGCTATCGGCGCATCCCGGCGTACAACGACAACGCCTACGCCACCCACTGGTTCGAGAAGGACCTCATGTCCTGGTTCGAGAAGGACCTCATGTCCAGGTTCGAGAAGGACCGCGCGTCCGCGGCGGACTGATCGCCCACCGCGGACGCGCGGGTCGCGGTCACGACTCCGACGCCGCGGTGGCCCCCGACTTCTCCGACTTGTCCGGCAGCGAGCCCTCGCCCTTGCCGGGATGCACGACGCCGAGTTCGAGGCCGCCGTTCGCCGACACCCGGACGGTGTCGTCGGGTTCCAGCTCGCCCGACAGCAGCAGTCCGGCGAGCCGGTTGTCGAGCTCCTTCTGGATGGTGCGCCGCAGCGGCCGCGCCCCGAACTCCGGCTGGTAGCCCTTCTCGGCGAGCCAGTCGACGGCGTCCTCGGTGATGTCGAGCTCCACCTTCTGGGCGTGCAGCTGGCGGCGGGTGCTGTCGAGGATCAGCTCGATGATCTGCCGCAGCTCGGTCTGGTCGAGCCGGTGGAACACGATGGTCTCGTCGATCCGGTTGAGGAACTCGGGCCGGAAATGCGACCGCAGCCGCTCCATCAGCGTCGGCACCAGATCCTCGACGTCCTCGCCCTTCGCCCCGAGGATCAGGTCGGAGCCGATGTTGCTGGTGAGGATCACGATGGTGTTCTTGAAGTCGACCGTGCGGCCCTGCGCGTCGGTGACCCGGCCGTCGTCGAGGAGCTGCAACAGGACGTTGAACACGTCCGGGTGCGCCTTCTCGACCTCGTCGAACAGCACTACCGAGTACGGCTGTCGCCGGACCTTGTCGGTGAGCTGCCCGGCCTCCTCGTAGCCGACGTAACCGGGTGGGGCGCCGACGAGTCGCGAGACGGTGTGCTTCTCCTGGAACTCGCTCATGTCGAACCGGATCATCCGGTCCTCGTCGCCGAACACCGCCTCCGCCAACGCCTTCGCCGTCTCGGTCTTGCCGACGCCGGTGGGGCCGAGGAACATGAACGACCCGATCGGGCGGTTCGGATCCGACAGCCCGGCGCGGGAGCGGCGCACCGCCTCGGCCACCGCGGTGACCGCCTCGGCCTGCCCGATCACCCGCTCGTGCAGGACATCCTCGAGCTTCATCAGCCGCTCGCGTTCCTCGGCCGTGAGGTCCGCGACCGGAATGCCGGTCTGCCGCGAGACGACGTGCGCGATGTCGAGGACCGTGACGTCCGGCGTGCTCTCCTCCGCCGTCTCGCCCAGCCGCTCCTCGGCCTCGGTGATCTGTGCCTTGAGCGCGTTGGCCCGCTCGTAGTCCTCCTGGCCGACCGCGGAATCCTTCTCCCGCTTGAGCCGCGACAGCTCCTCTTCCGCGGCGCGGGTGTCGAAATCGGGTGTGCGGGTGCGCAGCCGGACGCGGGCACCCGCCTGGTCCACGAGGTCGATCGCCTTGTCCGGCATGAACCGGTCGGTGATGTACCGGTCGGAGAGCTCGGCCGCCGCGACGAGGGCCTCGTCGGTGTAGTGCACCTGGTGGTGCGCCTCGTAGCTGTCGACCAGGCCGCGCAGGATCTCGATGGTGTCGTCCACGGACGGTTCCGCGACCAACACCGGCTGGAAGCGGCGCTCGAGCGCGGCGTCCTTCTCGATGTGCTTGCGGTACTCGTCGATCGTGGTCGCACCGATCGCGTGGAGCTCGCCGCGCGCCAACGCCGGCTTGAGGAGGTTGCCGGCATCCATCGCGCCCTCGCCGCCGGCCCCGGCGCCGACGATCGTGTGCAGCTCGTCGATGAACAGGACCAGCTCGTCCGAGTGCGCCTTGACCTCGTCGAGGATCTTCGTCAGCCGCTCCTCGAACTCGCCGCGGTACTTCGTGCCCGCGACCAGCGAGCCGACGTCGAGCGCGACGACGCGCCGGTCCGTGAGCGTCGACGGCACGTCGCCGTTGACGATCCGCTGCGCCAGTCCCTCGACGATCGCGGTCTTGCCGACGCCCGGATCACCGATCAGCACCGGATTGTTCTTGCGCCGCCGGGACAGGATCTCGATGGTCTGCTCGACCTCGTTGGCGCGGCCCACCACCGGGTCGATGTTGCCGGCCCGGGCCTCGGCGGTGAGGTCGCGGCCGTACTCGTCGAGCGTCGGTGTCGAACTCGGCGGCGCCGACGCCTTCTCGCCCTCGATGGTGGCGCCCAGCAGCGCCTTGCCGGCGGGGCTCTCCGAGTTCGCGGCGATGCCGATCAGGATGTGCTCGGGGCCGATGTAGCTGCTGCCGGCCTCGCTGGCCTGCTGCTGCGCGGTCCGCAGTGCGAGCTTCGCGGCCGGACTGAGGCTCGGCGCGCCGGGTGTCGTCTTGGGGGTGCCGTGCTTGTCCAGATGGGCCGCCATCTTGGCGGCCAACTCGTCCGGATCCAGGTTGATGCTGCTGAGCACGCCGCGGGTCGGATCATTCTGCGCCGCCGCGTACAGCAGGTGTTCGGGGGTGATCTCGGTGTTGCCCCATTCGCTCGCCGCATCCCGCGCGACGGCGATCAGTCGCCGAGCGTCGTCATTGAGCAGCCGACCCAGATCGACGCGTTGGACCGGGGGCTGAGACGACAACCCCGATCCGAAGAACCTCGCGAAAATGTCGTCGAAGGGGCTGTCCATGCGTCCCCAGCCTTCGGTCATGTCCTATCCTCCAAATCTCTGATTACAGCTATCTGGTTCGGACTCGTCCTTACTTCCCGGTGGACCACCCTCAACCTTGCGACCACCGCGGGTGAAAGTAAAGAGTCCTCCGCCCCAGTTCGCGGCACGTGCCGCCGACACCTGCCGAAAGGGTTTGTGCCGCATGGTGACCGCGCCTGTTCCCACCCAACACCCGTCCAGTACCCGCAACCCGAGGCTGCTGCGTGACGCGCAGGCCGGCGCGCTGGTCGAGGCGTTCGTCGTCATCGGAATCCTGACGATCCTGGTGACCCGCGCGTACCTGTACGCGACCGGATTCCCTCAGATCGGTGGCGCGACGCTGCACATCGCGCACGCGCTGTGGGGCGGACTCGGGATGGTGGTCGCGCTGGTGGTCGTCTTCTCGTTCCTGGGCGCCCTGCCGCGGATGGTCGCGGTGGTGGCCGGCGGTATCGGCTTCGGTCTGTTCCTGGACGAGGTCGGCAAATTCGTTACGCAGACAAACGATTACTTCTTCCAGCCCGCGGTCGCGATCATGTACGTGGTCGTCGTGGCGCTGCTGCTGGTCAACCGGTGGATTCACGACGCCCGGCAGCAGACCACCGCCGAAGACCTCGTCAACGCCGCCAGCACCGCCGCGGACGGGCTGGTCCGCGGCCTCACGCCGCACCGCCAGGCCCAGGCTCGCCGGCAGTTGCGCCGGGCCGCGGCGTCCGGTGTCGACCCCGCGGCGATCGCGAGCGTCGAGGACCTGCTGTCCCGGTGTGCGCCGCGCCGGACCGGACGCCTCGACACCGTCGCCACGTGGCTCGGCGAGCGCCTGTCGCGGGTGTTCGACGGCACCCGCGCGCTGTGGATCGCCGCGATCGCGCTCGCCCTGTTCTCCACCGCCGGACTGGTCAACGCCGTCGTCACGCTCTCCGAGGACCTCGAGGGCGGCACCGGTACCGACATCACCACGATCGGCCAGATGTGCGGCTCGACCGTCGCGTTCGTGCTGTGTTGGGTCGCGATCGCCCGACTGCGGGGCGGTCGTATCTGGCCGGTCCGGATGCTGCGGGTCGCGGCGCTGGTGACGATCCTGCTGACGGAGGTCTTCAACTTCGTCGCCGAGGAGTTCGGGGCGCTCATCAACGTCGCGGTCGGGTTGAGTGCCCTCGTGGTCTTCTCGCGGCGCATCGCCGTGCTCGAGCGCGCCGAGGGGCGCGGCGAATTGTCCGAATGACGACCCGCGCGAACCAATCCCACCCACGGTCCACGCCTGGACGGCGTTCGTCGCCTACCGTAGACACCGTGAGCAACCCCGTCCCCGGTGCATCCCGGTCGTCCGCGAGCGCCCCGTCGCCTTGGCCTGCCGTTCTGACGTGGCGCGCCCACGCCGCGCCGCGGATGGAATCGGTGCGGGTGCAGTTGAGCGGAAGTCGGATCAAGGCCACCGGCCGCATCATCGGCGGCGAGTGCGCCGAGCATCCCGCGTTCAGCGCGTCCTACGACCTCGTCACCGACGAGAACGGTGTCACCCGGCGGCTGTCGCTGCGCACCGCGCTCGCGACGGGGGAGCGGCAGATGTCGATCAGCCGCGACGAGGAGGGCGTCTGGATGGTCGAGACCGGCACCACCCACCTGCGCTCCGGCTTCGCCGGCGCGAAGGACGTCGACGTCGTGCTCAGTCCGTTCTTCAACACCCTGCCGATCCGACGGTTCGGCCTGCAGCACGAGTCCGAGGACCTCCAGGTCCCCGTCGTCTACGTCAACCTGCCCGACCTCGCCGTGCAGGAGGCGTCCCTCACCTACAGCAGCGGCGCCGACGGCATCCACGTCCTCTCGCCGGTGTCGAGCTCGTCGATCACCGTCGATGAGGACGGCTTCGTCCTCGACTACCAGGGCCTGGCCGAGCGGATCTGAGCGGCCGGCCACCGGGGAACGGTCGACAGACCGCCCCTGCGAAAGTGATTGCTGCCGTGTTCGATCCGCCGACTTTCGGAGATCTCCACGTCCGCCCGCGACTACCGGATACCCCTACCCCGTAGCTGTCACGTTACTGTCGACGGCATGGCTTGCAACCGGTTCGCGAAGACAGTCACGGCCCTCGTCTGCGCTCTGGCGGGGGTAGCGCTCCTCGCCGGATGTGCCACCACCGAACGCAACGAACCGTCCACGACCGCGGCCGAAGAACTGCTCGCGGAACACGACCTCGACGGACTCGACGCCCGCGAGGTGATCGCTCGACTCGACACCATGCCGGTCGCCGATCGCCCCGCCGATCTGCTCGCCTCGGTCAAGCCCCGCACGGTCGAACTCTCCGACGGCAGCGGTGCCACGGCGTCCCTGGCGCTACCCGACGAGCAGTTCTACGTCTCGATCGCGCCCTACGCCGACCGGACTCACGAGTGCTTCTTCCACAGCCTCACCACCTGTCTCGGTGAGATGCCGAACGAGGACATCCGGGTCGAGGTCACCGACCGCGCAAGCGGCGCCGTGCTCGTCGACGAGACGGTCCGCACCAACGACAACGGGTTCCTGGGGCTCTGGCTGCCGCGAGCCGTCGACGCGACCATCACACTCGAAACCGGCGGCCGCACGACCACCTCGGCGATCTCCACGCACGACGACGACCCGACCTGCGTGACGACGCTGCAGCTCACCTGAGCCGCTGGCGCGGGGTCAGCTGCTCACCGCCAGTGCGCAGGCGAGGGCCGCGGATTCGGCCGGATGCGAGCCGTGCCCGCCCGCGGTGGTGGGCAGGCCGATCAGCTGGATGCCGACCGGCGCGCCGTCGTCGATCGTGACCGGCGCCGAGATCGCCGGGATGCCGAGCGCGTTGAACGGACTGCACATGCGCAGCAACGGGGTTCGGGCCACGGCGGGATCGGTCGAGAGCGCCTGTTCCTGGGTGACGGCACGCAGGGGAGTGGTGGCGGTGATCAGGGCATCCAGGCCCAGGTCGCCGCGCAGCCGTGAGAGCGCCTGGCGGCGAAGCCGTTCCACGGTCCGCAGCGCGTGCAGGTACTCGACGGCGGGGCGATCCTTCTGCGCCGCCAGCAGCGCGGCCGTCGGCGACTGGTAGCGCTCGGGGGCGGATTCGAACCAGGCCCGGTGCGTCTCGTACGCCTCGGAGCCGGTGACGATCGGGTAGGCGTCCAGGAACTGCTGCGTCTCGGGCAGTTCCACGTCCACCACCTCGGCGCCCGCGTCCACCAGGGACCGGCACGCGGCATCGACGGCCGCCTCGATGGCCGCGTCCGCGACGTCCCAGTTCTCCCCGCGCAGGCGCCCGACCCGCAGCCCCGCGACCGGGGTGCGGACGTGCGCGATACCGGGGATCGCGCCCCACGCGAGCGAGACGTCGAGGACGTCGGCGGCCAGCAGGCCCACGTGGTCGAACGTGGTCGACAGCGGGAACACACCGCCGGTCGGCAGCGCACCGAAGCTGGGCTTGAAGCCGACGACGCCGCACAGGGCGGCGGGAGTGCGTGCGCTGCAACCGGTGTCGGTGCCCAGCGCGAGCGGGACGACGCCCTTCGCGACCAGTGCCGCCGACCCGGACGACGACCCCCCGGTGATGAGCCCCGGATCGTGCGGGTGCGCCGCCGGGCCGGACGCGTTGACGGCACCCGTCGGACCGTAGGCGAACTCGTGCAGGTGCGTCTTGGCGACGACGATCGCGCCCGCCTCCCGCAGGCGCGTCACGATGCGGGCGTCGGACGCGGCGGGCGGGGCGTCGGCGAGGACGGCGCTGCCGCAGCGGGTCGGCATCCCGGCGACGTCGATGTTGTCCTTCACCGCGACCGTCACGCCGTGCAGCGGGCCGATCCAGTCGCCGGCGGCGATCGCGGCATCCGCGCGGGCGGCGGCGGCCAGGGCCGCCTCGTCGTCGCGCGCGGCCACCAGGTTCTCCCACGGCGTGCCCAGCAGGTCGTCGAGCGCGTCGAGCGTGGCCCGCACGTGCTCGGTGGCCGTCATCTCGTTCTTGGCGAGCAACTGGGCGACGTCTCGCAGCGTGGGCGTGCTCACGGCTTCAGCACCCCGCCACGGCGTCCGGCGTCGCGCATCCGTTCGAGCCAGTTCGCGGAGCCGGGTTCGATGTCGGTGATGGTCCAGCGCTCCCGCTGCTCGTAACGCAGCCGGGCGTCGTGCCCGGACTCCACCAACTCGGCGAGCGTGCCCCGCGCGGCGAGTTCGGTGCGCGCCCGGTGCAGGACGTCGAGGGTCTCGTCCACGGCGGTGAGCAGCGCGTCGCGGTTGCCCTCGCACATCGCGCGCACCAGCCCGGGCGCGCTGCCGGCGACGCGGGTCCCGTCCCGAAACGATCCGGCCGCCAGGCCCAGCGCCAGGTCGCCGCCGGCCGCGCCGGACAGCGCGAGCGCCTCGGCCAGGACGTGCGGCAGGTGCGAGATGCGGGCGACGGCGGCGTCGTGCTCGACGGACTCCGCCGGCACCACCACCGAGCCGCAGTCCAGCGCCAGCCGCGCCACCTGCGACCAGATCTGCGGGTCGACGCCGTCGTCGGCGCTGACCACCCACACCGCGTCGCGGAACAGGTCCGCGTCCCCGGCGTCCCACCCGGACTGCGACGTCCCCGCCATCGGATGACCGCCGACGAACCGGTCCTGCAGGCCGTGCCGGGCGACCGCAGCGACCACCTCGGCCTTGACGCTGACGACGTCGGTGATCGGGCAGCCGGGCGCGTGCTCGGCGATCGCGACGAGGGTCCCGTCGACGGCCGGCATCGGCACCGCAACCACGATCAGCGCGCCGGACCGCTCGGCGCGGCGCAGCACCGCGACCAGATCGGTGTCGGCGTCGAAGCCGTCCGCCCGGGCGGCGTCCACCGCCCCGGCCGACCGGTTCCAGCCCCAGCCGTCACGGCCCGCCGCCACCGCCGCGCGGAGCAGGGATCCGCCGATCAGACCCAGACCGAGAACACAGACTTCAGGTGCGGAAACGTCGTCAGCCACCCGAACAGGTTGGCACATTTGCCGCTGGACTTCTTATAGCGGCACCGCGCGGGCTACCGTTGCGCGCATGGGTGCACAGCGCGCGAACAACAACAGCGCCTCCGCGGGTTCGATCGAGGACTTGGACGGCTTCGGTATGGCTGTCGTCCGCGAGGAAGGCCGCTGGAAGTGCACGCCGCTGACCGGCGGTGCACTGACGAGTTTGCGGACCGCCGAGAAGGAACTGCTCGAGCTGCGTAGCTCCGGCGCCGTGTTCGGTCTGCTCGACGTCGACGAGGAGTTCTTCGTCATCGTCCGTCCCGCCCCGACCGGCACCCGCCTGCTGATCTCCGACGCCACGGCCGCCATCGACTACGACATCGCCGCGGACGTCCTCGAGTCGCTCAACATCGAGATCCCCGACATCGACCCCGACGAGCTCGACGACGTCGAACCGTGGGAGGAGGGCGACCTCGGTGTGCTCGCCGACCTGGGTCTGCCGGACGCCGTGCTCGGGGTGATCCTCGCCGAGCACGATCTGTACCCGGACGAGCAGCTCGCGATGGTCGCGCAGCGCTGCGGCTTCGAGACGGAGCTGTCGGCGGAGCTCGACAAGCTCTCGTCACGCTGACCGCGGGCAGCCCGGCGTGAGCCTCCAGGACGACGAGCGGATGATCCGTGTCGCCCTCGACGCGGCCGCCGCCGCATCGGACGCGGACGTGCCGGTGGGCGCCGTGGTGTTCGACGCGGACGGTGTGGAACTGGCGCGGGCGGCGAACGCCCGCGAGGCCGCCGGTGACCCCACCGCGCACGCCGAGATCCTCGCGCTGCGCGCCGCGGCCAAGGTGCACGGCGACGGCTGGCGGCTCGAGGGCGCGACCCTCGCGGTGACGCTGGAGCCGTGCACGATGTGCGCCGGCGCGCTGGTCCTCGCCCGCGTCAAACGGGTGGTGTTCGGCGCGTGGGAACCCAAGACCGGCGCGGTCGGTTCGCTGTGGGACGTGGTCCGTGACCGTCGCCTCACCCACCGTCCGGAGGTGCGCGCCGGCGTCCTCGAGGACGAGTGCGCGGGCCTGCTCGAAAGTTTCTTTCAGGACCAGCGCTGACGGTTCTACCTGCAGCGATGTGGGTGATTGCCGCCCACATGGGCGGAGTTTCTCGGCAGAGTTCCGCAGATCGTGGTCTGGTGGAGGCAGGTGCTCGTGTGGCACCGGGACCGCAAGGTTCACGCAGATTCACGGAGGAGTGCTCATGGGAATCGCAGACAAGGCTCAGAACAAAGCGCAGGACCTCGGGGGCAAGGCCAAGGAGACCGCCGGCAAGGCGACCGGCGACGAGGACCTCAAGAACGAGGGCAAGGGCGACCAGGTCGAATCCGCCGTCAAGGACGCCGCGGAGAAGGTCAAGGACGCCGCCTCCACCGCCAAGGACAAACTGACTGGAAAGTGACGCTGACCTGCCGATTTCAGGCTGAGCGTCGGCTCCGGTACAGTTCTCGGCGGTGGCGTGTCCGAGCGGCCGAAGGTGCAGCACTCGAAATGCTGTGTGCGGTAACCCCGCACCGAGGGTTCAAATCCCTCCGCCACCGCCGAGAAAGTCCCTCACCCCTTCGGGGTGGGGGACTTTTCTGTTGTTCGCTGTGGTCGAAATCTGTCCGCCGAGAACGAAATCGGGGGACGCGGTCTCCATTGCCTACCTACCGTCGCGGTATGCCTCGCCCCGATCTTCAGCAGCTGACGCCTGCGCTGCATCGCCTCCGCATCCCCACCGGCCCAGCACACCTGTTGAACTGCTACCTCTGGCTCGGCGCCGACGGTGTGACGCTCATCGACACGGGCTGGCCCGACAGCGCCGATCTGATCGCCGACGCGCTGTCGGTGCTCGGCCGGCAGCGCACCGACATGACGCGGATCGTGCTCACGCATTTCCACGAAGATCACACCGGTTCGGCCGCCGAGATCGCGCGGTGGGCGGACGTCGAGGTCATCGCGGGTGCCGCTGACGCGCCGTTCGTGGCGGGTGCACAGCGCGGTCCTCTTCCCCGTCTGACGGATCGCGAGAAGACCATCCACGCCGAGTTCGACGAGCCGTCCCACGGACCTGCCTGCCGCGTGGACCGTGAGGTCCGCGACGGCGACGTCCTGGACTTCGCGGGCGGGACGCGAGTCATCGGCGTTCCCGGGCACACCCCCGGGAGCATCGCCCTGTACCTGCCCGACGCCGATGCCGTCCTCACGGGGGACGCGGTGGCCGAGTTCGACGGCGAGGTGATCCTCGGCGTCTTCGACGTCGACAGGGATGCTGCGAGCCGTTCTCTCGCGCAGATCGCGGCGACGCGCGCGCGGATCGCGGGATTCGGTCACGGCGAGGCCGTCCTCGAGGAGGCGCATGCGCGAATCGGCACCGCCACAGACCCGTTCGCGCCGTCCGCGGACGCACGCTGAGATCAACGGCGACTGCACGGTGTGTCAGCATGGTGCGCTGCCGCTGCGGCAGTCGCAAGACGATGACGAACGGTGGGGACGCGCGCGATGCTTGAAGTGGTCAAGGGTTCGAAGACCGACCTGGCCGAGGATCGGTACACGGTCCGCTTGACCACGGCAGGGCAGCCGGGGATGGTCGACATCGCCGCGGTGCTGCTCGCCGACGACGGCAAGGTGCGTTCCGACGACGACTTCGTCTTCTTCAACAACCCGACGGCGCCGGGTGTCGCGCTCACCGCGGACGACAGCGTCTCGGTCGACCTGACCACGGTGCCGGCGGACATCCATCGGGTCCTGCTCACCGCCAGCACGGAAGCCCAGGGCATCGACTTCGGTGCGGTCACGGGTCTGGCGGTCGAGGTGCACGGTACGTCCCAGCGGCTCCGCTTCACGCCGTCGAGTCTGTCCACGGAGACGGTGCTGCAGGTCGTCGCGCTATACCGGCGGGGAACCGGTTGGCGGATGGACGCGATCGGGCAGGGCTACAGCCAGGGCCTGGCGGCGCTGGCCGGTGAGCACGGCATCGACGTCGACGATCCCGGGACGCCGGCCGACGCCACCTCGGCGCCTGCGTCGCCGTCCGCGCCGCCCACTCCGGAGATCGCGGCGCCCGCCGCGGCCGCGGCACCACCGATCTCCTTCGAGAAGGTGAAGGTGGCGCTCACCAAGGAGTCGCCCGATCGGACCGCGCGGATCGACCTGAGGAAGGGGCAGGGGGATCCGAACTGGGTCCTGACCGTCGGCCTCGAATGGGACGGGCGCGGCGCCACCTACGACCGCAACGGCAAAGTGAAGAAGTACGGCACCGGGGACCTCGACGTGTACTTCTTCTGCCGCAACGAGGACACCGACGAGTACGTCGTCATCAGCGGCGACAAGGGGCACCGGGGGAGCCTCGAGCACTGGCCGTTCATCCACCACTACGGGGACAGCCAGGGCCCGGGCAAGGGCAAGAAGCCGGCCGTCGAGCAGGTGCGGGTGCTGCCCAACGAGAACGGCGACCTGCTGGTCAACATCTATCAGAGCGTCGACAACGGGGCGGGCGCCCTGGACACCTTCGGTAATCCGCGCGTGGCGATCCGCTATGGTCGCGCCGGCAAGGACGGGCTGCCCGGCCCGGATGCCGACGAGATCCTCGTCTACGTGGGCAACAGCAAGAACTCGTTCTGGGCGACGGTCGCGCACATCGACGTGCAGGACGGGGTGCTCACTGTCGACGGCGAGACGCGCTACAGCCGCATCGGCAGCGAACGGATGCCCGGCCTGGACTCGAAGGGCAAGTGGGTGCGCAAGCCGTCCGGTGGTCCCACCGGGCGCAGCAAGAAGCGCAACGGCGGTCTCGGGCTGGACAAGTACAGCGGGAGGTGCCCGGCCTGATCCGGACGGTCGCGCCGGGTCGTCCGGGGCCGCGATCGTCGAATCCCCGACCCTCGGATGGGGATTCGGAGCGCGGCTCGTGTTTGATCGAGGTCGACGAGAGCAACTGAGGGAGGACGTTCGATGGCGGATACGAAGCAGGCCCGGCTCGATCTCGCGGCGGCCCGGCGCGCCGCGGACGCGGCGATCGATGCCGCGCGGCGGGACGGCAACCGGGTCAGCGTGACCGTCGTCGACGCGCGGGGACACGATCTGCTGGTGGTGCGCGACGACGGCGCCGCATGGTTCACCCCCGGGGTGGCACGCGCGAAGGCCGCGACCTCGGCGCTGATCGGCATACCCACGACCGCCTACTCCGGGCTGGCCGACGCCCATCCCGCGCTGGTCGACCTGATCGATGCGCAGACCCAGCAGCCGCTGACGACGCTGCCCGGAGGCCTGCCCGTGAGCGTCGACGGGGAGGTCGTCGGCGGGATCGGCGTGAGCGGCGCGCAGCCGGAGCAGGACGTCGAATACGCGCAGGCAGGTGTCGCCGCGCGCTGACCGGCGCCCGGCGGGCACCGCGAAGGTGTCACCGTCACGGTCGACGCCGTGACGACCCTGATCCGCATCGGGTTGTGTGGGGGTTGTCCCGTAGGCTCCCGATGCAGCTTGGTTGACGAACCTCGGGAGTAACACGTGGCACAGAAGGTAATTGTCGAGCTCATCGATGATCTTGATGGTGAGCCCATCGACTTCGGTGGCGAGACCATCAGTTTCGCTGTCAACGGCGTCGAGTACACCATCGACCTCAACGACAAGAACGCCACCGAGTTCCACCGCAAGCTGGACTACTACATCCGCCATTCCACCAAGGTCGGCGGACGCCAGACGACCCGCGCCGCGAAGCCGACGACAGATGGGGCCAGCACCCAGGAGATCCGGGAGTGGGCCGCCCGCAACGGTTATGTGGTGTCGACCCGCGGCCGGATCTCGGGTGACATCGTCAAGGCGTACGCGGCCGCCCACTAGTCATGGCGACCGTCAGTAAGCGCAAGAAGGCGGCTGCCGCGCCCGAACCCGTGGTCGCGGAGCAGTTGGACGCGGCCACCCCCGCGGTGGTCGCCGCGGATTCGCCCGTGGCGGATCCGGACGCGGCGGGCGCCGACGATGCCGCCGCCGACGAGGCGCAGGGTTCGGATACGTCCTTTTCCCACGGCGATCCGATCCGGGTGTTCCTGTACGACATCCCGAACGACGGTGGCGAGTGGACCGCCCGCTACGAGGCCGGGATCACGCGCATCCGCAGCAAGAAGGTGGGCCCCGGCGTCTACCTGGATCTGCTGCACCGGGTGTTCCCCAAGCACGAGGTCCTCGTCAAGGGTGAGCTGCTCAGCGTCAAGAGCCGGCCGCATCCGGACGACCCCAAGGTCCTCACCGAGGTCGCGCTGCTCGTCTACCTGGCCACCGAGGTGGCCCTGTTCAAGGCGTTCCTCGACTGGGCCGGACAGGATGTCGCGCCGATGCGGATCACGGGGGACAAGCTCGACGACGTGGCCCGCAAGATCCACACCGACCTCTACCGCATCCACCTCTTCAAGCAGCGGCTCGTCACGGCCGGCATCGAGGACCCCGCCGAACTTGACGAGGACGTCGCGCGGCCGCTCGAGGTCATCAAGAGCGAGATCGACGCCATCCAGGACCTGCGCGTCTCCGTCAAGCGCTACCGCGACCGGGTGGTGACGGCCAAGCGGGAACGCGTGGTCAAGGAGAGCCAGAACCTCGTCGGCAACATCGAGATGGCGACCTGGGACTCGGTGCAGCGGCGCGAGGAGATGGTCGTGATGCGCGAGTGGGTGGACAACCAGCAGCGTCTGCTGCCCGTCGTGCGGGCCGCGAAACTGACCTGACCCGACCCCCTCCCGTGGCTGGTGTCACGCACCCGAGGGTGGAGATCGCCACACCTTCAATGTATGCTTGCCGACAAGCAAGTAAATTGGAGGTGGACGTTGACGAGCCTCTTCGACGACGACGAGGTCTCCCGGCTTCGTGTCGCACTCGGACGCATTTCCCGGCAGGTCGACCGGCAGACGTCCGGCGGTGAGCTGACCAAGACGCAGTTCTCGATCCTGACCACCGCGGTGCGCCGTGGGCCGATCCGGGCCAGCGAGATGGCCGAGATCGAGACCCTCAACCCGACGATGCTCTCGCGGATGATCGGCAAGATGGAGGCCGAGGGGCTGCTCATGCGCTCGGCCGATCCCGACGACGGCCGGGCCGTCGTCGTCGCCGCGACGCCCGCGGGGATCGCCCTGCACTCGCAGTTGCGGGACAAGCGGACCCAGTTGTTCGCCGAGTACCTCGCCCAACTCCCCGAGACCAAGACCCAGGATCTGCTCGACGCGCTGCCGGCCCTCGAGGCGCTCGGCGAACGGATGTGTCAGGCCCGGGCTACGGCCCGCTCATGACGGCCGCGGGAAAACTCGGACGTCAGACGTTCGCGGCGCTCGCGAACCGCAACTTCCGCCGCTTCATCAGCGGCCAGGCCGTCTCGCTCATCGGCACCTGGATGCAGCTCGTCGCGCAGTCCTGGCTGGTCCTCGAACTCACCGGCTCGGGCACCGCGATCGGCCTGGTCGTGGCGCTGCAGACGCTGCCGGTCCTGCTGCTCGGGCCGTACGGCGGTGTCATCGCCGACCGCACCGACAAGAGACGGCTGATGATCGTGCTGCAGACGATGATGGGCGTCCAGGCCCTCGTCCTCGGCGTCCTCACGATCACCGGCACCGTCCAGCTGTGGCACGTGTACGTGCTCGCGCTGCTGCTCGGCCTCAACAACTGCTTCGAGAACCCGGCACGGCAGTCGTTCCTGCTCGAGATGGTGGGTCCGGCGGACCTGCGCAACGCCGTCAGCCTGCAGTCCACGCTGGTCAGCGCGTCGCGCATTGTCGGTCCGGCGGTCGCGGGTGTCACGATCGCGGCCGGCGGGCTGGGCGTGTGCTTCCTGCTCAACGCCGCCAGCTTCGTCGCGGTGGTGACGTCGCTGCTGCGACTGAACGTCTCCGAGTTGCACCGCTCGCCGCCGATGGAACGCGCCCGCGGCCAGCTCCGCGAGGGCCTGCGCTACGTCCGCGGCAACCGCAATCTCGCGGTGCCGCTGCTGATGATGGCGTTCATCGGATGCCTCGCGTTCGAGTTCCAGGTGGTGCTCCCGATCGTCGCCGATCAAACGTTCGGCGCCGGCTCCGAGGCGTACGGGTTCATGACGGCCGCGATGGGCATCGGCGCGGTGTGCGGCGGCCTGCTGGTCGCCACGTGGGGTCGCACCGGCACCCGCGTCCTGATCGTCGCGGCCGCCGCGTTCGGTTTCTCGCTGGTGGCCGCGGCCGCCGCGCCCACGCTGGCGGTGGAACTGATCGCGCTGGTGATCGTCGGCGCCGTCAGCATCGCGTTCAACTCCACCACCAACAGCACCCTCCAGCTCGAGGCCGAACCACAGATGCGTGGCCGCGTCATGGCGCTGTGGGCCACGGCGTTCCAGGGCTCGACGGCCATCGGCGGCCCCGTCGCCGGCTGGGTCAGCCAGGAGTGGGGCGGCCGGGCCGGGCTGCTGCTCGGCGCGATCACGTGTCTGGTCGTCGCCCTGGTCGCGGCGATCGTGATCGGCCGCGGCAAGAAGGTCACCGCCCAGGCGCAACCGATCCCCGAGGATCCGGAGGAACCGACCGCCCCGGCCCCCGCGATCGCCGAGGGCCCGGCGTCCACCGAGGCCGTCCGTTCGAAAGCGGCTTGACCTTCAAGCTGGTCGAGACTCCATGATGGCCCGATGAGCGAATTCGGAACGGACAGGTTGATCACGATCGGCGTGCTCGCGCGGGCGAGCGGACTGACACCGAGCGCGCTGCGCTTCTACGCCGACTGCGGGCTACTCGTCCCGGCCTGCGTCGATCGGTCGACCGGGTACCGGTACTACACCGAGGCCCAACGCGACCAGGCCACGATGATCCGCCGGCTGCGGGAGATCGCCGTCCCGCTGGACGTCGTGGCGCGGATCCTCGACGGGGTCGACGACGCCGGACGCCTGCTCGACGCACACGTCCGCGCGCTGCGGGAGCGGGCCGACGCCGCCGCCGCGGTCGCCGAGTCCGTCCGACAGGCGCCGCCGCCGCGGCCCTCGGCGTCGATCTGCGCCGCCACGCTCGCCGATGCCATCGGGCAGGTCCGGGTCGCTGCGGCGTCGGATCCCGAGTTTCCGGTCCTGGCCGGGATTCTCGTGGAGGTGGGGGACGGGGCCGTCACACTCACCGCCACCGACCGATACCGCCTGTCGACGCGCAGCATCGCCTGCCCCGGCGCGGGTGATCCGTGGGCCGTCGTCGTGGCCGCCGCCGAGCTTGCCGCGCTCGGCCCGTGGCTGCGTGGGAGCCGGGACGTCGTCCTCCGATCCGGATCCGATCGCTTGGTCGTCGTCGCCGCCGGCGGCGACGAAAGACGATGCGCCACCATCGACGACGCGTTCCCCGACTACCGGGCGATGCTCACCGCCCTGCCCGCCGCGTCCACCCGGGTCGTCGTGTCCCGGGACGCGCTGCTCGCCGCGATCGAGGACAGCCCCGACGCGAGGATCCGGTGCACGATCGCCACCGACACCGTGGTGGTGTGTGTCGGCGAGGGCGAAACGCGCCTCACCGCCGAGGTGTCCGGCCCGGGCATCGAGGTGCACTTCGCGTCCGGCACCCTGCGCGCCGCGCTCGCCACGGCTGTCGGGCCGGACGTCATGCTCGACCTCTCCGCCGCCGACCAGCCCGTCGTCATCCGCTCCGCCACCGACGGCGACCTCACCACGCTCGCCATGCCCACTGCCCCGTAACCTCCACCGCGACAGGAGAACCGCGATGACCACGGACTTCACGACGGACGCGATCATCCGTGCCGTCACGCTCGGCCGCGACGGTGACCCGGACGCCGCCCGCGCCGATGCCCTCCCGAATGACCGTGTCCGGCAACACCACGCGGGTCTCGTGGTTCGCGGCTCCTATCCGTCGCTGCACCTCAATCTCGCCGACAACCTCCGGCGGCTCGGATCGTTCGACCAGGCGCGCGAGCATCTCGATGCGGCCGGTCGGTATTTCGACGCGCTCGGCGACGACGGGTACGGGGCGATGATCCGCACGGCCGTCGACGAGGTCGGCGTGGCCGTCACCGAACGTTCCGTCGAACCGAGGCCCTCGCGCCCGTAGACCGCTGGACGTCGACACGGTTGCGTCAGGGCGTGTGCGTCGCTGTCGGTATCCAGTTGCCGTGGAATCCGGCCTCCGCACAATCGGAAGACGCGGGATGAAAGACGAACTCCCCGATCGCCGATCGGGGATCGAAGTCGCGAGTGGCGGCCACGCCGCGGTCACGGTCCGTTCGGAGACCAATGCCGCCAAGGGGGCGCAGTGGCCGGGCCGCGTTGGCCGCGACGGCGCTTCGAACGTCGAACGTCACCGGCAGGTCGTAGACCACCACGTAGTCGCGACTCAGGGAGAAGGCGTGCATCATCGGACTGCCGCCGACGCGGATCGGGATCTTCTTCCGGAGGTGGCCGTCGGCGCCGATCACGTTGTACTGCAAGGTGTTTCCCATCCGAAGTGGTACGAAACCGCATGGAGCTCACCGGTTTCCGGATCCCCCGATGGGTGCGCTGTGTATCCGCCGCGAACGGTGCCGTCGAAGTCGCAGACATCGACCGTGTCGAGTTCCTCGGACAGTTCCACGCACGCCAGACCGCCCTCGACCAGGGCGAGCGTCTTGCCGGTGAACCCGATGACGTTCGTGTTCGCAGACGGTCCGTGCAGGGGTGATCGGCCGCGCTCGGAGGGGGCCAACCGTTGCAGGGTCGCCGACGTCGCTTCCGAGTCGACCCACCGGTTCCGGTACCACAGTGCCTGCCCGTCGCCGAGTCGGACGCCGTGAACCATGCCGTCGCCGGTGAACCAGTTGTATCCGGTCCGGAAGATCTTCCCGTGCGGGATACCTGCCAGACCGGTCCCGGCCGATCCGGCAGGCATCACCCGACGAGACCCGAGTCGGCGGCTACAGCAGCGGCGGGACCGTTGCCGCGCTCGGAACCTCCAGACCGGTGGGCCGGCGCATGCGAGCGCGGCGTTCACCGCGACGTGCACCCCGTCTGGAACTCCAACGCGGAGGGACTCGCTCGCATTCGTCGTGTCCGGGAGCCCCGACCTCGTCCCACTCCTCGAACACGATGACCGGATCGGAGAACAGGGTGTCCACCAAAATGATTGAGAGTTTCGGCGCGGGCTGACAACGAGTGGTGCGGGGCTCGCGGTGATTGCTCCAATGAGCCTGCCGCTCTCGAAAGTCTTGCTATCGTTCGCCTAATCCAGTTTCGAGATCTCGACGAAGAAGCCAGCTCTTTCGAGAGCTGCGGAAGGTGGAGTGATGTGCACCAGGGTGATCTGGCCGGACGCCGCAGGGGCTGTGCTCGTCGGGCGAAATATGGACTATCACCGAGATACCGGAACGAACCTGTGGTCGCTTCCCCGGGGAATCAAACGTGATGACGGCGTCGGTGGTTCACTCAGCTGGGCCGCCGAATACGGCAGTGTCGTGGCCGGTGCGTTCGACATGATGACGGTGGACGGCATGAACGAGGCGGGACTGGCGGGGCACATCCTGTGGCTCGCGGAGTCCGAGTACGGCACCCATGACAAGTCGCGGCCGGCTCTGAGCATGGCGATCTGGCTTCAGTACTTCCTGGACAACTTCGCCACGGTGGCGGACGCCGCCGCGTGGATCACCGAGTCCGACGTTCAGGTTGTACCGCTCGGGGACCCGGCGACCGGTGAGGTGCCCGCGGTACACCTCGCGCTGGATGATGCGACCGGAGATTCGGCGATCATCGAGTACGTCGACGGCAAGGCCACCGTCTGGCACGACCGCGCCTATCGCGTGATGACCAATTCGCCGACCTACGACAAGCAGATCGAACTGCTCGAGGAGATCGACGGGTTCGGTGGGACCAGGCCCCTGCCCGGGACCACGCTCGCGACCGACCGGTTCGCCCGCGCCGCGTACTACGTGGGCCGGTTGCCCGAGCCCAAGACCGAGGTCGAGGCGGTCGCGGGAATGTTCAGCGTCATCCGCAATGCCGCCCAGCCTTTCCGCATCCCCGATCCCGACAAGCCGTATGCGTCGCAGACGATTTGGCAGACGGTTGCCGACCTGACCAACAAGCGGTTCGTCTTCGACTCGACGACACGGCCCAACATCGTGTGGGTGGACCTGGACAAGCTGGATTTCGGGGTGGGCGCGCCGGCGGGCAAGCTTGACCTGATGAGCGATACGGCGCTCGAGGGCGGACTCGCCGGCAACGTCACCGGCCGCTTCGCGGAAACGGCCCCGATGCAGTTCCTGACTCTGCCGTCCTGATCTTCAGGCTCGAACCCACTGCACGATCCCCGAGGGGTGCACCTATGGACACCGCTGATCAGCAGCCTGCCGTTCGTGTGACAACCGAGAGCGCGGACGAGGCGCTGCTGCGAGCGAGCTGGTTGCCGCTGATTCTCGTGTGTTTCACCGGTCTCGTCTCGGTGTTCAACGCGTCGGTGCTACCCATGGCGATCAGCGGCGTGGTCGAGGGCCTGAACACCACGATCTCGAACGTGCAGTTGGCGATCGTCGCGTACGGGGTGTTCGTTGCCGCCTTCACGGTCACGGGCGGCAAGATCAGCGGAGTCCTCGGTGCCAAGAACACCCAGCTGCTCGGCTTGACCGTCTACATCGCAGGCATGCTGATCTGTCTCCTGGCCCGGGATGTCTCGGCGCTGATCGCGGGCGAAGCGGTCGCGGGACTCGGTGGCGCGCTGCTCGTTCCCAACGCGCTGGCGATTCTCGGTCAGGCCTACTCCGGCACACAGCGCACCGTCGCTGTGTCGATCCTGGCGGGCAGCACGGGTATCGGTGCTGCGCTCGCGCTGTTGGTCGGTGGATTCCTCGTGCAGACCTGGGGCTGGCGGGCGCCCTTCCTCCTTCTGCTGGTTGTCATCGCGGGGACCATCGTCATCGCTTCCCGGGTGGTTCTGCCCCGGACTCCCTTCCGGGGCTCCATCGACAAGGCGAGTATCGCGCTGTCGGCCGTCGGTGTGCTCTTGTTGGTCGCGGCGATCAACCAGATCGGCGCATGGGGACTTCTCCTGGCCGCCGAGTCGGCGCCGGTGAGTGTGCTCGGCCTGTCGCCCGTGCTGGCATTGTTGCTGCTCGGCGTGCTGGTGCTGCATGTGTTCGCCGCGCGGCAGCATTCGCTCGTCGACGGTGCCAGGACGGCCCTGCTCGACCCCCAGGTGTTCGGGTCGGGGCTCAACCGTGCCTGCCTGATTGGTCTGGTCGCGGTGAACCTGCTGATGGCCGGCGTGAGTTACCTGTTGCCGTTGTACACCCAGATGGTATTGGGCAAGACGCCCGTGGGTTCGGCACTGATGCTGGTGCCGATCTCCCTCGCCGCGCTCGTCTCGGCGGCTGCGACACCGGTTCTGATGCGATTGTTCGCGTGCCGCTGGCTGTTGACCGGTGCCCATGTGCTCGCTGCCGCAGCCGTGATGCTGCTGGCACTGACCATTTCGAATCAGTGGTCGGGTGTGTGGACAGGGGTCAGCGAGGTGTGCCTGGGTCTCGGTATCGGAGTCGGACTGAGTGCGGGAAGTGCACTGCTCATGGAGACCAGCCCGCAGTCGCTCTCCGGAGAGATCGGCAGTGCTCGGGGTATGGCGAACTTCCTCGGACTCTGCACCGGTACTGCCGTCGCGGGAGCCGTGCTGATGTCCGTGCTCGCCCAATCCGCCTCGGGCCGTGTCGCTGACGACCCGGATCTGCGGTCCGACAGCAGAATCGAAGTGACCACCAGTTCGGTCAGCTTCGTCGCGAACGATGACCTCCGCGGCCGTCTCGCCGGACTGGACTTGACCTCGGCACAGCTCGACCGCGCGGTGGAGATCAACGTCGATTCCAGACTGGTCGCGCTGCGCGCGAGCCTGTTCGTGCTCGGACTTGCGGTATTGCTGCCACTCGTGACGTTCCGCCAACTGCCCACTCGACGGGAACAGTGAAGGGAAACATGGAACAGGGCTGGCAGCCACAGGGCGTGAGCGTTGTCGCGTGGGTGAGGGTGGTAGATCCGGTCGAGTGGACGATCTCGTCCACCCCGGTCAGGCGTCGCTGACGTTTCCCGACGATCTACGGGTCGAACGAGGCATCGGTGACTCTCGATACTTCCCGCCAGGCTCACGCCCGGCGTGTCAGACCACGACCGGATCCACCGTTTCTCAGACAGTCCCACTAGACAGCCAACACCGCCGGCGCGGGCGGGGCGGTGTTGGTTCTGCTCGCGGTTCAGCTCGGCACGGCCACTTGTCTGGCGAAGTCGGGTCTATCAGATCAGGCCACCTCGAATGTCGAAGCGGCTGTGGGTCGCTGCTAACGGCAGCGCGTCAGGTAGTCGATCGGCGTCTGGGTAGTCGATCGAGGAGTCCATGTCGGGCTACAGCAGTGGCGGGACCGTTGCTGCGATCGGAACCTCCAGAACGGTGGGGCCGGAGCGTGCGAGCGCGGCCTTCACCGCGATCTGCACCTCGTCCACGGTCTCCGCTCGTTCGCCCGCGCATCCGTATCCCTCTCCGAGGGAGACGAAGTCGAGGGACGGGATGTCGAGTCCCGGCACTCCTGGCGTCTCCTCCAGCTTGGCGAACGCCTTGAGGATGGCGTACTCCTCGTTCCGAGGAACCACGTAGAGGATCGGTAGTTCGTGGGCGGCGGCGGTCCACAACGCCTGGATGGCGTACTGGAACGATCCGTCGCCTATCATCACCACCACCGGGCGGTTGCGGCCTGAATCACGTTCCGCGAGAGCGATACCCACACTGGCCGGCAGATTCCAGCCGAGGCTGCCGCTCGCGGCGGTGTAGAACGAGTCGGGCTTTTCGATCGGCCACGCGGTGTGCAACTCCGCGATGTTCGACGGCGACTCCTCCATCAGGACGGTGCCGTCGGGCACCACGGACCGGATCGCCTCGAACACCTCGAGCGCGGTCAGTGTCCCGCCCGCCTCGCCCGCCTCGCCCGCCTCGGCGACAAGCGGCGCCGGATGCGGGGCCATGCGGTGCGGATTCACGGCGACGGGGCCACTCGGGGCCCGTTCCTCGACCCGCTCGAGCAAACCCTCGAGGGCCAGGACCGCATCGCACAGCAGACTGTCGCCGACCGGGGCCTTCCCTGCCTCGGCGGGGTCGTCGGTGACGTGCAGGAGTGACATGCCCTCCGGTAGATACTCTCCCGGAACGTACGGGTAGTAGCGGAACACCGGTGCCCCGATGACGATTCCGATGTCGTGGCCCGCCAGCCGTTCCGACAGGGGGCCGATGGCGAACGGCAGCCCGCCCCTGTAATGGGGGTGGTTCCCGGGGAACGGCGGGCGCTCCGAGGATGGTGCCGCCCACACGGGTGCACCGAGCTTCTCCGCCAGTGCCACCGCCTGTGCCCAGCCGTCCCCGCGCGCGATCGAGGAGCCGTAGATGAGCACCGGGTTCTTCGCGTCGGACAACCGGCGGGCGAACTCCTCGATTCGGTCGGGGTCCGGTCCGATCCGCGTCGTCACCGAGCGAAGCACCGGGGTGCTCGCCGCGGGTCGGTCCCAGTCGTCCAGCGGGATCGAGAGGAAGACCGGACCGGCCGGCGGCTGCATCGCCATCGCGTACGCACGCATGAACGCCGCGGGCACGTCCTCGGCGCGCACCGGTTGGTAGCTCCACTTGGCCCAGGGCTTCGTCAGCATTTCGGGCTCGACGTTGGTCAGCCACGGCTCCATCAGGAGCATTTCTCGCGTCTGGTTTCCGGCGGTCACGATGAGCGGGGTGTGATTCATCGCCGCAGTCATGATGTTGCTCATCGCGTTGGAAATGCCCGCCGATGTGTGCACGTTGACCAGCGCGGGGGAGCGGGTGGCCTGAGCGTAGCCGTCGGCTATGGCGACTGCTGAAGCCTCCTGCAGTGCCAGGATGTATCTGAAATCGCTGGGCAGATCCTTCAGGAATGTCTCCTCGGTCGAACCTGGATTGCCGAATACCGTGGTAATTCCGAGTTTGCGCAGAAGATCGAACGTGACGTCGCGAATCGTTTCCATTGAGATCCATCCTCCCCGTGACCGCCCCGCAGCGGGGTTCGGTGATGTCCGGCTTGGTCTTGATGGGTTTTCGATCTGCAGTGCTTGTCAGCCTTGTCGAGTGAATCATGGCCGGAGTGTTCCGATTCGGAAGTCGACGGATGAATCGACGGATGAGTTCGATGCGGCGAAGATGCGGGATTCTGAATACGAGATCGACCGGGCCCGGCGTTTCGAGGCGGACGTGCGGGGCAGAGCGGCGCGACGGTGGTCGAGACCTCACCGGGCGGCGACGTAGCCGTGGCGCCTACCCCGGTCGTGCTCATACGCTGTGCCGATGAAGAAGTGGTGGCTCATCGGTGGCGCGGTCGTGGTGGTGCTCGCGGGTGTTCTGGGCGGGCCCGTGGATCTACGGTGAGTTCATCGCCGAGGACGACGCCCCGGCCGCGAGCGTGTCCACCGAGGGTGCACAGGCGGCGTCGGGTTCGGCGCGCGGGTCACTGTCGTCGGCGCCACCGACCAGGTGGCCGGGACCGCCGACGTCTCCGGTGAGAAGCTTTCCGGCGCCCAGGTGGTGGTCCAGGTGGCCGCCATCGCCACCGACAACTCGCGTCGCGACGGACAGTTCCGCGGCAACGTCATGGCCGCCGACACGTTCCCGACCGCGACGTTCACCCTCACGACGCCGGTCGATCCGGCATCGCTGCCCACCGACGGAACCGCCACCACCGTGAAGGCGGACGGGACGCTGACCCTCGAGGACCAGACCCGACCGTCGACGTGAAGGTCCTGCACACCGGCGACAAACTGGTCGCGTCCGGCAGCGTCCCGGTCACGTGGTCCGACTACGGAATCACGCCGCCGTCACTGGGATTCGTGACCGTCGACGACGCCGGCACGGTTGACTTCCTGGTGAGCCTGGACCGCGCCTGACGATGCGACTGGGCGTCGGCGCAGAGCCGACATCGTCCACGGCAGCAGGCCGCCGAGCGAGAGGATGAAGCCGACGCCGAGCCACTGAACCGGGTCGAGGTGTTCGCCGAGAACAAGGGCCGCGCTGACGATGCCGAAGATCGGTTCGAGAAGACCGATCATGCTCATCGCCACCGATCCCAGACGCCGCATCGCGTAGAACGCGCAACCGATTCCCACCGGATTGAGCAGTAGCCCCTGCACGACAGCGACGTTCCATACACCCTGTGGCACGGCGAAACTCTGTCTCGTCGCCACAGCGACGATTCCGGTTGTGATCGTCGCTCCGACGGTGACGAGCAGTGCCGCGTTGACAACTCCGACCGATCGTCCCCATTCTTCGCCCAGGACCAGATACACCGCGTATCCGGAGGCGCTGAGCAATGCCGCGCCGACACCGATCACCGTGATCGAGGACGACGCTGCACCGCCACCGGCGACGAGGCCGATCCCGCAGACCATCGGCACACACAGCGCCACCGTCCACACGTTGACGCGTTGTCGGCGGGCCAGGCACACCAGCAGCAGCACGAACAACGGGTAGATGTGAACCAGCGCCAGCGCCACCTGGGCGCCGGTGGCTTGCACCGCCGCGAAGTAGGCCAGGATCTGGACTCCGAAGAGTGGACCGCACAGGAAGAGTAGCGCCGCTGCCGGTCGCCGGCTGATGCCCCGAAGGCGGCCGGTTCCGGCGGCGATCAACAGCAGCACCGCGGAACCGCACAGTCCCCGCAGGGTGACGAGGACGGACGGTGAGACTCCGTCGCGGTACGCGAGGACCGCGACCACGGGGGTCAGACCGTACGCCGCGGCGGACGCGAGCCCGGCGGCCCAGGCGCCCGTCCCTAGCGAACGCGATCCGGCGTTCACGGCGGCGCCTGGGCCTCGGCTCATCAGAGCTTCCGGGAAATGATGAGCCGCATGATGTCGGAGGTGCCTTCCTCGATCTCCTCGAGCTTGACATCCCGCATCCACTGCTCGACCGGGTACTCGCGCGAGTAGCCCCAGCCGCCGAGGGTCTGGACGGCGGCGTGGGTCACGAACATTGCGGTCTCGGACGCGGTCAGCTTGGCCATCGCTGCCAGCCCGGTGGTGTTCACGCCCGCGTCGATCGAGCGCGCGGCGTGATGGACCATGAGCCGTGACGCCTCGATCCGGGTTGCCATGTCCGCCAGGCGGAATGCGACGGCCTGGTGCTCAATGATCGGCTTGCCGAACTGCTTACGGGTGCGGGCGTACTCGAGCGCGTACTCGTAGGCGGCGCGGGCAGCTCCCACGGCGGCCGCACCGAGGACGATCCGTGAGATGTCGAAGGTCTCCATGAGACCGTAGAAGCCCTGGCCCTCGTCGCCGAGCCGGTTCTCCTCGGGGACGAACACATCGTCGAAGAACAGCTCGCGGCAGACGATCGCACGCTGCCCCATCTTCTTCATCGGTTCACCCCATGTGAAGCCGGGCGTGTCCTTGGTGAGCAGGAATGCGGTGACGCCCTTGGACCGTTCGTTGCGATCGGTCTTGGCGAACACCACGTACTGGTCGGCAGCGCCCGCATTGGAGATCCACGCCTTCTGGCCGTTGATCCGGTACCCGCCGTCCACGCGGGCGGCGGTGGTGATGATCGACGCGGCGTCCGAGCCCGAGCCGGGCTCGGTGGTGGCCAGCGCCGTCATCAGCGGATTGGTGCCGGTGAGCGGCCGCAGCCACTTCTCCTTCTGCTCGGCGGTGCCGAGTGCCATCAGGGGGTCGGAGAAGAAGCCGTTGGAGCACACCAGGTTTCCGATGCCGGGGTCGCCCCAGCAGAGCTCCTCCTGCACCAGGCACTGCGTGAACACGTCGGTCATGCCGCCGCCGCCGAACTCCTCGGCGATCATGAAGTCGGTGATGCCGACCTGGGCGGCCTTGGCGAAGATGTCGACGGGCGTGACCACGTCGGCCTCGTCGACCTCGCGGCCGCGCGGGCGGATCTCCTTCTCGGCGAAATCACGGCAGAGCTTGACGATCTCGCGCTGCTCGACGGTGAGCGGCCACGGATCGAACTGGATGCTGTTCATGGGGAGCCTCTTTCGGCGTTGGTGAAGGTGTGCGTTGCTGAGGGGGAATCAGGGGAGTCGGCGGTCCGTCGTCAGAGTTGGACAGCCGTCAGTTCGGTGTATTCGTCGATGCCGACGCGGCCCAACTCTCGACCGAGGCCGGAGTTCTTCCAACCGCCGAAGGGGGCCAGCGGATTGAAATCGGCACCGTTGACGTCGACCTGACCGGTGTCCATGCGACCGGCCACCGCCAGCGCGCGATCGCGGTCCGCCGACCAGACTGCGCCGGCAAGTCCGTACTCGCTGTCGTTGGCCGTTTCGATCGCGTCGTCGTCGCCGTCGTGGGGAAGGACCACAAGCACCGGGCCGAAGATCTCCTCCCGGGCAACCGGGTCCGCCCGGTCGACGTCGGCCAGGACCGTGGGGCGAAGGTAGTGTCCGCGGTCCGAAATCGTCTGAGTGCCACCGGCAGCCAATCGAGCGCCACGGGCGAGTGCGCGCTCGACCGAGTCCGCAATCGCGGCCCGCTGCTGACCGGAGATCACCGGCCCCAGTTGGGTGTTGCGATCGAGCGGGTCGCCCACGGTCATCGCCTCGGAATGGGCCGCCGCCATCTCGACGGCCTCGGCGTACCGCTGCCGCGGAACCAACAGCCGGGTCCAGGCGCTGCACGTCTGCCCGCTGTTGAGCATCGCAGCTTCGACCGAGCCGACGACCGCACTCGACAGGTCGGCGTCGTCGAGGACCACGCTGGCCGACTTGCCTCCCAGTTCCAGGCACGCACGCTTGAGTTGCTCACCCGCCACCCGCCCCACCTGGCGGCCCACCGTCGTCGAACCGGTGAACGAGACCACGTCCACGCCGGGATGCTCGACGATGGCGGCACCGACGACCGATCCGCGCCCGGGAACGAGATTGACGACACCCGAAGGCATTCCGGCCTCGAGTAGAGCGTCGCAGAACAGGTACGTCGAGAGCGGGGTGAGCTCGGCAGGCTTGACGACCGTGGTGCACCCGGCGGCCAGCGCCGCGCCGACCTTCGCCGCCAGTTGGTACAGAGGGTAGTTCCAGGGCGTGATGCAGCCGACCACGCCGGCCGGGCGCCGTAGGATGGTCGAGTTGCCGATCGTGTCGTGTGCCGGCATCCGTCGGGCGATGTCGGCGAACGATGCGATGATCTCGATCGCCAGGTCGACGTGCGAGGCCTCCGCGACGGTCACCGGGGCGCCCACCTCCGCGACCGTGGCGGCCACGAGACGATCGCGCCCGGAGACCAACTGAGCATGGAGGGCGTCCAACAGGTCGGCGCGGGTGCCGGTATCGGTTCGGCCCCAGTCCTTCCCCGCGTTCCGTGCGGACCGCACCGCCGCATCGACATCGGCGATCGATGCTGTCGCGGCGCTGCCGACGACCTCCTCCGTCGCCGGGTTGTACACGTCGGAGACGGTCGGGCAGCGGCGCCACTCGTTGTCGATCAGGACCGCGTCACGTATCCACGATGTCGTCACTGCTCCACCTCTTCCTCGCGCACATGGATCAGGGTCGGACGGTCCGCAGTGAGGGCGGCCGCGACCGCGGGACCCACTTCCTCCGAGGACCCGACAGCTACCCCGTAGCAGCCGAGAGCGCGAGCCAGCGCGGGGAAGTCGGGGGTGCCGAGGTCGACGGCGTGGACCCGGTCGTCGCGGTCGACCATCTCGTTGCGGATCTCCCCATAGCCGCCGTTGTCGACGATCACCACGGGGATCGGCAGCCGGGCCTCGGCCGCCGCGGCGAGCTCGGCGATCGTGAACATCACCCCGCCGTCACCCAGCATCGCAACCACCTGCCGCTCCGGTGCACCGACTTTCGCTCCGATTGCCGCGGGCAGGCCGTAGCCGAGGGTGCCGAGCCCGGTGGGGTAGAGGAAGGACCGCGGCCGGTGCAGCGGAAGGTTCGACAGCGCTCCGTAGTAACAGGCCATTGCACTGTCGGCGGCCAGCACGGCGGTGTCGTCGAGCACCGCATCGAGCGACCTGCACAGCCGCACGTAGCGAGCCCCCTCGTCGCGCGCATCCGCCTGCAGCCGCTCGCGCCACAGTTGTGCTCGCGCGGCACCGTCCCGCGGAGCTCCCGTGTACGCGGCCGTCAACGCAGCGAGGGATTCCGCGGCGTCGCCGACGATGGCAACGGTTGGCCGCGCATTGGTTGCGACCGAGGTGGGGTCGACATCGATCCGGATCAGCGTGGTGTCGGCGATCGGCCCCCACCACCAGTCCGAGGGAGCGAGCTCGGTGCCCACCGCAATCACCAGGTCGCTGTCGGCCACCAGTTTCGCGACCGACGGGTGCTGCAGTCCCGCACCGAGGGCGAGCGGATGCAATTCCTCCAGTGTGCCTTTTCCGTTCGCGGTCGTGATCACCGGTGCGCCCAGCAGTTCGGCGAACGCACGAACCTCGGACGCGGCCCCCGCTGCACCGCCACCGACGATCAACAGTGGCTGCTCGGAACGGCCCAGCAATGCCCGAGCCTCGTCGAGGAGCGATGGTGCCGGTGTGATGATGGAGGGGCTCACCGGCGCGACGGGAATCACGGGGGCGCTTTCGTCGAGCAGATCGAGAGGAATCTCGAGGTATGCGGGACGCGGACGTCCGGTTGCCATAGCGGCGAAGCACTGCGCAACGGCGAGAGGGATCTCCGCGACGCTCGTGACGCGTTGTGCGTGACCGACGATGGAGTCCATCGCGCGAAACTGGTCCCGGACCTCGTGCAGGTAGCCGTTGCCGTTGCTCGGGTGACCGAGCGGCAGGCCGGGCGCAACGAACAGGACCGGCACCGAATCCGAGTATGCCTGCGCCGCAGCAGCTGCCGCGTTCAGGATGGCGGGACCGGTGGTCGTGATACAGACCCCGGGGCGACCGCTGACGCGGGCGTACCCGTCGGCACCGTATCCCGCGCCCTGCTCGTGACGCGGTGAGACGTGTTCGATGCCGGACTCGGCGAGAGCGGCGTAGATCGACAGATTGTGCGTGCCCGGAATCCCGAATACCACGTCGACGCCGTGTCGAGCCAGGGCGTCGACGAGCGCCTGCCCGCCGGTGCGAACTGTGCTCTGCATGTCACGCACCCTTCGTCGGATCGGTGTAGATGGCCTTGCCCAGCCACTGGCCGCCGTCGACGACGAGGACGTCGCCCGTCACGTACGCGGCCCGCTCGGAGAGCAGGTAGGCGGCGGACTCGGCCACCTCGTCGGGCGTGGTGAAACGCCCGGCGGGGACGCTCGAGAGCACCTGACTGCGCGCCTCCTCCGTGGGCCACAGCGCGGCCCCGGCGCCGGCGGTCTCGGTCGGACCCGGGGCGATGCAGTTGAGGCGAACGCCTCGCGCAGCCCACTCGACCGCGAGCGTGCGCGTCATCGCGACGACGCCGGCCTTGGCGGCGGCACTGTGGACGGTGCCGGGGTGGCCGTGCCAGGCGTAGGTGGCGATCACGCTGAGGATCGACCCGGAGCCGGCGGCGAGCATGTGGCGGGACGCGGCCCGGGTGCAGTAGAAGGTTCCGTTGAGCACGATGTCGATGACGGCCTTCCAGCCGTTCGGAGACAGGTTCTCGCCCGGCACCACGAAATTGCCCGCGGCGTTGTTGACCAGCGCGTCGAGCCGTCCGGTCCGTTCCACTATCGAGTCGATCGCCGCGTCGACGGCGGCGGCATCGCGCACGTCGCAGGGCAGTGCGATGCCCTTGCCGCCGGCCTGCTCGGCGAGGGCGACGGTCTCGTGGAGGGCGTCTTCGCGGCGTCCCATCACGGCGACGGTGCCGCCGGCGGCCGCCCAGCGCACCGCGACGGCCCGGCCGATCCCGGATCCGCCGCCGGTGACGACCGCCACGCGGTCGGCGAACTCGGCTCTGATGTCAGGTGCAGTCATGAATCGTTCCTTGGTGTACGGGGGAGGGATACGGGATGGGTCGGTCAGTGATGGGTCAGTGCTGCTGCTCGATGACGAGCGCGTCGACGGCGAGGACCCCGTCAGGGCCGACCCGAAGCGGGTTGATCTCGATCTCGGCGATGCTCGGGTGCGCGGCGGCGAGTTGGGACACCGCGGCAACCGCGGCGGCGAGGCCCGCGATGTCGACCGCCGGCCGTCCGCGCCAGCCCTGCAAGAGCGGGAAGCAGGTGAGGCGCTCGAGCATCTGCCGGGCCGTGCCGGCATCGACAGGGGCCGACTCGACGGCGACATCCCGGTACACCTCCGCCTCGGTGCCGCCGGCGCCGACGACGACCACCGCGCCCAGGTCGGGGTCGCGCCGGGCACCGAGCAGGATCTCCACCGTGTGTGGGCGGGTGTCGAGTTCCTCGACCACGTAGTCGCCGTCACCCAGGGCGGCGCGCATGGCATCGAATGCGGCGGCCAGTGTGGCGGCGTCGGGCAGGTTGACCCGGACACCGCCGACCTCGCTCTTGTGCTCGAGCCAGGCGGCCTTGAGGACGTACGGTGGTGTGAGCCGCGCGGTCGCGACCGCGAGGTCGTCGTGCCCGCGCACCGGTACGCTCCCGGGAAATCGGATTCCGATGTCGCCCAGAAGTTTCTGTGCTCCCAGATACCCAGCATCGAGGGTGTCGGTGCGTTGTGTCGGGTGGTGCTGCTCGCGTCCGGCCTCGGCCAGCCGGACACCGTGCGCGAGCGCGCGGACCGTGGCGTCGATCGCCGGGTAGGTCGGGACCGACCGGGCGGCCATCTCCTCGGTGGCGGCGTTGCCGTCGACCATGGTGTGCACCAGCAGCGGCTTGCCGGACACCGAGGCCGCCGTGCCCAGGGCGCGTACGATCTCGAGCTCACGGTCGGCGAGCGACGGGGTGTCCGCGCCGTAGGTGCCGAAGTACCCGGTGAGCACGACGGCGTCCACCTCGTCGGACGCGAGCAGCAGGGAGACGACGTCGGAGTAGGACGCCAGGTCGCGCTCGCCCGCCCCGGCGAGGTCGACCGGGTTGCTGCACGCCGCTCCGGACGGGAGTTGTCTCGCGAGAGCCGATTCCAGGTCGAGCGAGAACTCGGGAACCTGCAGCCCGGCGTGCGCCGTGACGTCCGCCGCGATGCCGGTCTGGCCTCCGCTGTCGCCGACGATGGCCACCCGGCCGCCTCCCGGCAGCGCGCTCGAGAGGAGGAACCGAGCGAGGTCGACGAGTTCGGTGGGGGTGGCGACCCGGACGGCGCCCGCGACCCGCAACGCGGCGTCGACGACGTCGGTGCTCGACGTGAGCGAGCCGGTGTGAGAGCGGGCCAGGCGGGTGCTGGCCTCACTCCCGCCGACGGTCAGTACGACGGTGTGCTTGCCGGCCTGCCGGAGTCGGCCGATCGCGTCGACGATCTCCAAGCCGCCCGCGAACGACTCGAGATAGAGGGCGACCACGCGGGTGGACTCGTCGGTGGCGAGCGCGTCGAGCAGCTCCGCGGCCCGCACGTCGGTCTGGTTGCCGATCGAGACGAACCGGGAGATCCCGAGCCCGGCGCGGGCGGCGAGCAACGCGATCTCGGAGCCCACCTGGCCGCTCTGCGAGACCACCGCGATCGGCCCGGGGGTGAACTGTCCCCAGGCCAGGCACAGTTCGGTCGCGCTGTCGTAGAGGCCGAGGCTGTTCATGCCGACCAACCTGGCCCCGCCGGCGTGGATCCGGGCGGCGATGTCGGGCTCGTCCGGAACGCCGGCCGTGATGCCCAGGAAGCCGCGGACGCCGAGCGCGAGGCCCTCGTCGACCACCGCTCCGATGTGTGCCGCGGGCACGCACAGGGCCACGAGTTCCGGTACATCCGGCAGCTCACTGAGACTGCCGTAGCTTGCTTCACCCAGGATCTCCGCCCTCGCCCGGTTGACGAGGTGCACCTGACGACGATGACGCCCGGTCAGGGCGCCCCGAGTGAGCCAGTAGCCCCACTTGGCGGGATCGGCGGTGGACCCGACGACGGCCACCGACGCGGGGTCGCTGAAGACCCTCAGATCGGTGCCGGTCGTCGGCGACGGTGTGGATGCCATGGCAACAGCTCCTGGGCGAGATCGCGTGCGTACGAGTGGGGATCAGTAGGTGGGGAACTGCCGGGTCAGTTCGGTCAACTTGTCCGAAGCCAGCGCGAATGCGGCGGCCCGAGCGCTGATTCCGTGCCGATCGGCATAGTCGAACATCTGGTCGCTCAGTGCGCGCATCCGATTGCTGATCTTCTGGAAGGAGGGCTCGGCGCTGCCGTCGATGTCTCCGAAGAACACCCACCACCACCAGGCGTTGGTCGCCGAGTTGGCCACGAAGTCGGGCGAGACCACGACGCCCCTGGCGACGAGGGACTCCTCGGCGCTCGGAGTGATCGGCATGTTGGCGGCTTCGACGACGAGGGCGGCACGCACCTCGGCCTGGTTGGAATCGTCGATGCAGTACGACGTCGCGGCCGGGATCAGGACCTCCGCACCGATCGAAAGCCACTGGGAGGAGCTGAGTTCCGTGTCGCCGTCCGCCAGCTGCGTGCGGTCGACCCCACCCGTCGCATCACGCGTCAGGAGGAGCTTCTCGACGTCGAGGCCGTTCGGGTTCGCGACCACTCCGTGCACGTCGGCAATGCCGACGATGCGCACGCCGGCCTTCGCGAGGTAGCGCGCCGTGGCGCCGCCCATGGATCCGAAGCCCTGCACCACGGCCCGCGATGCCGCGGGATCGAGGCCCTGACGCGCCATGGCGGCGAGAGCAGCCTCGGCGACGCCGTAGCCGCCGACCAGTTCGTCGAGCGAGACCCCGTCGACCACCGTGGTGAACGCCGTCTTCATGCGGGCGGCCGCCGCGGCGGCGTCGTCGATGACGCGGTGCGCGGCCTGGACGGAGCTCTCGACTCCGATCTCGGCGAGTGCGGCGTCGACGGCGTCCTGCCGAATCCCGAAGTCCTCGCCCATGTTCCAGCGCTGCTCGATGAGCGGAGCCATGGCCTCGAGGTAGCGGCGCAGCACGCTGTCGGCGTCGGGGTGGTACGGGTCGAAGTCGATGCCGCCCTTGGCGCCGCCGAGCGGGACGTAGTGGGCGCCGTCCTCGAAGTGGATCGCTTCCTTGAGGGTCATTCCGCGTGCGAGCCCGCGGACCTCGTTGAGGGTGCAGCCGGCACGCATTCGCAGGCCGCCGCTGGAGATACCGCGGACGAGCCGGTCGATGACCAGGTATCCCGTTGCCTCGCTTTCGGTATCGCGCCAGATTGCCTCGAAGAACGGGTCGTCGGTGCGGTTGGCATCGGTCGAGCCGATGGCGTTCGGAAGGGTCAAGGACATGGAGCGTTCCTGTTCTCTCAGCTACTAACTGATTGCTCAGTCAGTATGCGAGAGTGGGGTCGGTCACGTCAAGGGTTCATTTCAGGTCAGTCCCGGTGGCCCACCGAACGTGAAGGCCTGGCGGTGGCCGTGCGGATCAGATCCCCAGCTCGGAGCGGATGGCCTGATCCATCCACTCGGCCGCATCCTTCTTCGAGACTCCGCCGTCGAGCGCGACCAGCTGGACCGCGAGCCCGTCGAGCAGGGCGGTCAGCCGCCAGGCCGCACCCTGCGGATCCTCGGTGCGGAAGTCGCCGGCCGCCACCCCGGCGCGGATCAGGTCGGCCACGACTTCACGCCAGCGGAGATCGAGGCGGTGCGTGACGTCGCGCAGCGCAGGCTGGCGCAGACACGCGGACCAGGTCTCGATCCATAGCCGCCAGCCGACGGCCCGGCCGGTGGGGCCGTACTCGTACAGGACGGCGCGCAGCCGGGTCTCGATGTCGCCGTCGGTGTTTGCCAGGACGTTGTCGAGGTTGTCGAGGTCGTTCTCGGCGGCGAGTTCGAATGCGCTGACGACCACGTTCTCGAGCGTCTTGAAGTGGTAGAAGATCAGCGCGGTGCTGATCCCCAGTTCCTTGGCGATGTCCGCAGCGCGCAGCCGATCGATCCCCGACTCGGTGATCAAGTCGAGTGTGGTGGACAGGATCTCGTTACGTCGATCCTGGGTTTCTTTCCGCTGCTTCGTCTGCTTCGACACACTGGTCAAGCTACTGCACCGGGCCGGGCGGGTGGACGGCTGTCCGTGCGGGCGTGCGACGACACGCGGAAACGGGGCGTGCCGGGCAGCTCGTCCAGAGCTGCCCGGCACGCGTCGTTCCCGAGGATTGGATGATCAGACCCTCGCGGTCATGGAGGTGTCGTCCGGGAACGCCTCCGTACGGACCCGCGCCGAGCGTGACAGTCGGAGCGCGGTTTCCACCAGCGTGATCACGAGGATATTCACGACCAGACCGCTGATCCCGGTGTTGATATCCGGACCGTGGATCGGTGAGAAGGTGAACAGGATCACCACGAAGACGCCCGCACACAGCCCTGCGATGACCGATGCCTTGTCCAGCTTGCGCTTGAGCAGGAGCACCGCAGCGATCGCGGGGACCACCTGGGTCGAGCCGCTGAAGGTCAGTAGCAGCATGTTGCCCAGGAGGTTCGGCATCGACAGCGCCAGGACGAGGGCGGCGAGTCCGAACACCACCACGACGATCTGGTTGACGGCGAACTTCTTCTTCTCATCCTTGATCATGAAGACGTTGTTGACCGCCAGGGGCGCGATCGCGATCAGAAGTGCAGCGGACGGAACCATCGCCGTGGCTGCCGCGGCGGTCAACACGACTCCCATCGCCCACGGCGGCAACGCTTCCGATGCCATCTGCAGCATCGCGGAGTCGCCGTCCTGATCGATGCCGAACGCGACGATCGCCGTGTACCCCAGAAGCATCGGGATGCTGGCCAGTGCGCTGTAGATCGGCAAGTAGATGAGATTCCGGCGAACCGCCCTCTCGCTGTTGCTGGCCATGACGGCCGGCCAGTTGTGCGGCAGCGCGTAGAACATGACGCCGATCATGCTGATCGCCATGCTCGTGATGAACCACCAGGTGCCGTATGTGCCGTTCTGGACGTAGAGCAGTTGCGGCATCTCGGCGGCGATGGTGCTCATTCCGAAGTCGATCCCGCCGTTGAAGTGCATCGGGATCGCGACGCTGATCACGAGCATCACGATGATCATCAGCACGTCCTTGAAGTAGGACGTGCGGGCGACACCGTGCAGGCCGGACCACAGTACGAAGGCGATGACGAGAACGAAAGCGACTATGCTGCTGAGCTTTCCGTCGAAAGCTCCGCCGGTGGCGGCCTTGACGATCAGGCCGAGCCCCGTGATCTGCAACTGGAGGTACGGGAGCAGGAACACGATCCCGAACACCGCGGACAGCAGTCCGAGAGCGGGGCTGTCGTAGTTGCCGCGGAGGAAATCGGATTGGGTGACGTAGCCGGACGCCTTCGCCTGCCGCCACAGCTTCGGTGCGATCCAGTACATGACGATGTAGGCCAGCGGGATGTACGGAATGCAGTAGAACGCCGAGGCTCCGAGCGAGACGACCAGCCCGACCGTTCCGAGGAAGGTGAAGGTTGTGAAGGTTTCTCCCGCCTGGAGGATCCAGGTCGTCATGACACCGAAACGGCGACCCGCGACCGCCCACTCGCCCATGTCCTTCACGGGCTGACGTCGCCCCCAGAATCCGATCGCCGCGATCAGGACGATGCCGAGAATTCCGATCGTCAACGTGACGTTCATGCCTCACTCCCGTCCTCGTCGAGGTCTTTCCGGGTGTATTCGAAGTAGGCGAGGACTCCGGAGACGCCGACACTGCTGACGAGCGTGACCCAGAGGAACAGGGATGGGGATCCAAACCACACGTGGGGCCCGTTGATCTGGGGGAGCCACGTGACCAGGAATATGAGGATGAACGGAATAGATCCGACTATCCAGTACTTTCGCATGAGAACCGCCTTGGGGGGGTGAGGTCAGCGTCCCGAAATGAACTGCTCGCGCAGCGTCGGGTCTGTGGCGATGTCGACGATGGTCCAGGCCATCGCCGTGGCCCCGTCCACGAGCGCACGGTCGGCCGACGGGCCGGCGCAGTGCGCTGCGAACTCGGGCTGATGGTTCACGGATGCTCCGCAGTCGAGAGCGACATTCGGGTGGATCGCGGGGATCACCCGCGACACGTTGCCCATATCGGTCGAGCCGAGCGGCGAATGTGCTTCTTCTACCGGGGCGAATGACCGGCCGAGTCGCACCGCATTTCGCTCGTACAGTCCGGCGAGTGCGGTGTCGTTGCGGAACTCGGAGTAGTCGGGGGAGGTGTGCGAGGTGGTGAGTTCGCACCCTGTGGCGAGTGCGGCGGCCTCGAAGCAGCGTTGTACGCGTTCTTCGAGTGCCTTCAGCGCATCGAGATCGGATGCTCGAATGTAGTAGTGCGCACCGGCTTTCGCAGGAATGATGTTCGGAGCTTCACCACCGTTCGTCACGATGCCGTGGATCTGGTCTCCGGGGCGGAACTGCTGCCGGAGAAGGCCTACGGCGACCTGGGCGAGCGTGACGGCGTCGCCGGCGTTCACCCCCTCGTACGGTGCCGCCGAGGCGTGCGCGTTCCGTCCAGTGAAGTCAACGAGGATGTCGCCGATGGCGAGTGCGTTCGTGTACACCTGGTCGACCGTGGACGGGTGAATCATCATCGCGGCGTGGGTGCCGTCGAACACTCCGGCCTCGAGCATGCGTACCTTGCCGCCCCCGTTCTCCTCGGCGGGGGTTCCGAACACCTTGACCGTGATTCCGAGATCATCGGCGATCGGGGCAAGCCCGGACGCGGCGGCGACTGCCGCCCCCGCGATGACGTTGTGCCCGCACGCATGACCGATACCGGGCAGCGCGTCGTACTCGGCGCAGATGCCGATGACCAGGGGGCCACTGCCGGCGGTGGCCGCGAGCGCAGTGGGCATTCCGGCTACATCGGGGTTCACCGTGAACCCTGCTTCCGACAGCGCGTCGCCGACCCAGTGGGAGGCGCGGACTTCCTCGAAGCCGATCTCCGGATGGGCGTGGATGCGATGACTGAGTTCGACGGCGGACTGCTCGGCTCGCCCGATGTGGTGCCGGACGGCTTCCTTCAGGTCCACGATGTCTCCTTACTGACTAATTGATCAGTCAGAGTATGAGACGCCACTCACACTCGCGTCAATGGATTGCGCGAATAAATCTTGAAACTCGGCACGAGGGCGGGTGCGGAAAGCCGTGGGATCGTGGGCGTTCCGAGTCGTCAGGGGCCCGTGCTCTCGGGGGCGACCGAGCGGTCAGTTTTCGGTTGGGGCTCGACCGCGCCCGACGGCGCCCATCCGGGCGGGCCGAACGTGTAGCCCAGGCGGTCGCGCCACGACGCGGCCGCACGGACGTCGCGGGCGATCGCCGCGTACTCGTGGGTCTGCAGCCTCCATATGTCGTAGGTGCCGACCGGTTTCGTCAGACCGTAGGTGGGGCGCTGCTTCTCGGCCTGGAACGTGCCGAACATGCGGTCCCACACGATGAGGATCCCGCCGTAATTGCGGTCCAGGTATTCGGGATCGCAGCCGTGGTGCACGCGGTGGTGCGACGGGGTGTTGAACACGAACTCGAGCAGTCTCGGCAACTTCCCGACCCGCTCGGTGTGCACGAAGAACTGGTACACCAGATTCACCGAGAACCCGACGAAGATCATCCACGGCGGAATGCCGATCAGCGGCAACGGAATCCACATCAGGATCTCGCCACTGTTGTTCCACTTCTGACGCAGCGCGGTGGAAAAGTTGAAGTACTCGCTCGAATGGTGCGCCTGATGAGTCGCCCAGATCAGCCGGATCCGGTGCGCCATGCGGTGATACGTGTAGTACAGCAGATCGATGCCGACCAGCAGGATCACCCACGTGTACCAGGCGTTCGCCGGCACGTGCCACGGCGCGAGATACACCCAGATCGCGGAGTATCCGATGAGGGCGAGGAACTTCCAGAAGGCCGTCGTCGCGATCGAGACCAGGCCCATCGAGATCGACGCCCGCGCGTCGCGGAACTCGTAGCCCGCGGTAGGCGGGAACGCGCGACCGTCGCGGACGTCGGCGGCCTCGAGCTTGCGGGCCGCGAACCACTCCAGCCCCAGGAAGACGAGGAAGGCCGGTATCGCCAGGGTCACCGGGTCGCCGAGCGGTTCGAGCAGCGAACCCCACGCGGTGGTGAGGGTCTCCCACATGTGTCCTCCAGGCTGTCGCGCACCTGTCGGGAAATCTACCGCGTGGAGTGACCTGGGTCACCGTCCGGTCAGGGATCGGTAGGATTCCCTACCGAGACGGTGGGGATCGACCAGGGGGTGCCAGTGCATATCACCGCGCGAGTCGACTACGCCGTCCGCACGCTCGTCGAACTGGCGGCCGTCGGGCCCACGCCCGCGAAGGCCGAGTTCCTGGCCGGCGCCCAGTCCATTCCCCACAAGTTCCTCGAGGCCGTGCTCGCCGACCTACGTCGCGGCGGCCTCGTCAACAGCCGCCGCGGTCCCGACGGCGGCTACTGGCTGGCCCGACCGGCCGAGGAGATCACCGTCGCCGACGTCATCCGTACCGTCGAGGGGCCGCTGGCGTCGGTGCGTGGCGAGCGCCCCGAGGACGTCACCTACGACGGCCCGGCCGAGCCGCTGCAGCAGGTGTGGATCGCGGTCCGGGTGAACCTACGGTCCGTGCTCGAGGGCGTCACGATCGCCGACGTCGCGGCCGGGGCGCTGCCCGCATTCGTCGACGATCTCACCGCGGATCCCGGGGCGTGGCGGCGGCGCTGAGTCGCCAGGCCACCAGAGATCGTCCCGCGGCTCCGTGCCGGACGGGCGAGTTGTCCGGTCCGGAGCCGCGGTGCAGAGGGACGGGCCGATGCCGCCCATGTCATCGCCGTATCGGCAGCGATGCCGTGGCTCAGGCCGAGAGCCGCACCGGAAGCGTCTTCCACGTTTGCAGCGTGTTGTTCACGCCCCTCTCGGGGACGCCGGCCAATTCGATCGTCTTCACCTTCTCGGCCAGGACGGTCAGGAGCGCTTCCGCCTCGAGCCGCGCGACATGTTGGCCGACGCACTGGTGAAGACCCATCCCGAATCCGAGGTGGCCGGAGGGGTCGCGCGTGAGTGTGAAACGGTCACCGTCCTCCCATCGCCGCGGGTCCGTGTTGCCGGCGCCGATCACGAGCAAGATCTTGCTGTGCTTTCCGAGTTGGACGCCTTCGAGTTCGACAGCCTTCGCCGTTGTGTGGAAGACGAACTGGAGAGGTGACGCCCAGCGGACGGCTTCGTCGAAAGCTCGACGGACCAGCTGGGGTTCGCTGCGCAGTCGCTGCCATTCGTCCGGATGTGTGGCGAAGGCGTGGAGGATGGCGGCGACACCGTGGACGGTGGTGTCGATGCCGGCCGACAGGAGGGAACGAACGACGAGTGGGGCCTGGTCGGCCGTCAGTTCCCCTCGGTCGGATGCCTCCCAGATCCTGGCGCCGAATCCGTCCGGGCTCAGGCTCTCGCGCTCGCAGAGAGTGGCGACCCATTGGGAGAGCTCGGACAGCCGAGCGGCCCCGCGGTGGAAATGCTCGTTCTGGGGCCCGAAGGCATTGAAGACCAGATCGCCGTAGGCGAGGAGGTTGTCCCGGTTCTCGGGTGGAAGACCGACGGCGTCGGGGAAGACCTTCAAGGGAAACGCAGAGGCCAAGTCCTTCATGGCATCGACCTCCGGGCCGCGAGCGAGAACCCGATCGACGACCTCCTCGGCCTCCTCGAGCCAGTGCTCGCGCAGCCGCCGCAGCGCTCTCATGCCGAGTACGTCGGTGAGTACCCTTCGGGGAGCATCGTGCTCGGGAGGGTCGGTCTCCGTCGGATTTGCCTTCGGGCGCCAGGGCTTTTCGGTGTGAAAATTGGCGAGACCCACGCCGGCGCCCACTTGGTAGGTGGGCCAGTCGGCGAACACCTCGCGGATCGTGTCGTAGCGTCCGGTGGCGTACACGCCGTAGGCGTTGAGGTAGACGACCGGCGCGGTCTCCCGGATCTCCTGCTGTACCCGTGATCGGTCGAGGAGATTCTCGAGCGCGAAAGGGTCGATATCCAGTTCTGTAACTGGTGCAAGCTGTGCTGGCATCACATGGTCCGATCTACTGGGTTTACAAGTCGAGGACGAGGCGCTCGGTCTGTGCTCGCGAGACACACGAAATCATGCAGTCGCCCGCCTGTCGGTCGACTTCACTGAGCACGCTGTCACGGTGATCGGGTACTCCGTCGACCACGGTGACCTCGCAGGTTCCGCACGTTCCCTGGCGGCAGGACGAGAGGATTCCGATTCCCGCTCCGGCGAGTGCGTCGAGGGCGCTCACCCCGGGAGGAACATCGATGTCGGTGCCCGATCGGGTGAGTCGGAGTGTGAACGGTCGATCCTGTGACGATTCTGCTGCCGATGCCGTGAACCGCTCTGTGTGCAGTGTGTACGGCGGCAGGTGTCGGCAGGCAGCTTCGACCGCTTCCAGCAGTCCGGCCGGCCCACAGCAGTAGACCTTCGTTCCTGGACCCTCATCGGCCAGGATCGCGTCGAGATCGAGGAGGCCGACCTCGTCCTGGGGCGCAAAGTGCACGTGATCCCCCAATCTCTCGAGATCGTCGAAAAATGCCATCGACTGCCGACTGCGGCCCCCGTACACCAGGCGCCACGGGCGGTCGGTCCGCTCTGCTTGATCGATCATCGGGATCATCGGCGTGATACCGATGCCGCCGGCAATGAACAAGTAGCGGTCGGCGGGAACCAGGGGGAAGTGGTTCCTCGGCCCGCCGTAGCCGAGCACGTCGCCTTCGCGGACGTTCTCGTGAATCCATCGCGACCCACCGCGTCCATCAGGCTCGTTCAGCACAGCGATCCGGTAACGGTATGTATCCCAGCGGTTTCCGCAGAGTGAGTACTGGCGCGACATACCGTTGGGCAGGATCAGATCGATGTGCGATCCGGGTGTCCACGGTGTGAGGCGCCGGCCGAGAGGATCGGCCAGCGTCAGCGACACGACATCGGCGGAAACCTCCTCGCGGGATTCCACGCGCAACGCAGCCAGCGTCGGGCCGGTCAGCAGGGACGCTGAACTGCCGGCACTGCTCACATCGGCCGTGTTCATCGGAAGTCGCCCGTTAGGTCGAATGCCGACAGATCCGGTGTCCGCGTCAGCTGGTAGAACTCGAGCAGTGAGAACGGCCAGACCTGCGTGGCGCGGCCGAATCGGTTGCGGTACCAGGTGTGTACGTCGGCAACCCCCCAGGTGCGGAGACGATTTCCCGCGTCGACCCGGTCACAGAATTCGTCCATCGCTTCGGCGTGCGGCTCGATGTTCTGCTTCCGTGCACGGAGGAGTTCGCCGAGACACTCGACGGTGTACTCGGCCGCACACTCGGCCATGTACAGGGCGCTGCCATTGACGACGACACCGGTGTTCGGGCCCATGAGCATGAAGAGATTCGGAAAGGACGGGACCGTGATACCCATGTACGCCCGTGCGTCGCCGCCCCACGATTCGTGGAGGTCCTTCCCGCCGCGCCCGGTGATGGTGATCGGTTCGAGGTAGTCGGAAGCCCGAAATCCGGTTGCGAAGACGATGACGTCGACCTCGTGCAGGACGCCGTCGACCGTGCGGATCCCCGCCGGAGTGACGGCCTCGATTCCGTCGGTGACGAGATCGACATGCGATTGCATGAGCGTCGTTGCCCACATGCCGTTGTCGCGAAGCATGCGCTTGGCGCCCGGTGGGTACTTCGGCGTCATCTTCTCCAGGAGGTCCGGATGACCCTCGAGCTGTCTGCTGAGGTGGGTCAGCAACTGACGGCGTAGCTCGGCATTGTTTGCCGAGGTGCTGCCCTCTTCTGTCCAGTCGGGATCTGCTTCGACGAAAGGCAGACGCCCTTCTGCGGCAATCCAGAACTGCCAGAAGCGATACCACCGCCCGTAGTGCGGGACATGGCGCAGCAGCCAGGCCATGCCGGCAGGGATATCCGCGAGGTAGCCGGGCGTGGGGAGCATCCACGGGGCATTCCGTTGGAAGACGCTCAGATGCTGCACGGTGCCGGCGATCGAGGGAACGATCTGGTACGCGCTCGCGCCGGTCCCGACCACGGCTACCCTCAGTCCGCTCAGATCCACCGACGTGTCCCACTGCGACGAGTGGAAGCAACGTCCCGCGAACGAGTCGAGCCCGGGGATCTGAGGAATATTGGGCCGATTGAGCTGTCCGACAGCGGTAATCACGGCGTTCACCCGCCGGATTCCGCGGATTCCGTCCGCGGTCTCGGTGGTAACGGTCCAGGTTCCGCTGTCGTCGTCGAACGACAGGGAAGTCACTTCGGTCCCGAACTCGACGTTGGGTCGCAGGTCGAACGTGGTTGCCACGTCCTGCAGATAGGTCTCGATCTCGTCCCGCGTGGAGAACTGCTGCGGCCAGTCGGCTTTCTGCGCGAACGAGTAGCTGTAGGCGAAGTTCGGGGTGTCGAGTCGACAACCGGGGTAGACGTTCTCCCACCAGGTGCCGCCGACCTCGGTGTTCTTCTCGAACACCACGTACTCGATCCCGGCCTGCTGCAGCCGGTGTGCGGCGGCCATGCCGGAGATTCCGGCGCCGATGATAGCCACGCTGAAATCGATGTCGGGGGCAACCTCCGACTTCTTCCAGGCCGGGGCACCGTAGTCGTTCGGGATTCCCAGTTCGTGTCGCAGCAGGGGCAGGTAGTCGTCGCTCGCGTCCTTGGTCAGGAAGCGCATGATGTGTGCGAGAGATTCCTCGGAAGGCTGCGCCGCCGGGACGGATCCTCGGTCACGAAAGGCCTTGAGGGCGTTGGCAGCGACCCTGCGGGCCGACTTCTGGGCCTCGGTGGACATTCCCCCTTGTGGAGCGATCACCGAGTCCATCGGAGGCAGCGGAGGCCGAAGCTCGTCGGCAAGCAACGACGGATCGGCATTCGCCAGTGCCAGGGCGGCAAGTAGAGCCGGAAGTTCCGCACTTTGTACCGCCTGCTCGAGGAAGTCGTCGTCCTCGACGATCGGCAGGCAGGCGTCGTAGTGCCCGGGCCGAGCGACCTCGCGCGGGTGCGCTTCGTCCGTGGTGAAGGTGGTGGGGGTCATTCGAGACCTCCGGTGAGGAAGTCGACGATGAGGCCGGCGGTCTCGGCGGGTGCATCGATGTTGGGTTCGTGCGCGTAGTCGAGTTCCGCTGCGCGTGCCATCGGGGTGAGATCGGCGAGCTTCTTCGACCATCCCGACTCGAGGAGTTCGTCACGCGTGCCCTCGACGAGCAGCACCGGGATCTGTGTCGCGGCCAAGAGATCGAGGAACGGGTCGGCGATCTGGGTTCGCTCGACCGACGGGTTGCTCAGTCGAGGCGCGGCCATCGCTTCCCAGTGCCCGGGAATGAGGCTGTTCTCGAACCGCTGTCGGATGTGCTCGTCCATTCCGTCCAGACTCCGCACCATGTATCCGGTCATTCGGGCGGCATCCTCGAGGCTGGGCGTGTAGTCGGCCAGGGCGGCGATGCCCTCGGGCAGCCGGTACGGTCCGCCCGTTCCGGAGATGCTCACCGCGCGGTCGACCGGCCACGGGCTCGTGGGATCGGTGATTGCGCGCATGACCATCGACCCACCGAAGGAGGCCCCGACGAAGTGAGCCCGGTCCACTCCGAGTTCCTGGCAGAACGCCGCGATGTGCTTCACCCGGGGCGCGAACGGCGGCCGGTCGAGGAAGACCGCCTTGTCGGTTCCACCCCATCCGAGCAGGTCGGGGGCGAGAACGTGGAAACGATCGGTGAGGTGCGGGATCATCTCGGACCAGCACAGTTCGGCGGTGGACCCGAAACCGCCGTCGTGGATCAGGACGATCGTGTCCTTGTCGGGGTTGCCGGCCTCGATGTAGGTGGTGTGGAACCCGTCGGCGATGAGTGACTTCTTCTCGTACATGGTTGGTTTCCGTTCTCTAGCGAAGATCGAGATTTGCAGGGGCCGTCAGTTCTTGACCGAGCCGCCGTCGACACAGATCGTCTGGCCGGTGACGAAGGCCGCACCGGGGCCGAGCAGGAACTTCACCGGGCCGACGATGTCCTCCGGGTATGCCCGTCGCTTGATCGAGCGGCTGGCGATGTTGTTCTCTTCGGTGTGGGCCATGTCCGTGATCATCGGTGTCGCTGTGATGCCCGGGCTGACGACGTTGACCGTGATCTCGTCATCGCCGAGTTCATCTGCCAGGCAGCGCGCGAAGCCGATCACGCCGGCCTTCGACGCGACGTATGCGAAGAGGTTCCTGGCGCCCTTGAACACGGTGCCGGAGGCGAAGAGCACGATCCGCGATCCCCGCGGCATCAGAGGTACGACTGCTTGGGTGATGGCGATCGTTCCCTCGAGGTTTGTGCGCAGGATGCGCTCCCAGGCATCCCGGGGGGTATCGCGGAACGATGACCATTGTCCCATGGCGGCGCAATGGACGAGGTTGTCTATCTCCTGTCCGGCAAGTGATTCGAGGACAGTCGAGATGCCTTCCGACGAGCTGAGGTCTGCCCGGATGTAGAGGTCGGTGAACCCGTCGGCTGGGGGTTCGGCGATATCGATGACGATTGTGCGATGTCCGTCGTTGCGCAGTTCGTCGACGACAGCTCGGCCGATGCCGCTGGCGCCTCCGGTAATGATCGTTGTGGTCATGCGCATGCTTTCTAGTCGATGGTGGCGCGCTCGTCGACGCGCGCGAGGAAGGACGTGATCACCGCATTGAAGTGGGCGGGGTTCTCGATGCACGACAGGTGGCCGGCGCGGGGAACGATCTCATGCTCGGCGTGGGCGATGCCGCCGATGATCTCGGCCGTGCGTTCGCTCGGAATCTTGGCGTCGAGTTCGCCTGTGACAACGAGCGCGGGGCAGGTGATCGAGTCGAGTAGGGGAACCACGTCGGCGCGGAACGTCGCCACCGCAGACGCGAGGTACGACTCGGGGGTCATCGCGGAAATCGCGTCGTAGAGGGCGGCGTAGTCGGAGCTGTCGAGTGGCTGTGTGAGTGTTTGGTCGAGGTACTCCTTTGCGAATGCGGCCATGCCGTTGCGAGTGATCGACTCCGTGGAGCCGTTGACGCGGGCGTCGGCGACGTCGATCGGGAGTCGCGCGAACGAGTTGGCGATGGTGACGCTACGGACCAGGTCGGGGTGCTTTGCGGCAAAGGCGATCGCCTGCAGCCCACCCATGGACAGTCCGACCAGGTGCACGGGACCGCGCTCCTTGACGACCCGGTAGAGGTCATCGGACCAGGCATCGAGGTTGATCGCTCCGGTCTCCGAGGACTTGCCGTGTCCCCGGCTGTCCGGCGTCGACAGATCGTAGTGTGTTGTCAGGGAGCTGATTTGATGGCGCCAGAGCCGGTGGTCCGTGCCGAGGCTGTGCAGCAGAACAACCGTCGGTCGATCGGAGTGGGGTGCGACAGTTTCCGCGAGTTCCATTCTGTCCTTTCCTGATACAGCAGAACGGGGCTCGTCAAGACTTCGCGTTGCGCCTGGACAGGCTTTCGCCTCCGACAGCCCAGCGTTCCGTGGGGACCTGCTGGACCAGTACGTGGACCGCCGCGGGATTCGCCTTGGTGACCGACGTGTAGACCTCGGTCAGGCCCTCCATCAGTGCTTCGATCTGTTCCGCGGTCAGTGGGCTGGCGTGATTGACATTGATGATGGGCATTTCCTGCTCCTGCACTTCGATGGTGACGGTTGGTGAATCGGCCGGTGTCAGGCTCGGTCGTGGGCCGCAGCCACGGCGGCTTCCGAAGGCTCGGCCTGATCGTGCTCGCCGAGGCCGAGATGGCGGGTCTCACGCACGCTGAGTGCCGCCAGGAGGAAGACAATCGCGGCGACCGTGATGGCGATGGCCAGGCGGACCGGGATGTCGCTGACGCTCGGGCTGACGGCCGTCACGATCGCGGGCATGATTCCACCGATCGCGAAGCCGATGTTCCAGCTCAGCCCGGTGCCCGTCGCGCGAATCTCGGTGGGGAAGCGTTCGTTGAGGAAGATCAGTACCGGTGCGGAGCCAGCCATGACGATCACAGCCATCGCGGTCGATATGACGGTGACCAGGGCGATCGAGCCCGAGCTCAGGGATGCGAGCCAGAGGTAGAGCAAGGGTAGAAGTGCGACGTTGGGCACGCCGAACCAGAGGAAGACCGCCCGCCGGCCGATCCGGTCGCTGAGGTGCCCGCCCAGGGCTCCGCCCGCGATGACCCCCACGTTGGCGACGATCAGGATCATGGCCGAGGTCGTCTTGCCGATCCCGAGGTTCGCGCCGAAGAAGGTCGGGAAGAAGCCAACCGTGAGGTAGTACGCGGTTGCTCCGCCCGCGGCGAGGGCGATGTTGAGCAACGTCGTCTTGCGGTAGCGCGGCCCGAAGATGACTCGAAGAGGCGACTTTCGGACTGCCGGTCCCGACGACTTCCCATGCCACAGAGGCGATTCCTCGGTGCGTCGGTAGATGTAGAAGCTGAAGGCCGCAGTCAGAAGGCCGGTGAAGAACATCACGCGCCATCCGTAGACGCCGAAGTCCTCGCTGGGAACGACGGCCGAAACGACGAAGTACACGATCGAAGCGACCACGGCACCGGCCCCGGCGCCGCCGCCGGCGACCAAACCTGACATCAGCCCGCGATGTTCCGGTGCGACAGTTTCGGTTCCGAGCGTGTGGGTCGAAGCGACGACGCCGCCGACGAACACCCCCTGCACGATGCGCAAGGCGAGGAAGAGGATCGGAGCAGCAAATCCGATGGTCGCGTATGTCGGCACCGCTCCCATGCACGCGGTCGACAGCCCGACACCCAGAATCGCGAACATCATCGCTTGCTTGCGCCCGTTGCGATCGGCGTAGGCGCCGAACAGCGCAGAACCGAGCGGGCGGAAGAGGAGAGTCACCGCGAAAGATGCGTAGACGAACGTCAGTTGGAGCGTCGCGTTGTGGGCGGGGAACAGAAGCGGCCCGATAGTAGGGGCGAGGTAGAGGATGATCGTCAGATCGTAGAGATCCATCGCCCATCCGGTGATCGAAGCGATCCCCGCAGAGCGAACCTGCTTTCTGCGGGCACTGTCCTGGAAATTCTCCAAAGCTGCCTCCTGGCCGAGTGGTCGTCACGGCTGTGACGTGATCTGCACCATAGACATGTGGTTCCTTAATGCTCAACGAGCGTTCCGCATTGCGAAACGAATCTTCCGTCGTTGGTTCCGTTATGGTGATTCCATGGTCGAATCGCGCGCAACGGACACGCTCGGCTCCGTCAATCGGGCGCTGTCACTCCTGGAGCTCCTGGCGGAGAACAACGGACTCACTGTCACCCAGCTGGCGGACCGCCTCGGTGTCGGCAAGACGACGGCATTTCGCCTGGCCAAGACGCTTGTCGAGCGTGGATGGGTGGAGAAGGACGACGAGCTGCGATACCGACTGGGGCCAGGATTGCTCAGCCTTGCGCCGGGTCTTCAAGTCGGGCAAGACATTCGGAGCAGGCTCCGGCCGATCATGGATGAACTCCACGACGAGACGCAGGAGACCATTCACCTCACCGTGCTCCAGGGGAGGTACGTCATCTATGTCGAGCAGCTCGTCTCGCCGAAGCCGGTCCACTCGGTGAGCACGCTCGGCAGCCGGTCTCCCGCGCACTGCGTGTCGCCGGGGCTTGCGCAGCTGGCGGCACTGCCCGATGACGCGGTCGACTGGGTTCTGGCGGGTCCGCTGCGCCGATACACCGAACGGTCGCTGACCGACCCGGCGGATGTTCGCAAGGAGCTGCAGCACGTCCGGTCGACCGGATATGCGGTGAATCGGGGAGGCTTTCGGGCAGAGGTCGGCGGCGTCGGGGTGGCTGTCCTCAATGATCGTGGGAAGCCTATCGCGGCTCTCTCGGTCTGCATGCCCATTTATCGGATGCAGACGACGGATTTGGAAGCGGTTGGTGCGCATCTTGTTTCGGCCGCAGCTGATGCCCACCGGGTGCTCGAGGTTTCCCGCTGATACGGGGGGTCGAAGGGTTTGGGGAGTAAGGCATTCCGCATGGCGGAATCAAACTTTCCGTCGAGACGCGCGATCGATGTCGCGGGCTTGCTAGCCTCATGGAATGTCGGATTCTCGCCAAAGTTCCAGTGCTGCAATCGGTCAAGAGTTCAGCCGTCCGGAGGTGGGCCATGTCGAGGGGGAGTCCGCGGGGCGTAGATTCCTCGTGACCGGGGCCGCGTCCGGGATCGGACGCGAGACTGCAATCTTGTTGGGTCTCCGGGGCTCGCGAGTTGTAGTCGTCGATCGCAATCTCGAGAGCGTCTCCAAGGTCTCCGCCGACATCAACGCCTCCGGTGGGGAAGCTGTCGCGCTCGTTGCGGACATCTCGAACGAGGCGGATGTCGAACGCATGATCGCCGATGCGATGTCTGCTTTCGGAGGGCTCGACGGGGCCTTCAACAACGCGGGGATTTCCGCCGCGGGGGCCTACTCGTTCGGTACGGCCCTCGCCGATACGGACGTAGCCGACTTCCGTGAACTCGTCGACGTCAACCTGGTGGGCATGTTTCTCTGCCTCAAGCATGAGCTGCGGCACCTGCGAAGCGGGGCATCGATCGTGAACAACGCCTCGGCCGCCGGTTTGATCGGCGTCTCCAACGGCGCCGCGTATGTCGCGTCCAAGCACGGTGCCGTCGGACTGACAAAGGCTGCGGCACTGGAAGGCTCGAGCAAGGGTATTCGCGTGAATGCCACCTGCCCTGGATTCGTCGAAACGCCGATGCTTCTCGAGAACGCGACGGACGAAGGCAAGCAGGCGAGGCGGGCTATGACTCCGATGGGGCGTCTGGGGCAAGCGTCGGAGATTGCGGAACTGGTCGCATGGTTGCTCTCGCCTGCCTCCTCGTTCGTCACCGGAGCATGCATCCCGGTAGACGGAGGACTTACGGTCGGAGGCTCTCGCTGAGGTTGTCGCGTCGATTCCGAGTACGGACAAGGCCGCCCGAGATGCGCTGCGGCCTGCTGGCGGATTCCTCGCGCAGTCGCATTCGGTAGGTGGAGATCAACTGCGTGCGAGAGATATTCGGTGCGGTCAGACCTGAAGCATGTCCCCCCGTAGCACTCGGGCATGCTCATCGGCACGTTTGGACGTTGGTCAGCGCTTCGAGAGCCGGAACGAGTGCTTTGAACGCGCGTGCCCGGTGTGAACTCCGATATCTGTCCTCGGTGTCCCATTCGGCTACGGTGCGCTCGTGACCGGGCGTTTGGCCGTCCGGGACGAAGATCGAGTCGTACGGGAATCCGTCGTCACCTGCCGGCGTGAGGGCCAGTCGGCCCGACCAGCGTTCCGTGGCAACGTATTCGGCACCGCTGGGGGCGACGAGCGCGAGCGCTGAAGTAAATCGTGCGGTGCGGTGCGGTGCGGCGACGCCTGAGAGTTGGTCGAGTAGCAGATTACGGTTGGCGGTGTGGTCCTTACGGTGTCCCGCCCAGTAGGCCGAGAAGACGCCGGGCGCGCCTCCGAGTACGTCCACACACAATCCGGAATCGTCGGCGACAGCTGGAAGGCCGGAGTGTGCGGCGGCAACGCGTGCTTTGATGAGGGCGTTGTCGCGGAAACTGAGTCCGTCCTCGTCCGGCTCGGGACCGTCGTAGGAGGCCGGCGTCCAGCCCGGCAGCATCGACTCTGCGATGAATCGGTACTCGGCGACTTTGGTTGCGTTGTGGGTCGCGAGAACGAACGTGTTGTGTGTGGCCATGCTCGACCTCCGGTGGCGGACAAAGGGTCTGGATATGCATCAGGTGTGTCGCACGGCGGGTTCGAGCCCACTGTGCGGTATCCCGTCGAGGTGGGTGCAGGATTCGAACCTGCATGCGCGGTGTTGTGCACCGCTACCTGGCCATTCGGCCACCCCACCGTGTGTGCCGACGTTTCCGTCGGCACAGCGCCGACTCATTCGTGCCCGTTCAGTGCTTCCTCGATCACTGTGAGCGCGTACTGGAGGAGATCGTCGGTGACGTCGAGGGTCGGCAGGAACCTGATGACGTTGCCGTCGCTGCCCGCGATGATCAGGACCACGCCCCGCCGGGCCGCGTGCTCGCTGATCGCAGCGGCGCTCCCGGGCAACGGTCGAGTCGTTCCAGCCTGCGTCAGCTCGAAGGCGATCATCGCACCGTGCCCCCGGACATCGCCGATGACGGGATAGGTTTCGGCAATTCGCCGTAGCCCACTGGTGAGGGTGTTGCCGATCCGGCGTGCGGCGGCGAACTGTTCCTCGTCTTCCAGAAAGTCGAGAACGGCGTGCGCGGCGGCGATCGAGACGGGGTTGCCGCCGAAGGTCCCGCCGAGGCCGCCGGGTGCGGCGGCATCCATGATCTCCGCTCGTCCGGTGACCCCGGCCAGGGGTAGACCGGCGGCGATCTGCTTGGCGGTGAGCACCACGTCCGGTACGAGGCCGAACAGTTCGCTGGCGAACCAGGTCCCGGTCCGTCCGAGCCCGCACTGGATTTCGTCGGCGACGAGAACGACGCCGTTTCGGTTGGCCCATTCTTGCAGGGCCGGTAGGTATCCGTCTGCGGGCACGATGAATCCGCCCTCGCCCTGGATGGGTTCGACGACGAGCGCGGCGAGGTCGGCGGAGCCTACGCGCTCTTCCAGGTATGCGATCGTCCGTGCTGCAGCCTGCTGGCCCGTGAGCCCGTCCCGGAACGGATAGGAGTTCGGTACCCGGTGGACATCGGGTGCGAACGGCCCGAAACCGGTCGCGTACGGGACCGCCCGGTGGTTCATCGCGAGAGTTAGATTGGTGCGGCCGTGGAACCCGTGGTCCAAGGACGCAACTGCGCGCCGACCCGTGTACGCCCGGGCGACCTTCACGGCGTTCTCGACCGCTTCGGCACCGGAGTTGACGAACATGGTCTTCTTCGCGTGCGCCCCGGGGGTCTTCGCGGACAGACGTTCGGCCAGGCGCACGTAACCCTCGTAGGGCGTGATGCCGAACAGCGTGTGGGTGACCCGGTGCAGTTGCGCAGACGCCGCATCGATGATGCTCTGCTGGTGGTGGCCGACCATGTTGACGCCTGCGCCGCAACCCAAGTCCAGAAACCGGTTGCCATCGACGTCGATGAGCCACGGGCCTTCGGCGTGATCGATGTAGATTGGCAGCGCGCTGCCAATTCCGCGCGGCACGGCCGCCGTCTTGCGGCTGTGGAGCTCGCGACTCTTCGGCCCTGGAACCTCGGTGACCAGTGCAGGTCCAGTTGAGGTGGATGCGGCTGGAAGTGTTTCGGTCATCTGCGTTCTTTCTTGTCTCGGTTCGGTTTTTGGGAGTCGTCACACCGCGCGGCGGTGTGGGTCTTGCCGGTAGTCGCTGAGGAACCGGGCGAAACGTTCCAGGGCGTCGGCGAGAACTGGAGTACGGGGAAGAAAGGCGATGCGCAGGTGGTCGGGGCGTGCCCAGTTGAACGCGCGACCGTGGACGAGGAGGACGTGCTCGGCGTCGAGGAAGTCGAGCACGAGTTGTTCGTCGTCCACGATCCCGTAGACGTCGGGGTCGATGCGGGGGAAGACGTACAGACCGCCCCCGGGCTCGTGACAGGTCACTCCGGGGATGTCCTGCAGCAGTCCGACAGTCAGAGCGCGTTGCTCGAAGAGTCGGCCTCCCGGCATCCGGAGCGCGGCGATCGTGTCGTCGTGCTGCAACGCCGCGGTGATCGCGTGCTGCGCGGGAACGGAGGCACACATACGCATCGACGCGAGCAGGCGAAGTCCTGCGAGGTACCCGTCGTCGGGACTGAACCCGGTAGCGATAACCCACCCGGCCCGGTAGCCGGCCACACGCGAGGTCTTGGACAGCCCCGAGAAGGTGATGCAGGGATGCGTCGGCGCAACCTGCGCAGTGCTGACGTGGACGTGCCCCGGGTAGACGATCCGGTCGTAGATCTCGTCGGAGAGCAGGAGGAGCCCGTGCCGATCTGCGACAGCGGCGATCTCCTCGAGTGTGCGCCGTGAGTACACCGCGCCGGTGGGGTTGTTGGGGTTGATGACGACGATCGCCCGGGTGCGGGGCGTCACCATGCGCCCCAATTCCTCTGTGTCCGGACTCCATCCGTTGTCTTCGTCGCACGGGTAGTGCCGGGGTACCCCACCGGCGAGCACGGTCGACGCCGTCCACAAGGGGTAGTCCGGAGACGGGATGAGGACTTCGTCACCGGGTTCGAGGAGAGCCTGCAGGGTGAGGGTTACCAACTCGGAGACGCCGTTGCCGATGAGGATGTCGTCGATACCCGCGGCCGGGAACCCGGGCCGCGCAGCGTAGTGGTCCCGGATCGCTTCGCGGGCGGAGCCGAGTCCTTGCGACTCGGAGTAGCCGTGCGCGTGCGGAAGCGCCTCCCGGAGCGCGTCGACCACGACCTCGGGAGCCTCGAATCCGAACGGGGCCGGGTTCCCGATGTTCAGGCGCAGGATCTCCTGCCCGCGCCGCTCCAGTTCGACGGCGCGTTCGTGTACGGGTCCGCGGAGGTCGTAGAGGACTCCGTTCAGCCTCGACGACGAGTTCACGATCACGGGCTTCTCGGCCGGCGTCACGTGGGTTGTCACAGTCCTGCTCCTGTAGTGAGTGCGGCCGTCGTGGCCTTGGTGAGAGCATCGGCGAGCCGCCGGCCTGCCCTGGTCCGATCAACAGGACCAGGGCAAGCCAATGGATCGACTCGTCTTGCCGCCGCCGCCCCGTGCCACCGCCCAGAGACCTCTGGCGGCAGCGGGTTCATGTTGCAGTGCTCACTTCGCGGAGGGTTCGGCCTCGTAGGTAACCCAGCTCGTTCGCGTGGCGAGGGTGTTGTAGAGCGCCTGGGCTTGATGGTTGTCGTCGGCGGTCACCCACTGCACCACGGCGCGGCCCTCGGCGGTGGCCATCTCGGTCAGACGCCCGATCAGTGCACGTCCGACGCCCCGGCCTCGGGCCGCGGGGTCGGTGAACAGGTCGTCGAGGAAGAGGCCGGTGGTTCCGGTGTAGGGCGAGGAGAACCGGCGATGGTGTGCGAACCCGAGGATCTCGCCGTCCGCTTCCGCAACGAGAGCCTTGCATTCGTGTCGGGGATCCATGAACCATCCCCATGCGCGGGAGACGATGTCCTCGGATTCGGGCAGCTTGTAGAACTCGCGGTACTCGCGGAAGAGGACACGCCAGCGACTCTCATCGGTGGCGTCGAGCGGCCGGATCGTCGGAAGGGTGGTCGTTGCCATGGTGGCTCCTATCGGTGTTCGAAGGTCTCGGCAGAGCTGTACTGCCACTTACTGTCTGAGCGTTTTCTGCCCGCGAGGATTGAAGATTCGATGCGGGATGCGCGGCGCGCGGGCCTCGGTCATGTGATCACCGCGTTCTCCTTTCCTGATTCGCCTGTTCGGGTTCGTGGTCGGCGTGGGGCCAGGAGGAGATACACGGCGCTGCCCGCGACGAGGCCCCAGAACGCGGCACCGACGCCGAAGAACACGACGCCCGACATGGTGACCGCGAGCGTGGTGAGGGCCGCGATCCCGGTGCGGGCATCGCCGCCCATCGCGCCCTCGAGTGCGGTGAGCGCTGATCCGAGCAGCGCGACGGCGGCAAGTACCGAAACCGTTTCGGTCGGGATCGCCTGGAACCCGGCCACAAGCACGCCCCCGAACGAGCCGACCAGCAAGTAGGTGAGGCCGCCCGAGAGGCCCGCGATGTAGCGCTTTGCGCGATCCGGGTGCGACTCGGGGCCGAGCGCGATTGCCGCCGTGATCGCGCCGAGGTTGATGCCGTGGCAGCCGAAGGGCGCGAGGACCGCCGAAACCGTCGAGATGGCACCGACGACCAGGCGGTCGTTCGGCTCGTACCCCTGCGAGTGGAGCAGTGCGAGGCCCGGTGCGTTCTGTGAGGCCATCGTGACGATGAACAGTGGCAGCGCGATGCTCACGAGTGCGGCCGGGGTGAACGCCGGCATCGTGAACACAGGGCCGCCGAGCTCGAGCGACGGCGCGACCTCGCGGAAGGATCCGGTCGCCCAGGTCACCGCAATCCCGGCGACGAGTCCGGCGAGCACTGCGTATCGGTCGAAGAAGCGCTTGCCGAGAAAGAATGCGACGACGATGCTCCCCGCAATCAGCGGCGCGCTCGTGAAGGCGCCCGCCGCGGTCACGACGAAGGGCAGCAGGATCCCGGCGAGCAGCGCCTGCAGCACCGGGCCGGGCACCCTGGCGAGTATCCAGCCGAACCAGCCCGTGTACCCGACCACTGCAGCGGCGACCGAGGCGACGAGGAACGCGCCGACTGCCTCGGCGAACGAGAAGCCGCCGAGCGAGGCGATCAGCAGCGCCGCTCCGGGTGTCGACCAAGCGACGATCACGGGGATACGGGTGAAGAGGCTCAGCGCGATGCTGCACACACCGTTGCCGATCGACACCGCCCAGACCCAGGACGCGGTCTGCGCCTCGTTCAGACCTGCCGCGCGGGTGGCCTCGAGCACGATCAGGAACGGGCCGGCGAAGTTGATGAGCGCAGAGAGGAAGCCCGCGACGACCGCGGACACCGAGACATCCCGCAGAACGGAGGAAGCCCGACTCATCGGTGCGCCACCGAGATTGCTGACTTCACGCCCGGCCGATAGCGTAACAATATTGCGGAAACTAGAGTAACGTTATTCACTAGTGTCATGTCGAATGATAACAGGTCCTCGGAGATTGCGGCACGCCTCCGCCAGCGGATCGCGACGATGGGTACGGGGGAGAAGCTGCCGGGCGTCCGAGAACTCTCCGTGGAGTTCCAGGCAAGTGCGGCCACCATCTCGGCAGCTCTTTCGGAACTGAGCGCATTCGGGCTGGTCCGGGCTGAGCCCGGACGGGGAACGTTCGTGGCGGGCCACGAACGACTTCCGGAACCGGACTTTTCCTGGCAGTCTCAGGCGCTTGGCCGCGCCAGAGTGGACGCCGACCGGGCCGCTCGTCTGGGCGGCTACGGTACTCCCGAGCACATCCCGCTCTCCTGGGGATACCTTGCCCCCGAACTACTGCCGAACGAGGAACTGCATCGCATCGGCTCGCGTGCGGCAAAGAGCGGTCGTGCCTGGATGATGACACCGCCAGCGGGATCGCCGGAACTGCGGCGCATCCTCGCCTCCGAATACCGCGCCGACCCGAACGACGTGCTTGTGGTCTCCGGCGGGCAGCAGGGCCTCGTCTTCGCAATGCGCACACTCGCCGAGCCCGGGTCGGCGGTCATCACCGAGAGTCCGAGCTATCCGGGCGCGATCCTCGCTGCGCAGAGCGCAGGCCTCAACCTCTCGTCGGTACCCGCCGACGCCGACGGGATCCAGGTCGACCGCCTCGCCGACGAACTCGAACGCACGCGAGCGCGAGTGGTCTACCTCCAGCCGAGCTACGCGAATCCCACCGGCGCGGTCTTGAGTTCGGAGCGCCGGAAGCAGGTGCTCGAACTCGCCGCCCGACACGGTGCGTTCATTATCGAGGACGACTGGGCCAGACATCTCGGCATCGACGGACAGGCCCCACCCCCACTCTTCACCGAAGACCCTCACGGACACGTCGTGTCGATCCTCACCCTGTCGAAGCCTGCCTCCCCAGGCCTCAGGCTCGGCGCGGTCATCGCGCGCGGTCCGGCAGGCGAGCGGCTCCGGGCCGCGCGCACCGCCGACGACCTCTGCGTCGCGCCGCTGGTGCAGGAAATCGCCTGCGGTCTCCTGACCTCGAATGTGTGGCCCCGGCACCTGAAGCGCCTGCGCGCCGAGCTCGCGACGCGACGCGACGCACTTGCCTCCGCGATTCGTGCCACGACGCCCGGCATCCGCATTCCGTGCGTCCCGCGCGGTGGCATTCACCTCTGGGCCAGGCTTCCCCAGGGCGCAGATACCCGCGAGGTCTGCGCCGCCGCATACGCGGCCGGGGTGCTCATAGGAGACGGGCGTCACTTCTTCGTGGACGAACCACCCGCACCGTTCCTGCGCCTCTCCTACGGGGCCGCAACTGAAGCCCAGATCGCCGAAGGCGTCAGGCGACTCTCCGAAATCCTCCAGCGGTGAGGGTCGTCGGTACGACCGGCAAGACGTCCGCCGTCAGCTCCCTGCCGGGCGGGCGCTCGGGGTGAGCGCTGCCCGCATCTGCATGTACTGGAAGAGCCCCGGCCGCCCCGACACCTCCTCGTAGGCGCGCATCCAGTCGTCGATGAACCGCGGACGGTCGTCGGGGTCCAGTCGGTGTGTCCAGGCGTCGGCGCCGGTGGTGCACCACTGTGCGAACGCTTCCCTGGTGCCGAAGTCCCAGGTGACGTCGTGGACCGACAGATCGGTCACGCGCAGGCCCGCGGACGCCGCGAGTTCCGGGTAGTCATCGGGCTCGACGTGGACGAACGGTGGCGTGAATGCGGCGAACCGGTCCACCCATCGGGGCGTACCCGCGACCTCCATCGCGATGGTCTCGAGGCTCACGCGGTCACCCGCGCACACCACCTGGATCAGGACCCGCGCGCCCGGCCGCGCGGCGTCGGCGATCGACGCCAGCGCCTGCTGCTGTTCGGGCACCCAGTGCAGCGCGTTGAAGGACACCACGACGTCGAATCGATCCCGGAACGGCAGTCGTCGCGCGTCCGCGACCATGAACCGCACCCGGGGATCCGTCTCGCCCGACGCGGCCTTCTCGATCATCCGCGGCGACGCGTCGACGCCGATCGCGTAGCCGTCGGTGAGTCGGTCCGCGAGCATGCGGGTGACGAACCCGTCGCCGCAGCCGACGTCGAGCACGCGACCGTGTGGATCCAGGTCGAGTCCGTCGAGCGCACGGGTCGCCATCGTCCGCTGCAGTTCGCTCGCCTGTGCGTACTGTTCGCCGTCCCAATCGGGCATCGTCGCCGCCGTTTCCGAGGTGCGCGGGTTGTGGGATCAGCGTAGGCCGCGAACGCGCGCGACGTGACCCCGATCACTCTCCTTGTATGGGTGTGCGGAAGCCCACAAAAGTGCACTCCACTGCAACATTGCAGAGCTCTGCAACTTCGGTACCTTCGAAGGGGTGAGTGAAGCACTCGGTCTGCGGGACCGGAAGAAGGCGGCGACGCGCATCGCGCTCAGTGAGGCCGCCGCGCGCCTCGCCAAGGGGCGGGGTATCGAACTCGTCACCGCCGACATGATCGCCTCCGAAGCCGGCGTGTCCACGCGCACGTTCCACAACTACTTCTCCAGCAAGGAGGAGGCCGTCCTGCACCACCTCGAGGCCTCGGTCTACGAGTGGGCGGACTGGCTCCGAGAACGGCCCGCGTCCGAGCCGATCCTCGATTCCCTCGAACACGTCGTGGTCCGGGCCGTCACCGATCCGGAGCACGACATCGAGGAGATGCAGGCGCTGGCCGAGCTCATCGACGCCAGCCCCACGCTGCTGGCGAAGAAACTCGAGATGCACCTCCGGGTCACCCCGGTGCTCGCCGACGTCATCGCCGAGCGCACCGGCACCGACAGCGCCACCGATCTGTATCCCAACCTGCTGCACATGGTCGTCGGTGCAGCCTGCAAGGCATCGATGGACCTGTGGATGAGCGGTCGAGCGTCCGCCGCGAACCCCGAAGAAGTCGTCCGAGCGGCATTCGACCAACTGCGGCGAGGCCTCGCCGTGCCCGCTCGCTAGACCCCACCCGATCAAGAAGGAGCCACCATGGCCACCTATCTCTATCGGATCGGCAGATTCGCCTACCGGCGAAAAGGCACGGTCCTCTCCATCTGGCTGGCCATCCTGGTTCTGATGGGTGTCGGCGCCGCGACGCTGTCGGGTCCGACCAAGGACTCGTTCTCCATCCCGGGCACCCCGGCGCAGCAGGCGCAGGACCTGATGTCCGAGCGCTTCGGTGACCAGGGCAGCGGGATGGACTCGCTCTCGGCCCGCTACGTGTTCGCGGCCCCGGACGGTCAGACCCTCGATACCCCGGCGAACCAGGCCGCGATGGACGAGGTGCTCGCGAAGGTCCGCGGCATCGACAAGGTCAGCGCGGCCGCCAAGGCCGACCCGACCGCGGGGACGCCAGGGGCCCTGGTCAACCCGGTGACCGCCGACGCCGGTCTCGCGCAGATGGCCAAGGCCGGCGCCGCGGAGCAGGGCATCCCCGAGGACGTCGCGGTCTCGAACGCCCAGGCACTGTCGCCGCTCAGTGAGAATCGCACCGTCGGCTACGTCGAGGTCCCGTTCGACGGCGAGTACAGCGACATGGACCAGGCGACGCGCGACCAGATCAAGGAGGCCGCCGACATCGGTCGGGGCGCCGGCCTCGACGTCCAGGTCAGCGGCTCCGCCGCGATGGAGGCCGAGATGCCCGGCGGCATCACCGAGCTGATCGGTATCGCCGTCGCCGCCATCGTCCTCGTCATCACGTTCGGCTCGCTGGTGGCCGCGGGCCTGCCGCTGATCACCGCGATCATCGGCATCATGATCGGCAGCCTCGGCATCACCGTCGCGACCGGTTTCATGGACCTCAGCTCGATGACCCCGACGCTCGCGGTCATGATCGGCCTGGCCGTCGCGATCGACTACTCGCTGTTCATCGTCTCGCGCTTCAAACACGAACTCGAGCTCACCGACGACCGCTCCGAGGCCGCGGGCCGCGCGGTCGGCACCGCCGGTTCGGCCGTCGTGTTCGCGGGCCTGACAGTCATCATCGCGCTCGTCGCGCTGCGCGTCGTCGGCATCCCCTTCCTGTCCGACATGGGCGCCGCGGCCGCATCGACGGTGTTCATCGCGGTCCTCATCGCACTGACCCTGCTGCCGGCGATCCTCGGCCTGTTCGGGCGCAAGGCGTTCGCCGGCCGCGTCCCCGGTCTGGGTCAGCGAGACGCCGAGGGCGACGACGGCAAGAAGACGTTCTCGAAGCGCTACAGCCGTGCGGTGGTCCGCCGACCGGCGATCGGTGTGATCATCGGCGTCGTGCTGCTGGGTGTGCTCGCGATTCCCGCGGCGAAGCTCGAACTGGCGCTGCCCAACGAGGGCAGCGGTGACCCGGCGACCAGCGCCCGCCAGGCCTACGACCTGGTGAACGAGGGCTTCGGGCCCGGCAAGAACGGACCCCTGCTGGTCGTCGTGGATGCGCAGGACGCGACCGTCCCGGCGGGTGAGGCGTTCGGTGACGTCGTCGCGAAGATCTCCGAACAGCCCGACGTGCTCAATGCGCAGGTTGTCGGCGCCAACGAGGCGGGCGATACCGCGCAGATCCTGGTGACCCCGCGCAGCGGCCCGAGCGATCCGTCGACGATGGACCTGGTCGCCGACATCCGCGCGGCCGAGTCCGACCTGCACGACTCGATCGGCATCAACTACGGCGTCACCGGCCAGACGGCACTCGAGGGTGACATCTCCGAGCGCCTGCTGGACGCGCTGGTGCCGTACCTCGCGGTGGTCGTCGGACTCGCGTTCGTGCTGCTGATGCTGGTGTTCCGTTCGATTCTGGTGCCGCTGACCGCGACCCTGGGCTTCCTGCTCAGCGTCGCCGCCACGTTCGGTGCCACCGTCGCGGTGTTCCAGGAGGGCTGGGGCGGACTGGCCGCCAACCCGCAGCCCATCGTCAGCTTCATGCCGATCTTCCTGATCGGTGTGGTGTTCGGCCTCGCGATGGACTACCAGGTGTTCCTGGTGACGCGCATGCGCGAGGAGTACGTGCACGGCGCGTCCGCGAAGGACGCGGTCGCGATCGGGTTCAACCACGGTGCCCGCGTCGTGACGGCGGCGGCGATCATCATGATCTCCGTGTTCGCGGCGTTCATCGCGGAACCGAACTCGTTCATCAAGTCGATGGGCTTCGCGCTCGCCGCGGCGGTGTTCTTCGACGCCTTCGTCGTCCGCATGCTCGTCATCCCGTCGGTGATGGCGCTGCTGGGGGACAAGGCGTGGTGGCTGCCGAAGTGGCTCGACAAGATCCTGCCGAACGTCGACATCGAGGGCGAGAAGTTGGCCCGTGCACTCCCGCAGGAGGGACGCGAGCGCGAGGACGTGCCCGTCTCCTGACCACCTCCTGACAGTTTCGTGAACGGGGAGGGATCGGTCCCGGCAGTCCGGCCCGATCCCTCCCTTTTTCACCCTTCGGATTGGTAACCTTCGCCCACCATGCTGATCAGACTTCTCGGCACCTACCTGGGGCCATACAAGCGCGACCTTGCCGGCGTCATACTCCTCCAACTCGTCGCCACCGGCGCTGCGCTGTATCTCCCCAGCGTCAACGCCGACCTGATCGACAACGGTGTGGCCGCCGGCGACACCGGCTACATCATGACCGCGGGCGCGAAGATGCTGCTCGTGACCGTGGTTCAGATCATCTGCTCCATCGGGTCGGTGTACTTCGGTGCCCGTGCTGCGATGGGCTTCGGTCGGGACGTGCGCAGCGCGGTCGTGAGCCGCGCCCGGTCCTTCTCGTCCCGTGAATTCGGGCGGTTCGGGGCGCCGTCGCTCATCACCCGCAGCACCAACGACGTGCAGCAGGTGCAGATGATGGTGGTGCTCAGCGCCACCATCCTCGTGATGGCACCGATCATGTGCATCGGCGGCATCGTGATGGCGATCCGGCAGGACGCCGGACTGTCGTGGATCCTCGCGGTGAGCGTGCCGCTCCTCGCCCTCGTGATGATCGTGATGATCACGAAGATGGTGCCCGCATTCCGCACCATGCAGACGCGAATCGATGCGGTGAACCGCGTGCTGCGCGAACAGATCACCGGCATCCGCGTGGTCCGCGCGTTCGTGCGGGAGCGGTCCGAGGCGGAGCGGTTCGACGAGGCCAATTCGGCCCTGACGAACACCGCGTTGAAGGTCGGCCGGATGAGCGCGCTGATGATTCCGCTCGTGATGATGATCGCGAACCTCACCAGCGTCGCCGTCATCTGGTTCGGCGGCCACGAGATCGACAACGGCAGCATGGGTGTCGGCTCGTTGACCGCGATGCTCAGCTACATCATGCAGATCCTGATGGCGGTCATGATGGCGTCGATGATCGCGATGCTCGCGCCCCGCGCCGCGGTGTGTGCCGAGCGCATCACCGAGGTGCTCGACACCGAGCCGTCGGTGGTGGCCCCGGTCAACCCCGTCACCGCCATGGACCAGCCCGCGCTCGTCGAACTGCGCGACGCCGAGTTCAAGTACCCGGGCGCCGAGGAGCCGGTGCTGCGCGGCATCAGCTTCACCGCCGAACCCGGCAAGACCACCGCGATCATCGGCGGCACCGGATCCGGCAAGACCACGCTGCTCGGCCTGATCCCGCGTCTGATCGACGTCACTTCCGGTGCGGTCACCGTGTCGGGCACCGACGTGCGCGACCTCGACCCCGAGCTGCTGCGTTCGCAGATCGGCCTCGTGCCGCAGAAGGCGTTCCTGTTCTCCGGCACCGTCGCGACCAACCTGCGCTACGGCAAGCCGGACGCCACCGACGAGGAGCTGTGGCGCGCGCTCGAGATCGCGCAGGCCGCCGACTTCGTCCGCGCGATGCCCGAGGGCCTCGACACGCCGATCTCGCAGGGCGGCACCACCGTCTCCGGCGGGCAGCGGCAGCGTCTCGCGATCGCCCGCGCGCTCGTGCGCCGCCCCGCGGTGTACCTGTTCGACGATTCGTTCTCGGCGCTCGACCTGAGCACCGATGCCCGGCTGCGCGCGGCGATGCGGCCCGAAACCGAGGATGCCTGCGTGATTATCGTGGCCCAGCGTGTGTCGACGATCATCGACGCCGACCAGATCATCGTCCTCGAGGAGGGCGCGACGGTCGGCATCGGCACGCACGAGCAACTTCTCGAGACCTGTTCGACGTACGTCGAGATCGTGGAGTCCCAGCGTTCGGTTCAGGAGGCGCTGTGAGCACCGCGACCCAGTCCTCGCCTCCGATGCCCGGCGCACCCGGGGCCCCCGCCGCGAAGGCGGAGAACTTCGGCGCGTCCATGAAGCGCCTGCTCGGACGACTGCGCTCGCACCGGACCGCGGTCACGGTCGTCCTGATCCTGGCCGCGGCCAGCGTCGTGCTGTCGGTCATCGGCCCGCGCCTGATGGGCCACGCCACGAACATCATCTTCGACGGTGTGATCGGCCGGCAGCTGCCGGAGGGCCTGACCAAGGACCAGGCCGTCGACGGACTCCGCGCCGCCGGCGAGAACCAGTTCGCCGACATGGTCTCGGGCATGGACGTCGTGCCCGGTGCGGGCATCGACTTCACCGCCGTCGGCCAGGTGCTCGCGCTGGTGCTGGCGTTGTACCTCGCGTCGGCGTTCGTGTCGTGGCTCGCCGCGTACCTGCTGAACATCATCGTGCAGGGCGTCGTGCGGGATCTGCGCAACGAGGTGGAGCGGAAGATCAACCGACTTCCGTTGCGCTACTTCGACACCTCCTCGCGAGGTGACCTGCTCAGCCGCGTCACCAACGACATCGACAACGTCTCGCAGAGTCTGCAGCAGACGCTCAGCCAGTTGGTGACCGCCACGCTCAGCGTCATCGGCATCCTGGCGATGATGATCGTGATCTCGCCGCTGCTGGCGCTCATCGCGGTGCTCACCGTGCCGCTGTCCGCGGTCGTCGCGGCCAAGATCGCGAAGCGGTCGAAGCCCCACTTCGGTGCGGTGTGGAAGACCACCGGCGAGCTCAACGGTCAGGTCGAGGAGGCCCTCACCGGCCACGAACTGGTCACCGCCTACGGCCGCGGCCGTGAGGTCCAGGCCCAGTTCCAGGAGAAGAACGAGCATCTGTACCAGTCCGGGTTCAAGGCGCAGTTCATCTCCGGCATGGTGATGCCGGCGATCATGTTCCTCGGCAACCTCAACTACGTCGCGATCGCCGTGATCGGCGGCATGCGGGTCGCGTCGGGCACGATGAGCCTCGGCGACGTGCAGGCGTTCATCCAGTACTCCCGCCAGTTCACGCAGCCGCTCACCCAGATCGGTTCGATGGTGAACCTGCTGCAGTCGGGTATCGCGTCCGCCGAGCGCGTGTTCGCGGTCCTCGACGAGGACGAGGAGTCGGAGGATCCGGATCCCGCGCTCAGCCCGGCGCAGGCCCGAGGCCGCGTGGAGTTCGAGGACGTCCGGTTCGGCTACGACGCGGAGACCCCGCTCATCGAGGGCCTCTCGCTCACCGCGGAGCCGGGACAGATGGTCGCGATCGTCGGGCCGACGGGCGCCGGCAAGACCACGCTGGTGAACCTGATCATGCGGTTCTACGAGCTCGACGGCGGCCGCATCACGCTCGACGGCGTCGACATCTCGCAGATGACCCGCGACGATCTGCGCTCGCGGATCGGCATGGTCCTGCAGGACACGTGGCTGTTCGGCGGGACCATCCGCGACAACATCGCGTACGGTCACCCCAACGCCACCGACGAGCAGGTCCGCGAGGCCGCCCGGATGAGCTACGTGGACCGCTTCGTGCACATGCTGCCCGACGGCTACGACACGGTCATCGACGAAGAGGGCAGCAACGTCAGCGCCGGCGAGAAGCAGCTGATCACGATCGCCCGGGCGTTCATCGCGCAGCCGTCGATCCTGATCCTCGACGAGGCCACCAGCTCGGTCGACACCCGCACCGAACTGCTCGTCCAGCAGGCCACCGCGGTGCTGCGCAGCGACCGGACCAGCTTCGTGATCGCGCACCGGCTGTCCACGATCCGCGACGCCGACCTGATCGTCGTCATGGAGGACGGTCACATCGTCGAGCAGGGCAACCACGACGAACTGCTGGAACGGCGCGGCGCCTACTACACGCTGTACAACAGCCAGTTCGTGGGAGCCGTGGACTGATATGACCATGAAGCCGCTGGACCTCTTCGGGATCGACGCCCTCCTCTCGGAGGAGGAGCGGGACATCCAGGCGACGGTCCGGCGGCTCGTGGACGAACGACTCCGGCCACAGCTGCCGGAGTGGTTCGAGTCCGGCACGCTGCCGCGCGAGATCGCCCGCGATCTCGGCGGGCTCGGGCTGTTCGGCATGCACCTGCAGGGCTACGGCTGCGCCGGCACCAACGCCGTCAGCTACGGGCTCGCGTGCCTCGAGCTCGAGGCCGGCGACAGCGGGCTTCGCAGCTTCGTCTCGGTGCAGGGCTCGCTGTCGATGTTCTCGCTCCACCGCTACGGCTCGGAGGAGCAGAAGCAGGAGTGGCTGCCGCGGCTGGCGACCGGTGAGGCGCTCGGCTGCTTCGGGCTCACCGAGCCGGACTTCGGATCCAACCCGGCGGGCATGCGGACCCGAGCCCGCCGCGACGGCGACGACTGGATCCTCGACGGCACCAAGATGTGGATCACCAACGGCAGCCTCGCCGACGTCGCGACGGTATGGGCGCAGACCGACGACGGCGTCCGCGGCTTCCTGTTCCCCACGGACACACCGGGATTCACCGCCAACACCGTGCACGGGAAGCTGTCGATGCGGGCGTCGGTGACGTCGGAGCTGGTGCTCGACGGGGTCCGGCTGCCGGCGTCCGCGCAGCTGCCGGGCGCGCACAGCCTCGGCGCGCCGCTGTCATGCCTCAACGAGGCCCGGTTCGGCATCGTGTTCGGCGCGCTCGGCGCCGCCCGCGACAGCCTCGAGACGGCCATCGAATATGCCGGGACCCGAGAGGTGTTCGACCGCCCCCTCGCCGGCTACCAGCTCACGCAGGAGAAGCTCGCCGACATGACCCTCGAGCTCGGCAAGGGCATGCTGCTCGCGATCCAGCTGGGCCGGATCAAGGACCGCGGCGACATCACGCCCGACCAGATCAGCGTCGGCAAGCTCAACAACGTGCGCGAGGCCATCGCGATCGCCCGCGAGTGCCGGACCATCCTCGGCGCCAACGGCATCACGCTCGAGTACTCGCCGCTGCGGCACGCCAACAACCTCGAGTCGGTGCTCACCTACGAGGGCACCAGCGAGATGCACCTGCTCTCGATCGGTCGGGCGCTCACAGGGCACGCCGCGTTCCGCTGAGACACCTTAGGCTGGCACCGTAGAGCCGTCACCGACCAGGAGGCCGCACCATGGCTGTCGCAACCGCCGCACACGTCACCCGTGACCAGTTGCTCGACTTCATCCGCTCACGTCATCGCAGCGTTCTCGTCACCCGGAAACAGTCTGGGGGACTGCAGATCTCGCCCGTCACCTCGGGGCTGGACGCCGAGGGACGGATCGTCGTCTCCACGTATCCGCAGCGGGCCAAGGCTGCGAATCTGCGCCGTGATCCGCAGGCGAGTGTGTGCGTGCTGTCCGACGAGTTCAACGGCGCCTACGTGCAGGTCGACGGCACGGCCGAGGTCCTCGACATGCCCGACGCGCTCGAACCGCTCGTCGAGTACTTCCGGTGTATCTCGGGCGAGCACCCCGATTGGGACGAGTACCGCGAAGCGATGCGCGCGCAGAACAAGAGCCTGATCCGCATCACCATCGACAACTGGGGCCCGATCGCCACCGGAGGGTTCCCGCCGAGCCTCGCCCGCGACTAGACGCCGCGAGGAGCCTCCGAGACCGGAGGCTCCTCGAGACCGTGGGCAGTGGTCGGCCACTGTCCGTCGATGTGACTGTGGCGGAGGCAGTTTCGGTCAGCGGGCGCCGCGGACCAGCGCGCCGGGCCGGGCTCCGGTGTCCTCGCCGTCGCGCAACACGACCTGACCGGACACGATGGTGGCCCGGTACCCGTCGGCGCGCTGCAGCAGCCGCCGCGCCCCGCCGGGTAGGTCGTGTTCGACGGCCGGCGGCCGCAGTTGCAGCCGCTCGAAGTCGATGACGTTGAGGTCGGCCTTCTTGCCCTCGGCGATGACGCCGCGATCGCCGAGCCCGTAGATGGTCGCCGTGTCCAGCGTCATCTTCTTCACCGCGGTCGCCAACGGAATCTGCGCGCCCCGGGTGCGGTCGCGCGCCCAATGGGTGAGCAGATACGTGGTGTTGGACGCGTCGCAGATGGCGCCCGCGTGCGCGCCGCCGTCCCCGAGCCCGACCGCGGTCGCGGGATGCACCAGCATCTCCCGGATCGCATCGTGGGTGAACTCGGAGTAGTTGAGCAGCGGCCGGAAGAACAGTGCGCGACCCGAATCCGAGAGCAGCAGGTCGTAGGCGTAGTCGAACGGATCCCGCCCGGCACGCTCGGCCTCCCGCGCGAGGCTGGCCTCGGGTGCCGGCTCGTACTCCGGCGGGTTGCCGAGGTTGAACGTCCGGTCCAGTTGGCTGAGGTACGGCATCTTGTTGGTGGGCGAGTCGGACTCGGCGAGCACGGCCCGTCGGACCGCGGGGTCGCGAAGGGCGGCGACCAGTGCGTCGAGGTCTCCGGCGGAGCGTTCGACGGCGGCGAGGTAGCTGGGCCGGGTCGAGAACGCGTTGAACGTCTGCAACCCGGTCAGCAGACCCAGCGGACGTGCCGGGACCTGTGGGCGCAGCGGAATGCCGGCCTCGTACGCGCCGGCGGCGAGGTCCAGCAACCGCTTCCAGTCGTCCGGTGCGGCATCGTGCTGCATCAGACCGAAACACACTGTCCGCCCGGTGAGTTCGGCCAGCCGCAGCATCCAGTCCATTTCTCGATCGGGTGCCGCGAGATCCTCGCCCATGATGCCCGCGGGCGCGAGTTCGAAGACCCCGGTGCCCGCGGCGGCCAACGCCTGCCCGATCGCGAACAGTTCGTCCTCCGCGGCGAAGGTGCCCGGTACCGGCTCGCCGTCGATGGCCTTGTGCGCGATGGTGCGTGAGGTCGAGAACCCCAGCGCCCCGGCCTCGACGCCTTCGCGGACCAACTTGGCCATCAGCGCGATGTCCTCGGGCGAGGCGGGCTCGTTGCGGGCGCCCCGCTCGCCCATGACGTAGGCCCGCACCGACCCGTGCGGTACGTGCGTCCCGACATCGATGGCCAGCGGCAGGCGATCGATCTCGTCGAGATACTGCGGGAACGACTCCCAGCCCCACTTGATGCCCTCCGACAGTGCGGCACCCGGAATGTCCTCGACGCCCTCCATCAACCCGATCAGCCACTCCCGCTTGGCCTCGGTGACGGGTGCGAATCCCACGCCGCAATTGCCCATCACCGCGGTGGTGACGCCGTGCCAGCAGCTGGGCGTCAGCATCGGATCCCAGGTGACCTGCCCGTCGTAGTGGGTATGGATGTCGACGAATCCCGGTGTCACCACCAAGCCGGTTGCATCGATGACCTCGTCGGCGTCGGCGTCGCTGAGGCCGCCGCCGGGCGTGACCGCCGCGATCCGGCCGTCGCGGACACCGATGTCGGCGACATAGGGCTCACCGCCGGTCCCGTCCACCACTGTTCCGTTCGAGATGACAAGAGAGAAATTCATAGTCAGTCCTCGCTGATCGGGAATCTGCGCGCCATCCGTACCGTGCTGACGTTCCGCAGGTTAACTCGACAGGGTGTCAGCGAGAGGCGGTTTGGCTGTTTGTTCGGGTGGCGAGGGCGAGGATCCGAGGGTTCCCACGGTGCCAATGGCGGTGAGAGAACGCGTTCGTGACCGCCAATTACGCGAGACAGCCCGGATGCATCGCGTGTCTGTCGAAGAACTTCAACGATCGAGCGGCGCGTCGAGCGCGACGTGGGGTTCCCAGCGATAGCACCACGTGGACAGCGGTTGGCCAGATTCGTCGAGCTCGGGGCCCACCCTGACATAGACGTCGTTTGCGGACGTGGTGATTGTTGGCGGCAGGGGGATCGAAACGTCCTTGGAGTCGCCATGCTGCGGTCCGCCGTACAGCCATGCCGTGACGACAGTTCGAGCGGAACGCGACTGACCACTCACAGGCTTGATTGTATTGGGGGCCCTGGGTCTGCCCGGACAAACCCGGAAATGCTCGCCGGATAGACGCCAAGCAGCTCTGTGCGAGCACCGATATCACGGTGCTCGCACAGAGCTGCTGTTCGGCTTCGGCCCGGCTCAGTCCTCGGACTGCTTCTGCCGGCGCGCGGCCATTTCCTCCACCAGGATTGGAACACCGAGGTTGCAGGAGTGGATGCCCACGATCGTTGCGAGCTTGAGCACCTCGAGAATCTCCTCGGGCGTCACTCCCATGTCCAACGCGGCCTGAATATGACGCCGCGTGCCGGGCGCATACATGTGGGTCGCCGACGCATCGACCGCAATGCAAAGCAATTGCACCACCTTCGGTGGGATGACGCCGCTCTGGAACGGCTGCATCGCCATCTTCATGTACAGCTCGGTCCACTCGGGGTCCATTTCGTACAGCCCGTCCCAGAGCTCGTTCCAGCCGCCGCCGGCCTTCATACCCTCGACAACGGGGAAGTCGCTGTTCGCTTGAGTCATCGTGTTATCTCCTATTGGCGGGATTTCTGTTGGCCGTGATCGGCGAAGGGGCGGCAGCCGGCCGAATCTTCGAGTAGCGCAGACCGATTGAGCATTGGCTGGCAGCGGTGTTCCCCGTGGCCACGCGCACTCGCGCGGTGACGAGGCTCGTGCTGGTGGCGTCGTTGACGGCGATTCCGATGATCGCGGTCGTGGGCGATCGTCGGGGGACATCACAGGTGGCTACGGGGTGATGACGATCACGCTATCGTAGAGTGTCGGACTCGGACTTGACGATGCGGGTCGCCAAACTTGACCAATGGGGAGACTGAGCCCGGATGCTGATGCTCAGAAGCGCCGTTCTGAACGGCTATGTCGAGGTGGCGGAGTCGGTGGGTTTGAACCCCCACCCGCTGATGCGAGTCGCGGGGATCGACCCGGGCGCCTTCGCAGCCACCACCGGGTGGATCTCGGCGCAGTCGGTGGACCACTTGCTCGAGATCTCCGCGGCGCAGTCGGGCTGTGCGGATTTCGGCATCAGGATGTCAGGCAACCGCGGGATGTCCAACCTCGGTCCGGTGGGGCTCGTCGCCCGGGAGGAGCCCGATGTCCGCAGTGCGTTGGGAATCGTCCTGCGCCACATGAACCTGCACAACGAGGCCATCAGCCTTGGTCTGACCGAGTCCAGAGGCCTGGCCACCTTCCATGCGCAGTCCGCCCCGGGAATCACCCTGGGACACCAATCCCTCGAACTGGTGGTCGCGTCCGTCTTCCGTATTCTCGCGGATCTACTCCCCGAGGGCTGGCGTCCGGTGGCCACCTATTTCGCGCACGAGGCACCTCCCGATATCGCGATGCACCACCAGGTGTTCGGCCCAACCGTGGTCTTCGGGCATGAGATTGACGGGATCATCATCCCGGCCAGCGATCTCGACACGCCGAACCCACTGTCCAACCCGATGCTGCGACCCTTCGCGCAGGAGTATCTAGGGCTGCTGGCCCCGGCCACCGGGGCCTCGGTGTCGCTCCAGGTCCGCGACCTGATCGCCACGCTCTTGCCCACGGAGAGTTGCTCGGTCTCGCGTATCGCGCACAGCTTGGGCATGGATCGGCGCACGCTGCACCGCCATCTGGCTCATTCGGGCGACTCGTACTCCTCGATTCTCGACTCCGTTCGCAAGGAGTACGCACGACTCGCGATCGAGCGCGGAGACTGCTCCCTCACCGAGATTGCTGCGGAGTTGGGGTTCTCGGAGCTGAGTGCCTTCTCGAGGTGGTTCCGGCAGCGATTCGGCGTCAGCCCGCGGGCCTGGGCGAAAACGTCCGCAGCGGACACCTCCTTCTCGCCGCCTGCCGGCTGATGAAACCTTCTGTCCCGCTTAATGCTCCGGCGATGCATTCGGCGCCGGCCTGATCTTTTCGCAGTGGGCGAAGCTGTCGGGTATCAGCGCGATCGGTGTGGACTTCGCCGAGGGGGAGTCGCGGTGGCGCGCGCCGATTCACAAACGATCCCAATCGGTCAAGAGTTGCGACCCAAACCGTCAAGTTTGAGCCCCGTCTCCGGGCTACTGTGATCGCCATCACCCCGCAGCCGCGTGTGGTGTCGCCCCGATGGCCGATCGGGCGGGACGGCATATCGCGCGGTGGCCCAGTCCGTGTTCTCGGCTGGCGCCTCTCTTCCACGAACGGAGTTACACAATGCATTTCCACGATGACGCACTGTTCCCGGAGAACCAGGAGAAGCTGGTTATCACTGTCGCGCCGTACGGCCCGGAGTGG
>NZ_QQAT01000025.1:0-93072 GCF_003350365.1 Rhodococcus sp. AG1013
CATCGTCCGCGACATCCAACGCGCACTCGCCATCTGGATCGGCACCTGCCCACTGTGTCACCACAGGTTTCCAACCTAACAAAGTCCTACTAGTGCTCGACCGACTTCGCGAGCAGCGGCAGCGCCCGGAACGGCACCACCTGCGAGAGCACCACCACCGACACCGACCGCGCGACGGTCGCCGAATGATGCAGTTCGATGAGCAGCGTCTGCAGGTCGTCGTGTGACGCGGCCGCAACGCGGCACAGGACGTCGCCGACGCCGGTGGTGGCCCACGCCTCGACCACCTCGGGGAACTCCTCGAGTTCCTTCGTCAGCTGCCCCAGCGAGCCCTGCGCGATCTCCAGTGTCACGAACGCCTGCACCGGGTATCCGGCTGTGCGCAAGTCGATCTCGGGGCCGTAGCCGGTGACAATCCCGGACTCCTCGAGTCGGCGCAGCCGGGCCTGGACGGTTGCTCGCGCGACCCCCGCCCTACGGGAGAGTTCCAGCACCCCGATCCGCGGCTCGTCCCGCAGCCGCGTGATCAGGTCGACGTCGAGAGCATCGAGTCGGTGCCCACCCCGATCCACGACTGGTCCGGACTCTCAGGGCGTGACTCGGGAGCGGGCGACGATCACCGGGCACTGCGCGTGGTAGAGGAGTGACTGGCTGGTCGAGCCGAGGACGGCGCTCTCGAACCCGCCGAGGCCGCGGCTGCCGACGACCATGGCGCGAGCGGATGCACTGAGCGAGACGAGGTGCTTCGTGGGGCCGGCCTTCGCGATCACCGTTTCGGCGGACACCGACGGGAACTTTGCGCCCCATGTCGCGATCAGCCGGTCGATGCGGCCGCGGGCCTCCTCGTCAGCCTCCTGGCTGCCGCGCCGGCGGCGGGCGTGGATCGCGATCAAGTCGGCGTGGCGGATCGACGCCTCCTGCATCGCGGTGCCGACCACGATGTCGGCACTATCCGAATGGTCCACACCTGCAATGATCGGGCCGGATGTGGGCGGCACGGGGCTGCCGTCGGCGCCGCGGATGATCGCGACCGTGCACTTGGCGTGGTGCGCCAGCGACAGGGCCGTGGAGCCCAGCACCATCCGCTCGAAGAAGCCGGCACCGACCGAACCGACGACCAGCAGGCTCGCGTTCTCGGACAGATCGACGAACGCGCGATTGACCCGGCCGCGCAGCAGTTCCACCTCGACGTCGACGGTGTAGTCCTCGACGGTGGCGGCCTCGCGGGCGGCCTTGAGGGATTCGCGCCCGAACGCCTCTTCTTCCTCGAGGTCGTCGGCGACGAACGGGAAGTCGTTCTCGGTGTCGATGACGTGCACCAGTTTCAGCGGCACCTTGCGGGCGTGCGCTTCGACGGCTGCCCACTTGACGGCATGGATCGCGGCGTCGGATCCGTCGACGCCGACGATCACCGGCCTGGTCTCGTTCGCTGGTGACATCGTCCACTCCGATCGCCTCGGTGCTGCACATTCGGTATCAGACTAACGGCGAAACCCGTCCGGGGGCGTGAGCTTGGGACGGCGGTGCCGGAGAGGTTCAGGAGGCGATTTCGTCCGACGGATCCTGATTCGTCCGGTTGACTGCGGCTTCCTCGAACTCTGTGAGACTCGCGCGGATCAGGGCGACGTATCTGTCGGTGTCGGGCATCATCCCGCGGTCGGCCATCACGGTCAGTGTCAGGTCTCCACCAGCAGCGGCCGCCAGGAAATGACGCAGACCGTCCCCGTCCACCGGCGGCTGCCCGCCGAACACCGCCGCGGCCGGCGCACCGTTCAGGGTGAGGCTGTCGACCCCGAATGCCACGTTGCTGATCATGGTGTGCTGGTGGCGGGGGTGGCCGGGGTCAAGATTGGCGGCTTCCCTGCGCGTGTATATGAACAGTCGCATCATGGGCGGAGGCACCGTCTCCATCGCCGCAGCGGCCCTGCGAACCGCAATGTGGGAGGTGCGGGCCTTCTCGGACTTCGACGATTCGGCGATGCGCGCCACCCGTTCGAGCGGATGCTCGACATCGGTATGCATGTCGACGTTCATGATTGCCAACTGGTTCGCCGATTCCCAAGCCTCCACCTGCCGCACCGATCGTGGCACGATCGCGACGAGCGAGCCCGGGTGGGGCTCGCCCTTCTCGGCGAGGTAACGCGCGAGAGCATCCCCCACGACAGCTAGCAGGGCGTCGTTCACGGTCGCGCCGGGAACGGCTTCTCTGATACGGCGGAGCGATGTCGTGGGCAAAGTGATCGGCACCATGGCGCCGGATCCACTCACCTTGCCGTTGAAACGGATGCCCGGCTGTTCGGCGTTCGCCAACCAGGCACCGGACATCTCGGCCTCGTTCAGGGCCCGATCGGCGGCACGGTTGCCCGGAACATCCTTCGCGAACCGGATCAGCTGACGCGGAAAACCCAACACCGACTTGGCGAGCAGCCGGGCACCGAGGCACCGCGCTGGGTGGGCAGGGGCAGGAGTGCACGTCTCGTCCGAGAAGACCTTTTCCACCAACTGCAACACCCCCAGCCCGTCTCCGATGCTGTGGTGGGCCTTGAGCGCTACCGCGGTGAGGCGGCCTGGCTGATCGACGATCCCGGAGACACCGGTGAAGAAGTGCAATTCCCACGGTGGTCGGGTGAGGTCCATACGTGAGGTCAGCAACTCGGCGAACGGCGCCTCGAGGGGCGCCCATCCGGGTTCGCTGACTGTAGTGGCCCGCACGTGGGCACTCAGATCGAAGTCGGGAACAGGGATCCAGTGCGGATGTTCCAGACCCAGCGGCACACGGCGGATGCGATGGGTGAACATGTGGTGGTGGCCGAGCCGTGCACGAACCCACTCGACTGCGCGTTCCTGGGTTAGCTCCGCATCCGGATACTGCGTGGTGTCGAAGACATACACGACAACGAAGTGCCCCAGGTGCCCGTCGGTCTCCCCGTAGATGAACTCGGCATCCCGGGTCGGAATGGGCCAAGTTCCCGCCGCGAGCCAGTCGGCAAATCTCATACGCACCTTACTCTTTTGGGTTCTTCTGCTTACAGGATGCGCAACGCGCAAAAGCCCTGAAGCACGCTTCAGGGCCTCGCGACTCCGTTCGAGCCGTGCGCGGACGAGCGGAACCGACCGACTGCCGCGCTACTTGTTCTTGATCGCGTTGCTGCCTATCCCCATGAGGGTGAAGTTGTTGGCCATCCAGAAGATCATTTTGTTGAGGTAGTCAGGAATCATTGTCAGCCCTTTCCGGAAGTAGGCATTGGTCAGGTGAACAAGGCGAGCAGATACTGCGTGATCGAATTCACGAGACTGACAGATCCGACTCCCACGAGATCAGAGCTGTAGGTGAGCGACGACTCGAACATGTTTCTCCTCCCGTTTACAGGCCGGCGACAGAGCCGATGACTGTATCGACGCTTCCGAATATCGCGACCGATCCGGCGTTCCCCATATTGAGGAGGCCCGCCACGATCGCGGCCACACCGTCGACAAGACCCTTGAGGGAGTTGATCGGCGCCACCATCGATGCCGGATCAACACTCGTGACGAGGTCCAACAGGCTTCCGCTATCCATTTTCACTTACCCTTTCTTGCGTTTCAGTTGTCACTCGAACGGAGGCATCCAGTTGAAGTCGACCGAGAAGCCGAACGGCAGGAAGATCAGCATTCCGATCAACGGCCTGAGAAAGGCACCAGTTTCGCCATCCAAGGCGGTGGCGACGGATCCGAGACTACCCATTATTCTCCCTTAACTCTCTTGATGCGGCTCACGCCGCAATCATCAGCTGAGTTCGATTGACGAGACCAGCGCATCGGACACGAGGTTGACACCGGGCATAAATGAGCCCGCCCAGGCCCCGCCCAGCAGATTCAACATCAAAGCCTTAGTCGCGTCGAAAAAGACTACGCTCATACGAAATCCCACCCTCTCGATCGGCGTTGGAAGCATTCCTCGGAAACCTGCACGGCATCGCACCCGCCTTCCACGCAGAAGCGATATCGAGCAGCACACAGACACTCAGGAAGCACACACATCTGAGGCCCTGATCGCCCCTCTCGGGTCCCTTTGTAGCCGTGATCGAAAGGAAACTAACCCATGCCCGTCCCCTTTGGGAGGCTTTTTGCGGAAGATCCTCCAGCAACCCCAAGGCGACACCATCAGACCTGGTCAGAGAGGTGCACGGAGCGAAGCCCGTGTCCACAGCATCCCCGTCGATCGGCGCTCGGAGATTGATTGCACTGGAGTCCAATGAATGCCGACGATCAAATAATCAAAATGTACTGCAGTGCAATTTTGAAGGTCCGTGGGCAGTATCTGAGACGAGTGCCAACACAATGCCGACCGGGCAACCTCCGAGCGGATGTCCAGCTCACTTCTGTACACATTGACCACCCATGTGGCGCTCAAGCGATGCAGATCGTTCAATCTGAACAGAGAAATCAGTCGATGTTGCCGAGGCGGATGCGGCGAAGGTGTGATCAAGACACGTCGTCCACGGGAGGTTCGCTCATGACCGTCGACCAGTCACTCGGCCGCCTCGACGACGCGGCGCTGCGCCAGCTGCTCGGGCTTGTCGAACACGATCCGTCCACCGATCCGTTCCCGGTGGTCGGCTGGGACGCGATCGTCTGGGCGGTGGGCAACGCGACGCAGGCCGCCGCGTACTACCGCACGGTGTTCGGGATGGACCTCGAGGCGTACTCGGGTCCCGAGACCGGCAACCGCGACCACCGCGCATACGTACTACGCAGCGGCGCCGTCAGATTCGTGCTCACCGGCGGCGTCGACCCGTCCAGCCCACTGCTCGACCATCACCGCCGGCACGGTGACGGCGTCTACGACGTCGCACTCGAGGTCACCGACGTCGACCGCTGCATCGCGCACGCGCGCGGCCAGGGTGCCCGGATCCTCGTCGAACCGCACGACGTCACCGACGAGCACGGCACCGTCCGCACCGCGAGCATCGCCGCCTACGGCGACACCCGGCACACGCTCGTCGACCGCTCCCGCTACACCGGGCCCTATCTGCCCGGCTATGTCTCACGCAGGCAGTCCCACGGCACCGGCCGGCAGGTGATCCAGGCGCTCGACCACGTGGTCGGCAACGTCGAGCTGGGCAAGATGAACGAGTGGGTGGCCTTCTACCACCGCGTCATGGGATTCACCGACCTCGCCGAGTTCGTGGGCGACGACATCGCCACCGAGTACTCGGCGCTGATGAGCAAGGTGGTCGCGAACGGCAACCACCGCATCAAGATCCCGCTCAACGAACCTGCTGTGGGGCGCAAGCGGTCTCAGATCGACGAGTTCCTCGAGTTCTATCGCGGCCCCGGATCGCAACATCTAGCACTGGCGACGTCCGACATCCTCGGCGCGGTGGACCACCTGACGGAGGCGGGCGTCGAGTTCCTGCCGACACCCGCGTCGTACTACGAGGATCCGCAACTGCGCGCCCGGATCGGCGCGGTGCGGGTCCCGATCGGGGAACTCGAGCGCCGCGGCATCCTCGTCGACCGCGACGAGGACGGCTACCTGCTGCAGATCTTCACCAAACCGATCGGCGACCGGCCGACGGTGTTCTTCGAACTCATCGAGCGGCACGGCTCACTCGGGTTCGGCAAGGGCAACTTCCAAGCCCTGTTCCTCGCGATCGAACGCGAGCAGGAGCGGCGCGGCAACCTCTGACCGTGCCGCCCCTGTGCGATCGAATCAAATGGACGTGATGCCCAGGTCCAACGACATCTGCGAACCGGTGACGGTGCGCGACCGGTCGCTCGCCAGGTACAGCACGACCTCGGAGACGTCGTCGACGGTGCACTTGTTGAGGCCGGCGAGCGGCCACTTGTAGTTGTCCAGGTAGCGCGGGAACTGGGAGAGGATCTTGCCGACGTTGGCGTCCTGGCCCATCGGGGTGTCCACCGCGCCGGGGTGGATCGAGTTGACGCGAATGCCGAACTCGCCCAACTCGATCGCCGCGGTCTTCGTCAGACCCACCAGGCCGTGCTTGGCGGAGGTGTAGTTCGACGTACCCGGGCTGGCCTTGATGCCGGCCGCCGAGCTGACCACGATGATCGAGCCGCCGCGGCCGCCGTCGATCATCGCGGGCACCGCCGCCTTGAGCGTGCGCCACACACCGTTGAGATTGATGTCGATCATCGTGGTCCACTGCTCCTCGGGCATCTCCCAGAAGCGGTTCCACGTCGAGATGCCGGCGTTCGCGACCACGATGTCGAGACGGCCGAAGCGCTCCACACCGGCGTCGACGGCGGCCTGCAGCGCGGCCTGGTCGCGCACGTCACCGATGGACGTGACGATCTCACGGCCCTCGGCGCGCACCAGGCGGGCGGTCTCCTCGAGATCCTCGGGCGTCGCCGCCGGGTAGCCGACGTCGTCGGAGATCGGTGCGCAGATGTCGAGCGCGACGATGTCCGCGCCCTCCTGGGCGAAGCGCACCGCGTGGTTGCGCCCCTGTCCGCGTGCCGCGCCGGTGATGAAGGCGACCTTGTTCTCGAGCAGTGCCATGCGAATCCCTCCGGATCCCTCGTCGTCCAGTGTCTTCGCAGATTAGGACGGCTATCCGGACCAGCGGCCCAGCATTCCAGTGACCGGGAACACAGCGCCTCCAGCGCTCGGTGGTCATTCGGGCTCCGAAACTCGTGTAAGCTGAAATTACCGACGCGGGGTGGAGCAGCTCGGTAGCTCGCTGGGCTCATAACCCAGAGGTCGCAGGTTCAAATCCTGTCCCCGCTACAAATGAAAGTCCGGGTCAACGAATTGTTGACCCGGACTTTCGCATTTGAGGCGGAACGTCGTCGCCGCAGCGGATGCCCTTCATGGCGACCCTCGATCGTTCAACCGACCCGCATGGGCAGTGCAGTCAGACGTGATAGGCGTCGGCACGGTGCGAGATGGCGGTGACCTGTACGCGTCGGGCGTCCTCGTCGATCAGGTACAGCACTCGGTAGGTTCCGCGGCGCGCGGAGTAAGCCGGGGCGAGCGGTGGCGCGAGCGGTTTACCGACCCGGTGAGGATTCTCGAGCAGGGCCCCGGTGATGAACTCGTAGACCGCGGCCGCGACCTTCTCGGGCAGGGTGTGCTTCAAGGCGCGGGCCGCCGACCTCGCAATGGAGAGGGTGTACGGCTGCTCGGGCGCGCTCATTCGTCGTCGGACTTCTCGGCAGCCAAGAAGTCGGCGAGCGAGTCGGCGTCGAGAACGTCACCGCCCTCGACCTCCGCCATGCCGGCGACATGGTCGGCGAGCAGTGACTCGTCGGCGAGGACGGCGATGGTCTCGCGCAGCGCGTCGTAGTCGTCGGCGCCGAGGAGTACGGCGGCGCGATGTCCGTTGCGGGTGATCTCGAATCGCTCGTGCGTGCGCTCCGCCTCGTCGACGAGACGGGAGAGCTGCGCCCGTGCATCTGCCACCGGAAGAGTCGTCATGTACATAATTCTAGCTAGAATTCAGGATTCGGCCAGTGCGGCGCTTCGACTCGACCACCGCGCCCGATCCACCGGGCCACGACGTGCCGGCGTCACACAGGTTTTCCGAACAACACATACGAAATGCGCATCGAAAGGGTGTGTGACGCCGACAGAAGGTGTGTGACACCGCCGTATCCGCGGAGGCACCGCCTCGACCGACAGCCTGACACGTCCCGCGCCCGCCCCGCCGCCCCTCCCGTCGACACCCCCGTCGGCGCTAGATTGCTTGTATGGCCGACCGCGATCGGGACACCCTCGGCAAGCCCCGCAACGCCCGCCCCCGGGACCGGTTGGGCCGGCCGCTCGAGTGGGGCGAGGAGGGGTTTCCGACGATGCCCGACGATCTGGATCTGGATCCCGGCGAGGCGATCACCGAGGCGCAGCGCCTGCTCGACCACGACCTGCCGTTCCACGCGCACGAGGTCCTGGAGGCCGCGTGGAAGAAGGCGCCGCACGAGGAACGTGGGCTGTGGCAGGGCCTGGCGCAGCTGGCCGTCGCCGTCACCCACCAGATGCGCGGCAACCCGGCCGGGGCGGTGTCGCTGCTGCGGCAGGGCCGGCACCGGATCGTGCCGTTCGAGGACAACCCGCCGCACGCCCTCGACGTGACCGGGCTGGTCGCGTGGGCCGACCATCTGATCATCGAACTGGACCGGGACACCCCGCCCGACACGGTCCCGGTTCCGAGGCTCCGAATGCCGTGATGGGCCATTCTGGTCGAATGACCGTTCTGCCCATGTTTCCCCTCGGCTCGACGCTGCTGCCCGGGGAACGGTTGCCGCTGCACGTGTTCGAGCCGCGCTACCAGGCGCTCGTGCGCGACTGCCTGGCCGCCACCGAGGGTCCCCGGTTCGGCACCGTCCTGATCGCGCGCGGCCACGAGGTGGGTGGCGGCGACGTCCGGCACGAGGTGGGCACGTCGGTGCGCATCGTCTCGCACGTCGACATCGGCGACGGCCGCTACGCGCTGAACTGCGTGGGCGAGGAGCGCATCCGCATCCGGCACTGGCTCGACGACGACCCGTACCCGCGGGCCGAGGTGGAGTCGTGGCCGGTGGGACCGGGCGGCCGGGTGGACGACACCCGGCTCGAGCAACTCACCGACCGGCTCACCGAGCTGTACGTCCTGCTCACCCGCATCCGCGGCCGCGAGGACGAACCCCAGCCCGCGCCGCCGCGGCTGTTCGACATCCTCGAACAGCCCGGCGATCACCTGTACGCGCTCGCGGCGTGGGTGCCGATGGGCGCCGCGGACCAACTGCAGGTGCTGGCGGCGGAGTCCGCGGACGACCGCTACCGCGCGGTGGCCGAGGCGATCGACAACGCGCGCGAGATCGCCGAATTCCGACTCTCGGGACGCCAGTGACGGGGGTCACGTTCGACGTGTACTAGCGTCCACTCTCCAGGTTGTTCAGGGGAGGGGAGAACTCATGATTCACGTTCGCCACAAGGCGGTCGCCATCGTTCCCGTCGAGCTGGCCTTCGCGCACATCGACGACTACCGCAACGTGCCCGACTGGATGTTCGGCATCACCCGGTTCGACCCGATCGGCGCGCTCGATCAGGGCCTGGGCGCCACCTACGACGCGACGATGCAGCTCGGCCCCAAGGCGTTGAAGTCGACGGTCGAGGTCACCGAGTGGGAGCAGGACCGGCTGATCACCCTCAGCTCGGTCTCCGGTTTCGGGAACCGCTCCAGCTGGATGTTCACGCCCGTCGCCGACGACCACACCGAGCTGTCCGTGGACTTCGGCTACGAGCTGCCCGGCGGGCTGGCCGGCAAGGCCCTGGGCAAGCTGATCGAGCCGTTCGTCGTCACCGCGATCAAGCAGACCGAGGCGAACCTGCGCAGGCAGATCGAGGCGCGGGGGCTGTAGCTCAGGCCGAGTGCCGGCCGCGGTATCCCAGTGCGCGCCGGGCGAAGTCGAGGCTGAACGCGATCGTCATGGTGCTCTCCTTCAGGACCGTGCCCATCACCGGGTAGGCGTGGATCTGGCCGCTCCACACGTGGGTCTCCACGGCCTGCCCGGCGTCCTCGAGCATCCCGGTCATCGCCTCGACGTCCGGGCGCATCAGTTCGTACTGCGCGACACTGAAGAACGTCGGCGGGAACAGGTGCGGGTCGGCCTCGATCGGCGAGTCGGCGCCGACGATCGGATCCGGCCCGCCCACCCACTTGTCCTTGAGCGCCTCCACCTGGTTCATCGGCAGATACGCGTCGCGGCGCATGTAGTCCGGATCGTGCTTCTCCAGTGCGAGATTGAGCAGCGGCGAGTAGCCGATCACCGCCGCCGGGGTGATCATGCCGCGGGTCGCCGCGAGCTCGGCGACCTTCATCGCGAGGTAGCCGCCCGCCGAGTCCCCCGCGACGATGATCTTCGTCGGGTCCGCACACGTGCTGAGCAGCTCGGTGTACGCGGCCATCGCATCATGGATCGAGGTGCCGATGCCGCCGTACGGCAGCTGGCGGTACTCCACCGAGATCACCGGGATACCGGCCCGCGCGGCCAGGACCGCGCACAGGCTGCGGTGAGTGGCCAAGCCGCAGAACACGAATCCGCCGCCGTGGAGGTACAGGATGGTCGCGCCGGCCAGCGAGTCGGAGGCCTGGCGGTGATGCCTGATCAGCTCGCTCGGCACACCCCCGAGCGTCATCGGCTCGATGTGCACGCCCCGCGGCCGCGGCAGCCGATCGACCACCTTCTCGAGATGCCCGAGCGCCGCGATGCCCCGATCGGTGGTGGGCCACGCCGCGAACAGCGGTTTGACGAAGATCCGGGCGAACCAGAACACCAACCATGCCCGCAGGCTCACCTTCCAGTGCCGGATGATGGTCGTCTCACGCGTTCGCATACCGCCCCCAGTCGTCTCCGCACGGGTGGCTCCGCCCACCCCGTCCGCCACCCTAGAGACCAACGCCGCCGCGCGCAGCCGCTCCGACGGTCAGATCTGCAGCAGCGGCACCAGCAGCTCGTCGTCGGTGAGCGCGCCGTGCTGCCCCGCCAGCATCGACATCCGGGGTTCGGCCTCGCTGCGCACGATCGCCGACCCGCCGCGGGCGATCGCCACCACGTCACCGATCCGGCGGCGCGCGGCCTCCGACGGGTCCGGGCCGATCAGCCCCGCGGCGACGACGTCGTCGCGGGTCCCCACCCACGCCCGCTCCCCCAGCTCCGCCCGCCACCGCCGCAGCACGGCGTCGGCGCGACCGGGTTCGGTGTGGACGTAGCGGCAGCGGGCCTCGCCGGTGAGCGCCGCGACCCCGTCCGACAGCGCGGCATTGCCGTCGAAGTCGATCCGGTCGGCGGCGGCCACCGGCACCATGCCGTGATCGGCGGTCACCAGCAGGTTCACGTCGGATCCGAGATGCGCGACGAGGTCCTCGACGAACCGGTCGATGATGGTCAGCTGCGCCACCCAGCCGTCGCTGCCGGGGCCGTACACGTGACCGAGGGTGTCCATCTGGCTCAGATAGCAGTAGACGAGCGTCCGCTCCCCCGCCTTCGCGGCGTGCACCGTCGAATGCAGCAGGTCCCCGTACGCGACGGTGCCGACGAAGCGGGCGCCGCGCAGCACCGCGCGTGTCAGCCCGGTTCCGGCGAACTCGCGGGGCAGCACCGTGGTGGTGACGACGCCGTCGGCCGCCGCCCGCTCGAAGGCGGTGTGGGACGGCTGGATCCGCTCCGGCACCACCTGCCCGAGCACGTCGCGGTGGTCGCCGACGCGCTGCCAGCGCAGCCAGTTGAACGGGCCGCCGGCCTCCGCGACGTCGGAGACGTACCCGGTGACGCCGTGCCGCCCCGTCGGCAGACCGGTGCCGAACGACGCGAGACTGGTCGCGGTGGTGGTGGGAAAGCCCGCCCGGATCGGCCGGCCCGCCGCCTCGTCCAGGAAGGGCGCCGCATCGACGTTGTGACGCAGCAGGTTCCACCCCAGGCCGTCGACCAGCAGCACCACCGTCCGGTCGGTGCGCGGCAGCCCCAGGGCGTCGACCTCGCCGGGCACCCCCAGCGACGCCAGCACCGACGGCAGCACGTCGGCGAGGGTGGGCTCGGCATACACGTCCCGCAGCGGAAGGTCGTCCGACACTGGTGGTCACTCGCAATCGTCGCTCGGTGTGCTGGGGTTGTACCCGACTGTAGGCGCGCACCCCCGCCGAGTTCGGGGAATCGGCACCGAGAAGCGGCCCGCAGTGCCAACCTGAGTTCATGACCGCCGCACATGTCCGTTCACGAGGTGATCGCTGATGGCCCGCCCGGTACGCGTCGTGGTGCTCGGGTCGGGCTCGTGGGGCACCACCGTGGCCAAACTCGCCGCGCACAACACCCCCACCCTGCTGTGGTCGCGCAACCCCGAGACGGCCGACGAGATCAACATCGAGCACCGCAACTCGCGCTACCTCGGCGAGCACGAATTGCCCGAGAGCCTGCGGGCGACGTCCGACATCGTCGAGGCGGCGAACGAGGCCGACGTCCTGGTGGTGGGGGTGCCCTCGCACGCGATCCGCAGCACGCTGGGCCAGATCTCGAACGAGGTCCGCGCGTGGGTGCCGGTGCTCTCGCTCGCGAAAGGCCTCGAGCCGGGCACCCGGCAGCGGCCCACCGAAGTGATCTCCGAATGCCTGCCCGGACATCCCGTCGGGTTGCTCGCCGGACCGAACATCGCGAAGGAGATCGCCGACGGCCTCGCCGCCGCGTCCGTCGTCGCGACGCAGGACGTGGACGTCGCGACGGCGTTGCAACCGCTGTTCGCCTCCAAGGTCTTCCGCGTGTACCGCAACACCGACGTGTTGGGCTGCGAACTCGGCGGGGTCCTCAAGAACATCGTCGCGATCGCGTCGGGCATGGCCGACGGTCTGGGCGTCGGCGACAACACCCGCGCAATGGTGCTCGCGCGGGGACTCGCGGAGATGACCCGCATGGGCGAGGCGATGGGCGCGAACCCGCGCACGTTCGCGGGCCTGACCGGGGTGGGTGACCTGATCGCGACGTGCATGAGCCCGGCGTCGCGCAACCGGCGTGTGGGCGAGGCCATCGCGCGCGGGCTCACGGTGGAACAGGCCGTCGAGAAACTCGGGCAGGTGGCCGAGGGCGTCAAGACCGCGCCGACGGTGATGGAACTGGCCCGCGACTACAACGTCGAGATGCCGATCGCCGCCGAGGTCGAGGCCGTCGTGGCCGGCCGGAGGACGCCCGAGGAGGCCTACCGCGGCCTGCGGAAAGTCGCCCCCGGCGGCGAGGACGAGGTGGCCTGACCCGGCCGACCGATTTGTCTTGAACACCGTTCAAGTTGCACACTGCTGACGTCAGGCGGTGAGGGGAGGCGCTGCGCGAAACCTCATGGATCGGAATGCAGCGTGTCGCAGGAGCAGGTTCGCCGTACCCGGGTGCTGATCGTCGGCGCCGGATTCGCCGGACTCGGGATGGCGCTCGAGCTCACCCGCCGCGGCGAGCGCGACTTCCTGATCCTCGAGCAGGCCGACGCCGTGGGCGGCACGTGGCGACAGAACACCTACCCGGGCTGCGAGTGCGACATCCCGTCGGTGCTGTACTCGTATTCCTTTGCCCCCAAGCCGGACTGGACGTCGTCCCACGCGGCACAGCCCGAGATCCTGGACTACCTGTCCCAGCTCACCGACCGGCACGGCCTCGCGGACCGCATCGAGTTCGGGACCACCGTCGCCGGCGCGCGCTGGGACGAGAACGACTGCCGCTGGCACGTTTTCGACAGCACCGGCGGCGAGTACGTGGCGCAGTACCTCGTGATCGCGTCGGGCGCACTGAACGTGCCCCGCCTGCCCCGCATCCCCGGCGCCGAGACGTTCACCGGTGTCAGCATGCACTCGGCGGGCTGGAACGACGCCGTCGAGCTCACCGGCAAGCGGGTGGCGCTCGTCGGGACCGGGGCCAGCGCGGTGCAGTTGGCGCCGCAGCTCGCCCGCGCCGCCGCGAAGCTGCACGTCTTCCAGCGCACACCGGCGTGGGTGCTGCCGCGCCGGAAGCTTCGCGCGGCGGTGGCGGCGAGTCGTCGGAGCACGCTGGCGCGCAGGCTGTTTCGTACGGGAGCGTACTGGGCGGCGGAGACGCTCGCGCTCGGCCTCGGCCGTCGGCCCCGGCTGCTGGGGATCACGCAGGCGCGCGCCCGGCGACACCTGCGCCGGCAGGTCCCCGACCCCGCCCTGCGCGCGGCGCTGACACCGGACTACCGGATCGGCTGCAAGCGGATCCTGCGCTCCAACGACTTCTACCCCACGCTGACCCGACCGAACACCACGCTCGTCACCGACGCCATCACCGAGATCCACCCGGACGGTGTCGTGACCGCGGACGGAACCCACCACGCGGTGGACGTCATCGTGTACGCCACCGGATTCCGCGTCGCCGGCGCCCTGAACCGGATGCAGCTCGTGGGCCGCGGCGGCGTCAGCCTGCTCGAACGCTGGCAGCGGGGCGGAGTCCGCACCCACCTGGGTGTCACGATCGCCGGCATGCCCAACGCGTTCTTCCTGTCCGGTCCCAACACCGGCCTGGGCCACAACTCGGTGATCGTCATGATCGAGGCGCAGATCGCGCACGCACTCGAGGCGATGCACCTGGTCGAGCGGCACGGTGCGGGCGGGCTGGACGTGCGCACCGAGGTCCAGGACGCGTTCGATGCGGCCCTGCGGGAACGGCTCTCGCGCGGCGTGTGGAGCACGGGCGGCTGCGCCAGTTGGTACCTGGACGCGCGCGGGTCCAACCACGCGCTGTGGCCCGGGTCGTCGTGGAGCTACCGGCGCCGCACCCGCGTCGTCGATCCCGCGGACTACGAGCTTCTCCGAGCCGCTCCGGAATCGGTCGCGTGACGGGGAGTCGACGATCGGCAGGAATTGGCTGGACGGGATTCGGTTCCGGTTGATAGCGTGCGCCCGACCGTGACTTCACGCCAGGAGGTGAGACCCATGTACGCAACATCCATGTGGGTGCTCCCCCTCGTGTCCACGGTCGGGCGATTGACGTAGGTGTCGCCGGGAGCGCCTGAACAAGGCAATCCCGAAAGGCCACACCATGCATTTCATCTCCGAGACATCGTCGAACGGTGTCATCGAACGCAATTTCATTCTGGACGGGATCACCGGCGTGCTCTGGTCGCCCGCATCCGGAACCGTCGGCGCACCGCTGCTGCTGTCGGGGCATTCCGGCGGCATGCACAAGAAGGCGCCGGGGCTGGTAGCCAGCGCACTCCACAGCGTCACCACCTGCGGGTTCACCGTCGCCGCCATCGACGCCCCCGGCCACGGTGACCGGCCGCGGAACCTGCAGGATCAACGATGGGCCGAGGCGATCCATCAGGCCCGGGCGGCGGGCGAGCCCATCGCCCCGATCGTCATCGACTACAACATGTCGCTGGCGGAGCGTGCGGTGCCGGAATGGCAGGCGACCCTGGACGCCCTGCAGGCGCTGCCCGAGATCGGCGCCGACGCGCCGATCGGCTACGGCGGCATGACATTGGGTGTCGCGACCGGGCTGATGTTGACGCCGGTCGAACCCCGGATCGCGGCCCTGAGCCTCGGCGGGGTTTTCGTGAACGACGCCCTGATCGAGGCGGCACGGAAGATCACCGTCCCGGTCGAGTACCGGATTCCGTGGGACGACGAGGAGATCGACCGCGTGTCCGGGCTCGCGCTGTTCGACGCCTTCGCCTCGAAGGAGAAGACGCTGCACGCCCATCCGGGCGGGCACTTCCAGGTGCCCGAGCACGAGCGTGACAGTTCGGCCCGGTTCTTCGCCCGCCATCTGGTCCGGACCGCCGACACGCCGTCGGACTGACGTTAGGCGGTATCGGCGTCCGGCCCCGCGCCGGACGCCGATACCGGCACCGCGCCCCGGACCCGCGGACGTCCCCACATGCACGAATGCAGATCTTCGACTTTGACAATGATTTTCATTACCCTATAGACCTTGCGGCATGATTCGCATCGAACCCACACCCCGACGCCTCACGCTCGCCGCCTCGGTCGCCACGTGCGCGGCCCTGCTCGCCGGCTGCACGTCCACCGCCGACGGCGCCACCACCGAGACGTCGACGTCGTCGTCGGCCGGGTCGACCGAGCCGACGCAGGCCCGGTCCGCGACACCGCGGCTGGCACTGACCTACGACGGCGGCATCCTCGTCGTCGACGCCGAAACCCTCTCGGTGGTAGGCGAATCCGAGCTCGACGGGTTCAACCGCATCAGCCCGGCCGGCGACGACCGGCACGTGATCGTCTCCACCGAGGGCAGCTTCCGGGTCCTCGACACCGGCACGTGGTCGGAGGCGCACGGCGACCACGCGCACCACTACACCGCGGCCCCGGCGCTCACCGACATCACGTTCGACGCCGACAAGCCCGGCCACGTTGTCCGGCACGCGGGCCGCACCGTGCTGTTCGACGACGGCACCGGCCGCGTCGAGTCGTTCGACCCCACCGGGCTGGCCGACGGCATGCCGCAGGTCTCGACGTTCACCACCCCGCACGCGCATCACGGCGTCGCCGTCGAACTCGCCGACGGCGGCCTGATCACCACGGTCGGCGACGAGAAGACCCGCACCGGCATCGTCGTGCTGGACGCCGGCCGGGGCGAGGTGACCCGCAACGAGCGGTGCCCCGGCCTGCACGGCGAGGCCGTCGCCGCGAACGAGGCCGTGGTGTTCGGCTGCCAGGACGGCCTGCTGATCTACCGGGACGGCGCGATCACCAAGGTGACCAGCCCCGATCCGTACGGGCGGATCGGCAACCAGGCCGGGTCCGAGGAATCGACCGTGGTGCTCGGCGACTACAAGAGCGATCCCGACGCGAAGCTGGAGCGTCCGCAGCGGGTGTCGCTCACCGACACCGTCACCGGTGAGCTGCGGCTCGTGGATATCGGCACCAGCTACACGTTCCGGTCGCTGGGCCGCGGAATGTTCGGTGAGGCCCTGATCCTCGGCACGGACGGCGCGCTGCACGTGCTCGACCCGGCGACCGGCGCGACGATCCGGACCGTGCCGGTGATCGACCCGTGGACCGAGCCCGAGGAGTGGCAGTCGCCGCGGCCCGCGCTGTTCGTGCAGGGCTTCACCGCGTACGTCACCGACCCTGCCACCAAGCGGATCCACGCCGTCGACATCGAGAACGGCCAGGTCACGACCAGTGCCGAGCTGCCGCACACCCCGGACGAGATCACCGGCGTGCGCGGCTGACTTGGCCGGAGGGTTGCGTGTATCCGCGAGTCGCGCTTAGACTCCTCGGTCATGCAGCGCATTCAGGTAGTAGTTCACCGCCGTAGCGGGGTCTGATTCGGACCGACCCCTCGCTGCGGGTCGTTGAGCTATCTACTTGTCGGTCCTTCCTTCACTTCAGGAAGACCCCCGAAAATGCGCACCTCCCAGGCTTTCGCCACCACCACCGCGTCGTTCTCCGACGATCCGTTCTCGCTCCGCTTCGGCCTCCCGCTGCCGCGCGACATGCGCGCCCAGGCACAGGGTCTGACCTGGGCCGAGTTCACCGAGCGCTTCGGCCCCACCGGCGGCCCCGTCCGCCTGGGCAGCTGGACGTCGGAGCACCTCGGCGCCGGTCGGCACACCTTCACCGCCACCCTCGGGCTCGGCGACACCATCTCGTCGGCGTCCGCGACGGCCACCGGCCCCATCGCGGCGCTGACGTCGATGCTCTACGACGCCGGTTTCCAGCTCGAGATCCTCTCGTTCCACCAGCAGCGCACGTCGGCGGGCACCGCGACGTTCCTCCTGTGCGAGCACGAGGGCGAGCGCCGCTGGGCGATGTCCATCGCCGACGACTGCAACTCGTCGGCGCGGGAAGCGATCATCGCCGGCGCCAACCTGCTGCACCGCTGAGAAAGTGATCATCCGGACCGATCCGGGGTGGGAGGCGGCTCCGAATACCGGGTGACCGCCTCCCCCTCGGAAAGGACCGCCATGCGCGCCACCAGGAAAGTCACCGCCGGATTGTTCGCCGCTGCCGCCGCGGCACTGCTCGTCAGTGCGCCCGCCGCGGCCCAGCCCACCGGATCGGCCGACCTGTGGCAGCCGCTCGCCCCGATCCCGTCGTTGGACGTGGCCCGCTACGCCGGCACCTGGTACCAGCTCGCGGCGGTGCCGCAACCGTTCAACCTGGACTGCGCGCGCGACACCCGCGCCACCTACGGCGTGATCGACGCGTCCAACGTCAGCGTGAACAACACGTGCACCACGTGGACCGGCGGGACCAACGGCATCGTGGGCAACGCCCGCGTCAACGACCCGGCCACCAACGCGCAACTGCACGTGAGCTTCCCGTCGGTGCCGTTCCAGAACTCGGCCGACGGCCCCACCAACTACGTCGTCACGTACATCGCCGACGACTACTCGTGGGCCCTGGTCGGCGACCCCATGCGCGTCTCCGGGTTCGTGCTCTCCCGCACCCCCGCCGTGAGCGCAGAGGGCTGGCAGCAGATCCGCAGCGTCGTCGAGTCCCGCGGCTACAACTCGTGCCTGCTGCTCACCTCGCCCACCACCGGCGGACGCTCCGACATCGCCCCGCTGTGCACCGTGTGATGCTCAACGATCGGTGACTGCCCCCGAACCGGCCTCGTCCTCGTCGGCCAGTTGATCGAGCACGGCCGACAGCCGACGGATCGAGGCGAGCGCGTCGGCCAGCTCGTCCCGGCCCATGGCCCGCGCCAGTCGGGCGGCGAAGGCGGCGTGAGCGGGGCCGATCCCCGACACCGCCCGACGCCCCTCCGGCGTGGGCGTGACGAGCTTGGCACGGCGGTGCGCGGGGTTCGGCTGGTACTCGGCCAGACCCCGGGTGACCAGCAGATCGGCGATGCGCTGCACGCTCTGCCGGGTGATGCCCATCTCGCGGGCGATGTCGGCGACCGACAGCGGCTGCGTCAGGACGGCGCCGAGCACCTGCCACCACGCGGCGGTGAGACCCACCGGGCGGGCCAGCCCCTCCGCCACCTCGAGGAACTGGCCGTTGAGCCGGAACGAGCCGAGCGCGAGACCGCTCAGCAGATCCTGGTCGTCCCGTGCACTCATTCCGCCATCAGTTCGTAGAAGCCCGCGGGATCGCGGTCCCCGTAGAGCTTGAACCACGACGCCAGCACACCCGGCGCGAACACGTCGAGCCGTTCGAGGATCTCGCGGGCGAAGTGGACCGGCGCGTTGGCCGCGCCCGTGATGAGGTCGCGATCGGTGACGGCCGGCTCGTCGCGGTACAGGTGCCCGCCCGCATACCCGACCGAGTTGAGGAACTCGGCCGCGTTGCTCGTGTGCGCGCGGTCGTCGAGCAGTCCGGCCATCGCCAGCCCACCCGTTGCACCGCAGATCGCGGCCACCGGCACCCCCGCAGCGAGGAAATCGCGTGCCTTCGCCGCGAACGGCGAGAACTGTTCGGTGTTCCAGATGTCGTTGCCCGCCAGGATGAGCATCGCGCTGTCCTGCGGCCTGACCACGTCCAGCGTGGTGTCCGGGACGACGCGCATTCCGCCCATCGTCACGATCGGGCTCGCGGTGGCGCCGACCGTGGCCACGGTGAATCGGCCCGGCTCCCGCTGCCACATCGGCTTGTTGATGTGATCGATCGCCAGACCGATCTCCCAATCGACGAAGGTGTCGTACACGGCGACATGCACTGTTTCAGTCATGACAGGAGGCTGTCACTTTGACAGCATTCTGTCAATACCCACCGGGCCGCACTCAACCGGTCGCGGCGTACTCCCGCGCCGCGGCGCCGGTGATGTTGGTGAGCATGCCCTTGAAGATGATCCCGTGGAACGGCAGGATCGAGTACCAGTAGAGCCGTCCCGCAAGACCTTTCGGGAAGAAGATGGCGCGCTGCTCGAGCCGGGAGCGGTGCGGGCCGTCCGGGTGCACCCGCCATTCCAGCCAGGCACCGCCCGGCGTCCGCATCTCCGCGCGCAACCGCAGCAGCGAGCCGCGGTCGATCTGCTCGACGCGCCAGAAGTCCAGGGGGTCACCGGTGTTCAGGCGGCGGGCGTCGCGTCGCCCGCGGGTGAGCCCGACCCCGCCGACGAGCCGGTCCAGCCAGCCGCGGATCACCCACGCGAGCGGGAACGAGTACCAGCCGTTCTCGCCGCCGATGCTCTCGAGCACCCGCCACAACGTGTCGGCGTCCGCGTCGCAGCCGGCGCTGCGCTCGTCGGTGTACACCGCCTCCCCCGCCCAGTTCGGGTCGGACGGAAGCGGATCCGACGGCGCACCCACCGGCGACGCGCTGGCCCAGTTGGTCTCCACCTCGCCGCTCCGTATACGGCGCAGCGCCAGCCGGACGGCCTGCCGGTACGGCGTCAGCCCCTCCTTCGGCGGCGGGATCACGTCGTCGATGTCGCGGTTCGCGGCGACGGCGTCGTTGTGGAGCGACTCGATGAGCGCCCGCCCCAGCGAACTCGGGATGGGCGTCACCAGCCCGATCCACAGTCCCGCCAGCCGCGGGGTGAGCACCGGCAGCACCAGGACGCGGCGACGCCGCAGCCCCGCCACGTCGGCGTACACCTTCATCATGTCGCCGTACGTCAGGACGTCGGGGCCACCGATGTCGAAGGTGCGACTGCCCGGCAGCGGGGCCTCGGCCGCCGCCACCAGGTAGTAGAGGACGTCGCGCACCGCGATCGGCTGGATCCGGTTGTTCACCCACCGGGGCGTGGTCATCACCGGCAGCCGATTCGTCAGGTGCCGGATCATCTCGAACGATGCCGATCCGGACCCGATGACGACCCCGGCCTGCAGCACCATGGTCGGGATCCCGGAGTCCACGAGGATGCGGCCGACCTGCGCGCGCGAGCGCATGTGCGGCGAGAGTTCGGTGCCCTCGGGGTGCAGTCCCCCGAGGTAGACGATGCGGCGGACGCCGCTCGCCTTCGCCGCGGCCGCCAGGTTGGACGCCCCGATCCGTTCGGTCTCCACGAACTCCGTCGACGTCCCCATCGAGTGGACGAGGAAGTACACGACGTCCATGTCGGCGGTGGCCGCCGTCAGCGAGTCCGGATCGCCCAGATCGCCGCGGACGATCTCGACCTGCTTCGCCCACGGCACGTCCCGCAGTTTCTCCGGGGACCGCACCAGCACCCGCACGTCGTACCCGGCCGCGAGCAGGCGCGGGGCGAGACGGCCACCGATGTACCCGGTGGCCCCGGTGACCAGCACCCGTGGTCGCTGCACCGTTCCACGGTAACCTCGATGGTCATGAGCGCGCTCGACGAACCGGTCCTCCTCGACACCGACGGGGTGTACGGCTACCTGCACCGCCCCGCAGGCGACGCGGCCGGCAAACTGGTCCTCGCCCACGGCGCCGGCGGTGACTTGAACGCAAAACTGTTGCAGGCCATGGCGTCCGGATTCGCCCAGCATGGACTTCTGGTGCTGCGCTACAACCTCCCGTTCCGCCGACGACGGGCGTCGGGCCCGCCCAACCGGGCCCACGCCGGCACCGACCGCGACGGCATCGTCGCGGCCACCGACGCGATCCGCGAACTCGCCGACGGCCCCCTGCTCCTGGCCGGACACTCGTACGGCGGCCGCCAGTCCACGATGCTGGCCGCGGAACGGCCCGATGTCGCGGACGGCCTTGTGCTGCTGTCGTATCCGCTGCACTCACCGGGCAAACCGGAGAAGCAGCGCACCGAACACCTGCCGCAACTGCGCACCCCGTCGCTGTTCGTACACGGCGACCGGGACCCGTTCGGCACGCCCGACGAGATGCGCGCCGCCCTGGAACTGATCCCCGCCGAGCATCCCCTGCTGTTGATCGAGGGCGGCCGCCACGGACTCGACCCCGACCGCGCCGACGTGGTGGCACGGACCGTCACCGCCGCCGCCGAGCTGTTCGCGCTGCCCGCCGCGCGCTGACGCCGGAGCCGTTGTCCCACATCGTCTATCGGTACCCGATCCCCGACGAGCGGGAGGTCAGGGCATCAGCGCCGAGCTGCCCGCACTGACGTCGAGCGACGTGCCGGTGACGTACCGCGCCTGTTCCGAGACCAGGTACAGCACCGCGTGCGCGATGTCCTCCGGCGCCACCCACGGCACGCGCATCGGGGTGATACCGGCGTAGCGGGACTCGACGGTCTCCCGCGTCGGATTCTCGACATCCGGGGCGAACAGCCCGTAGAAGGCCTCGTTGTGAACCATCGGGGTGTCGACCGAGCCCGGACAGACGGCGTTGACGGTGATCCCGTATCGGGCGAGTTCGAGCGCGAGCGTCTTCACGAGGCCGATCACGCCCCACTTCGCGGACACGTAGTGGGCGAGGTTCGGGATGCCGGTGCGCCCGCCCATCGACGACGTCGCGACGATGCGTCCGTAACCCCGTTCGATCATGTGCGGGGCCACCGCACGCAGCGTCTTGAACACGCCGGTGAGGTTGGTGTCGACGACGGCGTCCCACATGTCGTCCGTCAGGTCCCACGTCTTCGCGAACGCGCACACACCGGCGTTCGCGACGCAGATGTCGATCTTGCCGAACTCCGCGATCGCGGTCGCGACGGCCGCGTCCACCGCCGCGCGCTCGCGCACGTCCACGACTGCGGTTCGGCAGCGCACGCCGTGCTGCTCCACCAGCCGCCGCGTCTCGTCGAGGTCCGCGACGGCGGCCAGCGGGTACGGCACCGTCGCGACGTCGGCGCAGATGTCGATGCCGAACACGTCCGCGCCCTCCGCGGCGAGCGCGAGAGCGTGCGCGCGGCCCTGGCCCCGCGCGGCGCCGGTCACGAATGCGGTCCGCCCTTCGAGTTGCCCCATATCTCCTCCAAGTCTCTACTGCCCCAGATCATTACCGATAGGACGCCCGTCCGGTCCAGAGTCTCCTCCACGGAGCGGGCAACGGGCCCTTTCCGGAGCGGGAACCGCGCCGTCCGCAAAGCACTGCCGCGACGTGACCGCGCTGGGTAGTCTGAAAAGCGACCAACTACCGGGAGGTCGAGGAATGCTCTACAGCGATATTCCGAGTCATGCCGAGGTTCGCCGGCTCGCCGGGGTGGAGGGTCACACCTGCATCTCGATCTACACGCCCACCGAGGACGACATCCAAGAGCCGGGCAAGAGTCGTATCGAGTTCACGAACCAGGTCAAGTCCGCGCTCGAGCAAGTCGAAGACCACAAGGAACGGGTGGCATTCGAGCAAGCATTCGACGACCTGATCGAGGACGAGGCCTTCTGGTGGTATCAGGCGCGGACGCTCGTCGTGCTCGCCACGACGGACAGGGTGCGGCGCTACCGACTGCCCAACCGGCTCGGAGCGTGTGCCATCGTCAGCGACCGCTTCTACATCAAGCCGCTGCTGCGGACGGTGACCTTCCCGCAGACCGCGTTCGTACTGGCCCTCGCCGAGGGATCCGTCCGATTGATCGAGGTCACGGCCGATCAGCCGCCGGCAAAGATCGACGTGCCGGGTCTGCCCAAGGACGCTGCGAGCTACGCCGGCGTGCCGTCACTCGGCAGGACGACCGGCGGCCGCGTGCACGGCCGGGGAGGATCCGCCGGGGGTGCCGGGAGCGGGCGGGCGGCGCCCGACCGCGCGCCGGGGCGGGTGCAGGGCGAAGAGGGACGAAAGCTGCGCGTGCGCGAGTACGCCCGCGCGATCGACCACGAGCTGCGCAGCGTGCTGACGGGACGGGACACTCCCCTGATCCTGGCCGCCGCCGAACCGACGGCCTCGATCTATCGTTCGGTGAACAACTACCACCAGCTGCTCGACGAGGGCATTCAGGGCAATCCGGAAGAAATGAGCGACGAGCAGATCGCCCGGACCACTCGCACGGTCCTCGACGGTCACTACGCCCAGCAACTCGCGGACACCCGCAAGCAGTTCGACGACCTGCGCTCGAAGGGCCGGGCCCAGGTCGAGATCTCCGACGTGGCCCGCTCCGCGACGTTCGGCCGAATCGAGACGCTGCTGGTCGACATCGAGGGCATCGTCCCCGGCACGATCGACCCGGACAGCGGAACCGTCGAACTGGCCGAGCTGAACGGCAACCACGAGTACGGCGTGGTGGACGAGATCGCCCGGCGGGCACTGCTCACGGGCGCGAAGGTCCTCGCCGTCCGCTCGGGCGACGTGCCCGACGAGGTACCTGCGGCCGCGATCCTGCGGTTCGCGCAGTGAGCGACGGAACCCACTGCACCGGAACCGATCCGCGGCATGGGGCTAGGACGCCCCCGATCCGAAGGAGCCACCCGAGCCCGTAGCGAGCGCGTCGGGTACGTACAGGGCGAACCCGATGGGCGGGGTTCCGTACCCGTACTCGGCACCGGTGTGGGTCCACGTCCCGGGCAGCGAACCCGTGAAGTCCGGCCTGCTGATGTCGTTCAGCCTCCCGGTCAGGGCCATGTTCCCCGTCGGCGCACCGTAGCTGGTGGTCTGCGCGAACTCGTCGAACGGCGGGTACGCCCCGAAGGTGATGTACTTCGCCGACTGCGACGCCAGCGCCGCGCGGTCGGTCACCTTCCGGAACAGCAGGATCGGATAGCCCTGCCCGATGTATCCCGGGAAGGCGGCTTGTCCCGCGTCCTCGAAGATCGGGACGTTCGCGTCGAACGCCGCTTGCAGCGTGGCCAACGTCGGCGGCAGTGCCGCATCGGTTCCCCCACTGGATCGACACGAGGCGGCCCGGTTTCCGGTGCCACTACCGGGCTTGTCGCCTGCGGCCGCTGCACCGTTACCGGGCACCCCGTACCGAGCTCCGAGGGCGCCGCGTCACGCCCCCGCGTCGTCGCGTGCCGCGAGGAACTGGGACAGGGTCGCGACGATGAATGCGTCGGCCGCCTCCTTGTCCACTCCCAATTCGGCGAGCACGCCGGCGCCGTCCTCGAGTTCGAGCAGCGCGAGGAGCAGGTGCTCGGTGCCGATGTAGTTGTGCCCCAGCCGCAGTGCCTCCCGGAACGTGAGTTCGAGGGCCTTGCGCGCGCCGGCGTCGAAGGGGATGAGCTCGGGCAACTCGTCGACGCCCTCCGGCAGGACCGCGGTGGCTGCCTGCCGAACGGATTCGGGAGTAAAGCCCTGGGCGGCGAGCACTTTCACCGCGATCGCCTCGGGGTCCGCCAGCAGGCCGAGCACCAGGTGCTCCGGGGTGATCTGGTCGTTGCCCGCGGCCCGCGCCTCGTTCTGCGCCGCCATGACGACGTTGCGGGCGCGGGGGGTGTACCTGCTGAAGCCCTGACTGGCATCGAGGTCGGCGGGCTCCTCGGGGCCCTTCGGCACGAACCGCTTCTGTGCGGCCTGCTTGGTCACCCCCATGCTGCGGCCGATGTCGGTCCAGGACGCGCCCGAGCGTCGGGCCTGGTCCACGAAGTGGCCGATCAGGTGGTCGGCCACCTCGTCGAGGTGCTCGGCGGCGAGGACCGCATCGGTCAGCTGTTCGAGTGCATCGGTGTGCACCTTCTTGATGGCTTCGATGAGATCGTCGAGCCGCACGGGGTTCGACATGCGCGTCGGATCAGTCATACGACAACCGTAGGTTGACGATCCGGGATCGTCAACCCCGGGTTGTCGATTCTTTCGGTACTCGGACCGGCGCCTCGGCACCTATCGTGAGGAGAGGATCGTCACCAGACGAAGGAGCCCGCTGTGCCCGACTACGGCCACACCATCCGATTCGGCTACTTTCTCGTCCCCGATGCCCACGCTCCGCGAGCGGCACTCGACACCGCCGCCGTGCTGGACGAAGCCGGGTTCGACCTCGTCGGCATCCAGGACCACCCCTATCAGAAGAGTTTCCTCGATGCGTGGACCCTGTTGTCCGCCATTGCCGCTCGCACCGAGAAGCTCGCAGTGTTCCCGGACGTCGCCAGCCTGCCGCTGCGCCCGCCCGCGGTGCTCGCGAAGGCCGCCGCGAGCCTCGATCTCCTCAGCGACGGCCGCGTCGAACTCGGACTCGGCGCCGGCGCCTTCTGGGACGCGATCGCGGCGATGGGCGGCGAGCGACGCTCGCCCGGGGAGTCGGTGCAGGCCCTCCGGGAGGCGGTATCGGTGATCCGTCTGATGTGGAGCGGCGAGCGATCGATCCGGTTCGACGGCGAGTTCCACTCCGTGAACGGCGTCCACCCCGGGCCCGTTCCCGCGCACCCGATCGGCATCTGGATCGGCGGCTACAAGCCGCGCATGCTCCGCCTGATCGGGGAGATGGGCGACGGCTGGCTGCCGTCGCTCGGCTACATCGACGCCGACGGGATCGCCTCGGCCAGTGCGGCGATCGACGACGCGGCCACCGCCGCGGGCCGCGACCCGTCGCGCATCCGACGCGTCCTCAACATCGGCGACGGAATCGACGTCCGGGACGTCGAGAACCTCCCCCGCGCACTGTCCTCGCTCGCGCTCGATCACGGCTTCGACACGTTCGTCCTCAGCGGGCCCACCGACGAGCCGTCCCTGCGGTACCTGGCGGGTGAGGTGTTCCCACGCGTGCGCGAACTGGTGGACCAGGGCCGTTCCGGAGCCCGCTGACGGACGGGTCAGTCCTCCGCCGTCACGAACCCCTGGTCCACCAGCCACTGCCGGGCCACGGCCGCCGGATCCTTGCCGTCGACGTCCACCTGACGATTGAGTTCGGTGATCGCCTCGTTGGTGAGCACCGCCGAGATCGGCGCCATCACCTCGGCCACCTCCGGGTACTGCTCGGCGAAGTCCGCCCGCATCGTCAGCGCCGGGTTGTACTTCGGGAAGAACTGCCGGTCGTCCTCGAGCACCACGAGGTCGAGGGCCGCGATTCGGCCGTCGGTGGTGAACACCTCGCCGAACTTGCACTGGCTGCCGTCGGCGGTGGCCTGATAGATGATGCCGGTCTGCAGGATGCGCTTCTCCGCGCGGGCCGGATCGAACCCGTACGCCGCCGCCATGCCGGGGAAGCCGTCCTGACGGACGTTGAACTCGGTCTCGACGCACGTCGCCGCCGCAGCCGGATCACGTTGCACCAGAGCGGCGTAGTCCGACAGCGTGCGCACGCCGGTCTGCTCCGCGGTGGCCCGACTGGTGGCCAGCGCGTACGTGTTGTTCATCGGCGCCGGGTCGGTCCACACCATGCCGTTGCGCGCGAGGTCCTCGTCCCGGACGGCCTCGAACTGCGCCTGCGAATCCGGGATCGGCTGCTCGTGCCCGAGGTAGTTGATCCACCCGGTGCCGGTGTACTCGTAGCTCACGTCGATCTGCCCGGCCAACTGCGCGTCACGGGTGCTGTTGGACCCCTGGATGTTCGTGAGGTCGCGGACATCGGCACCGGCGGCGGACAACGCGAACTCGATCATGTAGCCGAGAATGATCTGCTCGGTGAAGTCCTTGGAACCGACCGTGATCCGAGCACCGTCGAGCTCGGGCACCGGCTGGATGCTCGCCGGGCCGACCTTCAGCGGGAGGGCGCCACCGGATTCCAGGCCGCACGACGCGATCAGGGTGGTCGCGAGCACCACCGCGGCACCGGCCAGGACCCGTCGAATCACCGTCATGTCAGCGCAGCCCCTTCGGCCCGAGGTACGTCTCGGCGAGGGCACCGAGCCAGTCGACCAGCAGCGCCAGTGCGACGGCCAGCACCGCACCGACGACGAGGGTCACGTTGTCGCGCAACTTGTATCCCGTGTCGATGAGGATGCCGAGACCACCCGCGCTCACCAGGAAGCACAGCGTGGCCGTACCGACGGCGAGGACCAGCGACGTCCGCAGCCCGGCCAGGATGTACGGCACCGCCAACGGGAACTCCACCCGCCGCAGCACCGCGAGCGCCGACATCCCCTGTCCGCGTCCGGCGTCGACGAGGGCCGGGTCCACCTCCTGATAGCCGAGAATCGTGTTCCGCAGCACCGGCAGCAGCGAGTAGAACGCGATGGGCAGCACGCCGATCCAGAACCCCGTCGTCCGCGTCGCGAGGTAGAACAGCACCAGCAGGCCGATCGCCGGGGCGGACGCGCCGATGTTGGCGATTCCCACGAATACCGGTGCCAGCTTGGTGAATCCGGGGCGGGTCACGAGGGTACCGAGCGGCACCGCGAGCGCCAGCACGATCAGGACCACCACGACGGTGATGAGCACGTGCTGCCACGTGAGGGTCGCGATGTTGCCGATGCTGATGCTCGCCTGCTGGGTGGCAGTGAGATCGCGGGTGAAGGCCCACCCCAGCACGCCCCCCACCAGCAGGAGCACGAGCAGCGGCTGGACCAGGAGCCTGGCCCGTTCGGCGCGTTGCGCGGCAGCCGGTGTCTGCGTGGTCATTTCGACGAGTCCTCCGCCGCACCGGCAGTGCTGTTCTGGGCGTCGGCATGATCGTCGGCGTGTTCCTCGCGCATCTCCTGCAGCGCCTGCACCAGGGTGTCGATCGTGATGAGCCCGACGAACTCGCCGCGCCGGCCGGTGACCGCCGCCGACGCGCTGCTCTGCACCAGCAGCGCCTCGAGCGCGTCCTGCAGCGTCGACTGCACCGACACCAGCTCGCCCACCGGTTCGCCGATGTCCTGCAACGACGCCGCCGACGCGAGCTGCGCCGGCGACACCCATCGCAGCGGGCGGTCGCGGTGGTCCAGGATCAGCCCCCAGTGGGCGTCCTGTTGCGCGAGCGCCCGGCGCAGGTCGGCCACGGAGCCGTCCCGGTACGCGGTGGGACAGTCCGTCATCTCGACGTCCCGGACCCGGGTGAGCGTGAGCTGCTTGAGCGAGGCGTCCGCCCCCACGAACCCGGCGACCATGTCGTTGGCGGGATTCGCCAGGATCGCCTCGGGAGTGTCGTACTGCATGATGTGGGACTGACTGCCCAGCACGGCAATCCGATCGCCGAGCTTGACCGCCTCGTTGAAGTCGTGGGTGACGAACACGATGGTCTTGCCGAGCTCGGACTGCAGGCGCATCAGCTCATCCTGCAACAGCCCGCGCGTGATCGGATCCACGGCCCCGAACGGCTCGTCCATCAGCAGCACCGGAGGGTCGGCGGCCAGGGCCCGGGCCACCCCGACACGTTGCTGCTGACCGCCGGAGAGCTGGCGCGGGAACCGGTCCCGATAGGTATCGGGATCGAGGCCCACCAGGTCGAGCATCTCGTCGGTGCGCTCGGCGATGCGCTTCCTGTCCCACCCGACCAGGCCCGGGACGGTGGCCACGTTCTTGGCCACCGTGAGATGCGGGAACAGCCCGGCCTGCTGGATCGAGTAGCCGATCCCCCGCCGCAGCCGGTCCGGATCGATCGAGTGGGTGTCGCGGCCGGCGATCGTGATGGTGCCCGACGTCGGCTCGATGAGCCGGTTGATCATCCGCATCGTGGTGGTCTTCCCGCAGCCCGACGGCCCCACGAACACGACGATCTCGCCGGCGGGAATGGTCATCGACACCCCGTCGACGGCGGCAACGCCCTGCCCGGGGTACTGCTTGACGACGTCGTCGAGCACGATCTCGACGCCCTTGCCGGTCTGTTCTTCGGCGGGTAGCAGTTCAGTCACGGATCCCCCTGGAGGTGGTGAGGCGCCCGACGAGGACCAACAGCCCGTCGAGAACGAGCGCGAGAATGACGATGAGCACGGTTCCGGTGAGCGCCTGCGGCACCGCGGTGGGGCTGCCGACGCGGGACAACCCGGAGAAGATCAGGTTTCCCAGGCCCGGGCCCTTGGCGTAGGCCGCGATCGCGAGGATGCCCATCAGCATCTGGGTGCTGACCCGGATGCCGGCCAGGATCGACGGCCAGGCCAGCGGCAGTTCGATCCGGCCCAGGACGCGCAACCGGTTCATCCCCACCCCGCGGGCCGCGTCGGTGATCGCGGGATCGACCGACGCGAGGCCGATGATCGTGTTGCGGATGATCGGCAGCAGCGCGTACAGCACCAGAGCCGTCACCGTGGGCGCGACGCCCAGCCCGAGAATCGGGATGAGCAGGCCCAACAGGGCGAACGACGGCAACGTCAGGATCGTGCTCGCCAAACCCGTCGCGACCGCCGACCCGATGGGACTCCGGTAGACGGCAATCCCGATCAGGACCGCGATGATCCCGGCGATGACCACCGACTGGACGACGGCACTGACGTGGAGGTACGAGTCCGTGAGCAGCTGCTGGCGCCGCTCGAACACGAAATCCCACAAGGTCTGGAAATCCAAACCGGGCACTCCCTTCTGCAACGCGGAAGGGCGGAAACGCCCACCCGGACAGTCCGAGCAGGCGTTTCCGTTTCGACGCCGCGCTGCGCTTGCCGTCCACATTGCCCCTATCGGGCGGATTCTGCACGGCAATCGAGTCAGAGCGTCAGCGTTCGTGACCGAAGAGCAGTCCGCTGCGCGCGATCGGACGAACCGCGATCCGTACCAACGCCAGCGAACTGTCGTCCCCGGCCGACCGGTTCGAACCGATCCACCCGCAGCCGGCACAGCTGTGGATGATCACCCATTCGCCACCGTCACGCACGGTGATCGAGATGGGGTCCATCCGGCCCCGACACGACGACGCGCGGTCGCCGGGTACGGTCCGGTCCACGTGCCGACTGCACAGACAGTGCGGACAATGGTTGCGATGAGCGGTGCCGGGCGCGCGCATCGGCACGTCCAGCCCGCACCCGACGCACCGGAACGACGAGCCGCGCCGCGCCGGGCCGTCCCTGTGCACCGGCTTGCCGCGTTGCCGTCGTCCGGCTCCGATGTTCCTGCGTGCCATTCGAACTCCTCCCCGCGCTACAACTGGGCGAGGTGCTCGAGCGGGAACGGCGGCTGCGCCAAGGGTTTCACCGCGATCCGCACCAGCAGCAACTGGTTGTCGTCGCCGGCCACCGGGCTGGCCGACAACCGGTCGCAACCGGTGCAGCGATGGATCAGCATCCAGTCACCGTCGCGGAGCACGGCGATGGCGATCGGGTGGGTCCGCGAACCGCAGCGCTGCTCGGCGGTCGAGCCGTGCTTGCCCGCCAGGCAGTTCGGACAGTGCGTGCGCGGGCCCGCGTCCGGCGTCGCCCGGGACACGGCGAGTCCGCAGCGGATGCAGGTGAAGGTCGAGAGATGTGAAATTGGTGTGCCTCGATGGGACACGCGGATTCTCCTCCGTGAGATCGATTGAACGGCAGCGATTGCCGAGCATGTCGATCCCGCGAGAAGCTCACACCGGACGGAAGACCCGATGTCGTCGTCGGATCACCGGCCTGAGCAGTTCACGGGAGCGTGAAGGTACTCGGCGGTTGTCCGGGGCATAATTCACCACTTTCACCAGCGCAGGGACCGGCCGTGTGCCGGATGTCGTGAACCCTAGGTTCCCGTCGGTGGTGCCGCAATCGAATTATCGCGCTGCGGATGCGGTGGCACCGAACTGCAAGTGCGCCAGCGCTACCCGTGCATCGTCGATAGTCGGCGGACACCTCCGGCGGCACCGGAATCGCGCGGGGCCGGGTGTAGTTGCGGACCCGGCCGCCGTCGGGATCGTCGAAGCGGGCGCCGACCACCACCACCGGGTACGCAGCGACGACGAACCGGTGGCGACACTCGAACGCGAATGGGCCGAGGTCGCCGAACTGTGGCGCACCAGCCTCGAGCAGCGGCGCACGGTCCAGCAGCACCTCATGGAGGCACTCGCCGGCAAGGCCGTCGACGTGGCACTGGTCCTGCTCAGCCCGGAGACCTACACGCGAATGGTCTTCGACAGCGACTGGTCGCCCGAACGGTACGAGCGATGGGTGCACGACACAGTGTCGGCCGCAGCCGGGATCTGATCGGAATTCCGAGGGGCGAGAGTTAGTCTCGGGCGATGACCACCCAGAAGTCCGATTCGATCCTGACCCGCGTATCACCGACCCAGTGGGCCGCACTCGCGCTCGCCGTCCTCGCGATCATCTTCGTCGCCCAGAATCGGCACGACGTATCGATCTCGCTGTTCTTCATCTCGGTGACGGCGCCGCTGTGGTTGACGCTGCTCGTCATCTTCGCGATCGGGTGGCTCGTGGGGATGCTCACCACGCGGCGGCGCAAGTCGTCGAAGGGCTGACCTCGGACTGCGATCGTCCCGACGCCCGGACAGCACCGTGCGAAGTCAGCGTCGACGGCTGAACCAACCCCGCTTGCGTTTGCTCCGGTCGGCATCGAACTTCAGGCGGAGGACGGTCCGGTCGGGGTCGAAGGCGCTCGGGGAGTGGTCGACGACGATCTCGGCGGCTTCGGTGGTGCCGATCGTGTCGCCGTCGTTGATGACGGGTCCTTGCTCGACAAGGTACGAGGCGATGCTCGTGAGGCGGTCGAAGGTGTCCTCGGCGGACTCGGGGGTCTCCGGGATTTCGACGTCCGGGAGGCCGAGCATGCCGAGACCCCGTGTGTGGCCGGTCATCACGCCGTCCGGGCGCTCACCGATGTTGATCGCGACCCATGCAAGCAACGACGGCTCGGGCAGCGTGTCCAGCATGAGATCGCGGAACAACGCCGGCAGGACGACGTGATCGGCACTGCCGAAGTACACAGCGCGAACGGTGTCGGTGAGCGCGATGATCGACGCAACGACGCGGGACAACAACACGGCGTGCGCGATCGCGTCCTCGTGTCCGTCCCCTCGGCCGAGGACAGTGACAATCGTGTGTGCCGAGTAGTCCGCCGGCGCGGGTACCTCGTTCGGCCACAGGCGGCTGTGCTCGACGATCTCGGCGACGTCGTCACCCGCCGGGGACGGGACCGTCAGCAACGCGATCATCTTGCCGTCCAGGTCGAGACACATCGGCGCATCACGGTCGGCGGACTCGTCCCCGCCGACGGCCAGCCCGGAGAAGTCGACGTCGGGCCAGTCCAGCTGCAGTTGCGCAGCCAGGGCTCCTTCGGTGACATCGGCGTCGAGTCGGTCCTGGAACAGCATCGCGAGCGTGGGCATGACTCCCCCTCAGGCTTGGTCGTGTAGCGCGATCGGTCACCTCGCCGGGTGCTTCCGGTGTCCGGTTCGCGCGTTACACCCTATCGGGCAACCGGACAGGGCCTAGGTTGGGCGCACCCCGTCCAGTACCAGCCGAACCAGGTACTCGACGAGGTCGGCCTCGCTCCACGACGGCCGCGTGAGGATCAGCATCGTGACGGCTCCGCGCAGGGTGTCGAGCACCGCACCGCCGTCCACGTCGGCGCGTACCTCTCCGGAATCGATTGCGCGACGGAACACCTCGACGTACCGGGCCCGTACCGGCTCGATGAACCGGCGTTCGGCGGCCTCCTGCAACGCCGGGTCGGCGACCATGTCTCCGATGAGTCCGGGCAGCCCCCGGCGGTACTGGGGCAGGGCGTGCAGCGCCACCATGTCCCGCACCATGGCAGTGAACGTCTCCGCGAAGGTCGCGTCGGCGGGAACCGCACGCGCCGAGAGCGGTTCGGCACGGAACAGCACCTCCTGCACCAGTGCCGCCTTGGAGCCCCACCACTGGTAGAGCAGCGGCCGCCCGACGCCGGCCCGCCGGGCCACCGCCGCGAGGGTGAGCGCCTCGTAGCCGTCGTCGATCAGCAACTCGGTGGCGGCGGCGAGCACCGCACGATGCCGCTCGCGGTCGCGGGGACGACCCCGCCCCACACCTGTCTCGCCCACTCGACACTCCTCCGCCGGATCTACTGACAAATAATCTTACGTCGTGTAAGGGTAATAGTCGGACACCTCACGTCCGGTCCGAACGAAGCGGAGCCCGAATGCCTTTGATCGACGTATCCCGGCCCAACCCGGCCGTCACGGTGCTCACCCTCAACCGCCCCGAGCGGCTCAACGCGCTCAGCTACGCCCTCGTCGAGGAACTGCACGCCGCGCTCACCGAGCTCGAGTACGACAACTCGTGCCGCGTCGTGATCCTCACCGGGGCGGGACGCGGCTTCAGCGCCGGCCTGGACCTCAAGGACTCGACGCACGTGGCGCCCACCGCAGCCGGACTCACCGGACCCGCGGCCGGGATGCGCACCCAGGAGTACATCGCCTCGCTGGTCCCCCGTCTGCAACGGCTCCCGCAGACGGTGATCGCGGCGGTCAACGGGCCCGCCTTCGGTGGCGGTCTGGCTCTGGCCGCGGCGTGCGACCTGCGGATCGCCGGGGCGTCGGCACGCTTCGGGGTGCAGTTCGTCAAGGTCGGAGTCTCCGGCTGCGACATCGGCATCAGCTACACGCTGCCACGGCTGATAGGCGCGGGACGTGCCACCGAACTGATCACCACGGCACGGGAGTTCGACGCCACGGAGGCCGAGCGCATCGGATTCGTCACGCGCATCGCGCCCGACGACGAACTGCTCGACGCGGCCCTCGAACTCGCGCGGACGCTCTGCAACCACAGCCCGTTCGCCCTGTCCATGACCAAGCAGGTCCTCGCCGCGAACTCGTCGGCGGGCAGCGTCGACGCGGCGATCGCACTCGAGAACCGCACCCAGATCCTGGCCGGCACCGGCGGCGAGTTCGCCGAGGCCGCAGCCGCATTCATCGAACGCAGACAGCCCGCCTGGGTGGACACAGGAGACCGACCGTGAATCGCGACAAACTGAATCGCCTCTTCGACCTCACCGGCCGTACCGCCGTCGTCACCGGTGGCACCCGCGGCATCGGGCTCGCCCTCGCCGAGGCCTACGTGGCCGCGGGTGCGAACGTGGTGGTGGCCAGCCGCAAGGCGGAGGCCTGCGCGCGCGCCGAACAGCATCTGAAGGACATGGGCGGCAACGCACTCGGGGTGCCCACCCATCTCGGCGAACTGGACGACCTCTCGACGCTGGTCGATCGTTCGGTCGACACCTTCGGCGGGATCGACATCCTCGTCAATGCGGCCGCGAACCCGCTCACGCAGCCGCTGGGAGCGTTCACGCCCGACGCGTGGACCAAGTCCTACGACGTCAACCTGCGCGGCCCGGTGTTCCTCACCCAGGCCGCACTGCCGCACCTCGAGGCCAGCCCGCACGCGGCCGTCCTCAACGTGATCTCGGTGGGCGCGTTCATGTTCTCACCGGGCGTCGCGATGTACGCGGGTGCCAAGAGCGCCCTGCTGTCGTTCACCCGGTCGATGGCGGCGGACTTCGCGCCCCGCGGGATCCGGGTCAATGCGCTCGCCCCCGGATCCGTCGACACCGACATGGTCCGCAACAATCCGCCCGAGGCCATCGAGGCGATGCGCACGATATCGCTGCAGAAGCGGATCGCCGATCCCGACGAGATGGTCGGTCCCGCACTGCTCCTCACGTCCGATGCCGGCAGCTACATCACCGGGCAGGTGATCATCGCGGACGGCGGAACCGTCGTGCACTGACCCGGAGTGTGACCCGTACCACTGAGCGAGAAGCGTCCTTCACATCCCCGCCCCGACGCGAGATGGTCTGCCTCGAACCGGACAGTCCGGTTCGAGGCAGACCTCGGAGGACGCATGGCACGGCTCGACGGCAAGATCGCGATCATCACGGGCGCAGCGCAGGGCATGGGCGCCGCGACGGCCCGCCTCTTCGTCGCGGAGGGCGCTCGTGTCGCGCTCGGCGACGTGCTCGAGGACAAGGGCCGCGCGCTGGCCGAGGAACTGGGCGACGCGGCGTTCTTCGCGCCCCTCGACGTGAGCAGCGAGGCGTCGTGGACCGCATTCGCCGACCAAACGGTCGAACGATTCGGCGGCCTGGACATTCTGGTCAACAACGCCGGCGTCATGCACTGGTCCCCGATCGAGGACATCGACGTCGCGAAGACCGAGCGCCTGCTGGACATCAACGTCCTCGGAAACCTGCTGGGCGCCAAGACCGTCGTGCCGACGATGAAGCGCGCCGGTCGCGGCGTGATCGTCAACATCTCGTCGGTGGACGGCCTGCGCGGCGTCAACGGGCTCGCCGCCTACGCCGCCAGCAAGTGGGCGGTCCGCGGGCTCACGAAGGCGCTCGCCTACGAACTCGGCCCGGCCGGCATCCGGGTGTGCTCGGTGCACCCGGGCGGGGTGGACACCACGCTCGGCAATCCCGGCGGCCTCCGCGGCGACGACCTGCAGAGCAAGTACACCGGTGTGCCGCTGCAACGCATCGGCGAATCCGAGGACATCGCGCGGGCCACCCTGTTCGTCGCGAGCGACGAGGCGTCGTACATCTCGGGCGCCGAACTGGCCGTCGACGGCGGCTGGTCGGCCGGCACCTACTACCCGGGTCTGCCGGGCACCCCGGCGGCGCTGCTCCCCTGACGTACCGGTGGCCGCCGCCCGCCCGGCGGCGGCCACAATGTACGCCGTGAGTTCCGAGATCGCCCCGCCCGTATCCACCCCGAGCACCACCCCGACCGGGCGCGTACGTCGGATCCACCCGGGCTGGCCCGCGGCCGCCGTCGCCTTCCTGGCGCTGGTGGGCGCCGCCGCATTCCGGGCGGCACCGTCGGTGCTCATCGACCCGCTGCACGACGACTTCGGCTGGTCCCGGGCGAGTATCTCGGCGGCCGTGTCGGTGAACCTGGTGCTGTACGGGCTGACGGCGCCGTTCGCGGCGGCGCTGATGGAACGGTTCGGCATCCGGAAGGTCGTGACCGCCGCGCTGGCGCTGATCGCGCTCGGCAGCGGCCTGACCGTGTTCATGACCACGACGTGGCAGCTGGTGCTGCTGTGGGGCGTGCTGGTGGGCCTCGGCACCGGATCGATGGCACTCGCCTTCGTGGCGACGGTGACCGACCGCTGGTTCGTCGCACGCCGCGGACTGGTCACCGGCATCCTCACCGCCGGCGGCGCGGCCGGGCAGCTGGTGTTCCTGCCCGTCCTCGCGACGCTGGCCGAGCGCTACGACTGGCAGACGGTGTCGGTGACGGTGTCGTTCGCCGCGCTGGCCGTGGTGCCACTGGTACTGCTGTTCCTGCGCAACCGTCCCGAGGACGTCGGCACCACGCCGTACGGCGCCCCCGCCGACTACGTGCGGCCCGCGACTCCGGACGCACCCGGCGGCGCGGTCGGCCGGGCGCTCGGCGTCCTCCGCTCGGCCGCCCGCACCCGCGTGTTCTGGCTGCTGGCAGGCACGTTCGCGATCTGCGGCGCCAGCACCAACGGACTGGTCGGCACTCACTTCGTCCCGGCCGCGCACGACCACGGCATGCCCGTGACGGCGGCCGCGAGCCTGCTCGCGGTGATCGGCATCTTCGACCTGGTCGGCACCATCGCGTCGGGCTGGTTCACCGACCGCTTCGACGCCCGCAAGCTCCTCGGCATCTACTACCTACTGCGCGGCATCTCGCTGATGGTGCTGCCGCTGCTGTTCGCACAGACCGTGCACCCGCCGATGATCGCGTTCATCATCTTCTACGGCCTCGACTGGGTGGCGACCGTGCCGCCCACCGTCGCGCTGTGCCGCAAGCACTTCGGCGCCGACGGCCCCATCGTGTTCGGCTGGGTGCTGGCGTCGCACCAGATCGGCGCCGGACTGGTCGCGTTCCTGGCCGGACTGGTCCGCGACCGCTTCGGCGGCTACGACGCCGCCTTCTTCGTCGCCGGCGGGCTGTGCGCGATCGCGGCGGTGATGGCCCTCGCGATCGCGAAGTCACCGCGACGCTGACGACGCACCCGCGATGAGTTTCCTCTCCCCCGTCGGTCAGTATCGAGGGGTGTCCCGGGCACGATCGACGAAACGGGAGGTATGCGATGAACGAGACCACCGACGCGAGCATCCAGGCGATGATCGCCGCCGAACGCGGAGAGATGGCGGACCTGCTGGCCGCGCTCCCGGCGGACCTGTGGAATCGCCAGACGCTGTGTGAGGGCTGGCGGGTCCGCGAGGTGATTGCCCACACGACGATGCCGTACCGCTACTCGACGCCACGCATCGTCCTGGGAATCGTCATGGCGGGAGGCAACTTCAACCGCTTCTCCGACCGGGCGGCGCGACGCGACGCCGAGGCAGTCGCCTCCGACCGACTCGTCTCGTGTCTGCGGGAGAACGTCCACCACCCGTGGAAGCCCCCGGGCGGCGGGTTCGCCGGCGCGCTGTCCCACGACGTCATCCACGGCCTCGACATCACCGTCGGGCTCGGACTCGACCGGCAGGTGCCGCTCGAGCGGTTGCAACTGGTCCTCGACGGGGTGACACCGAAGAACCTGAAGTACTTCGGCGTGGACCTCGACGGCGTCGAGCTGCGCGCCACCGACCTGGACTTCACGCTCGGCTCGGGCAGCCCCGTCACCGGATCTGCGCAGGACGTCCTGCTCGCCGTCAGCGGGCGCAAGCTGCCGCCCGGTCATCTGCACGGTGTGCAGGCGCACCGATTCACGCGGAGCTGATCGACGCCGCTCGCTGGTGGCCGCCATCCCTTTCCGTGGCACTGTTCGGGTCAGGGCAGGAGCACGAACTTCCCACGCGCATGCGGTTTCCGGAGCGCCCGGTGTGCTTCGGCCGCGTCGACGAGAGCGAACCTGGTGCCGACGGCGACGTCGAGACCACCGTCGCCGGCCATGTCCACCAGCAGCGGGCGGGCTTCACGGCGAATCCTCGCGCTGTTCTCGTTTCCCCCGCCGATCGACAGGAAGCCGTCCTGCTCCGCCCGGCCGAACGCGACGATGGTGACGATCCGGTCCCGCGGGGCTCCCAACGCGAGCGACGCGTCGACAGCCTCGTCGCTACCGACCGTGTCGATCACCGCGTCCACCCCGTCGGGGGCGATCGCGCTGATCCTCTCGGGCAACCCCTCGCCGGGCAGCACCGGCAGCGCCCCCAGGGTGCGGAGGAAGTCGTGGTGCCTCTCCCATGCCACCCCGACTACCACCGCACCCCGTGCGACCGCCAACTGCACGGCCAACTCGCCGACCCCGCCGGCGGCGCCCTGGATGACGACGACATCACCCTCCCCGACACCGGTCACCGTGAGTGCGTCGATGGCGGTTCCGCCCGCTACGAGCAGGCCCGCCGCCGACTCCCACGACAACGCGTCCGGTTTGGGCAGAACGTCTTCCGCCGGCAGCACCACCTGCTCGGCGTAGGCGCCTTCCCCGGCGTACGCGATCACCTCGTCGCCGACGCGAACCGCGTCGACGTCGTCACCGACCGCGATGACGACGCCGGCGCCTTCGACGCCCGGACGGACGGGCAGTCGCGCTGGGTCATGTCCGAAACTGCCGTTGTAGAGCTTGTAGTCGACCGGATTCACCCCGATCGCCCTCATCTGCACCACCACCTGCCCGGACTCGGGCGGCGGAATGTCCCGATCGACCACCTCGAGGACCTCCGGCCCTCCGTACGCGTTCGCGACCACGGTTTTCGCCATAACCGAAGAACCGTGGCCCCGCGACGCGTTATTCCCCTCGCCGCCTAACCGTTACGCCCCTTACCTGCGGAAACTAGTTGGATGCGGCGGCCGCGGCGGTGCGACGCTCGATGTTCTCGGCGACCTCCCGCTGCCAGGCCGCGACGGGCTTGGTGGTGTCCATCTCGAACTCGAAGCGGTTCACCATGTCCGGGGTGATGTCGGCGACGTCGACGTAGAACTGCTCGTACCAGCGACGCAGCTGGTACACCGGCCCGTCCTCCTCGCACAGCAGCGGATTCTCGATCCGGGTCTTGTTCTTCCAGATCGCGACGTCCTGCTCGAAGCCGATCGTGATGTACGACGCCATGCTGGTGGCCAGCTCCTGCGCCTCCTCGCCCCGGATCTCGTCGGTCTGCTTGACCTTGATGCCGTACATGAGCACGAACTTGTCCGGCGTGATCGGGTAGTGGCAGTTGATCAGGATCGAGTCGATGTCGAAGTCGGGATAGCGGTACTTGAGTTCGTCGACCATGAAGGACGGCCCGTAGTACGCCGCCACGGAGTCGTTCCCGACGGGGGTGGCCTTCTCCGACGCCGGTCGCTTCATATCTTCCCGGCCGACACCCTCGTAGTACTGCGTGGCGACGTGGCCCTCGAAGATGTTCTTGAACTTGATGGGAAAGCCGTAGTGCACGTAGAAGAAGTGCGCCATGTCGACCACGTTGTCGATGATCTCGCGACAGTTGGTGTCGATGGTGATCGACTTCCACACCCAGTCGGTCCACTCCTCACCGGGCTGGCTCATGTCCGGGATCGTGACCTCCGGCGGCGGCGGGTTGCCCTCGGGGTCGTGCCAGACGAACACCAGTCCGTCCTTCTCCATCGTGGTCCATGCGCGGGTCCGGGCCAGCGGGGGCACGCGGCGGGCATACGGGATATCGGTGCACTTGCCCTTGCCGTTCCACCGCCAGTCGTGGAACGGGCACGCCACCGAATCGCCCTTGACCTCGCCCTGACTCAGGTCGCCACCCATGTGCCGGCAGTACGCGTCGAGCACCTGCAGCTCGCCCTGGCTGTCCGCGAAGACCACCAGTTTGGTGCCGAACGCGTGCACCGGGTGCGGCTTGCCGTCGTTGAGGTCCCGCGTGAGTCCGACGCAGTGCCAGCCCCGCGCGAATCGCGTCGGCGCCGCACCGGCGTCGATCATCCGAACTTCTTCGCTATCCGTCTCTATCGCCGTCATGTCCGCTCCCCGAATCCCTTTCGGTGAAATTGTTCGATCGTTCGATCAACCGCTCGGGCGATCGCGTGTCCTGGCTCACAATCCGACAGGTGTCCGGCGAGAGTGACACGGATCTCACTCAATGGGACCGAATCGGACCATTTGTCCTCGATTGGTGACCAAAGTCCATACGGATCCGGCGATTGAATGCCCGCTCCGACGACCGGCGGGGCATCGTGGAGGAAGCACTGGGTACGCGTTCCACGACCCGGAAGGATCCGCCGATGTCCGACACCCCCGCGGCGCAGTCACCCGATCCGACGGCCTCGAACGGTGCACCGCCGGTCATGTTCGTCCACGGCCTGTGGCTGGCGGCCTCGTCCTGGGATCCGTGGCGCGAGAAGTTCGGCGCGGCAGGGTTCTCGACCCTCGCCCCCACCTGGCCCGGCGAGGCACCGACCGTCACCGACACCCGCGCCCACGCCGACGACCAGGCCGGCATCGGGATCGACGAGGTCACCGCCCATTTCGCCGAGGCGATCGCGCCACTGGGACGCAAACCGATCGTCGTCGGGCACTCGTTCGGCGGCCTGATCGCCCAGAAACTCCTGGCCGCGGACGTCGCCGCCGCCGCGGTCGCGATCGATCCCGCACAGATCCAGGGCGTGAAGGCGCTCCCGTTCGCGCAGCTGCGCTCCTCGTTCCCCGTCCTCGGCAACCCCGTCAACGCCAAACGCAGCGTCACGCTCACCCCGGACGCCTTCGCCTACGGTTTCGGCAACGCGCTCGACCGAAGCGAATCGGACTCGCTGTACGACCACTGGGCCATCCCGTCCCCGGGCCGGCCGCTGTTCCAGGCCGCGTTCGCCAACTTCCTGCCGGGATCACCCGCCCACGTCGACACCAACGTGGAACGCGGACCGCTGCTGATCCTCGGCGGCGGACAGGACCACACGGTGCCCGAATCGGTCAGTCGCTCGGCGTACCACCGCTATCACCGGGCGCACACCGACAACGACTACCTCGTCTTCCCGGACCGCGGTCACTCGCTGACCGTCGACCACGGCTGGCCCGAGGTGGCCGACACCGTGATCGAGTGGTTGGCGACGAAGGGATTCGGCGCGGCGGTCAGCCACTGACCTGGGCGACGTCCGGCCGGCGGGCCTTCCTCGGACCATTACCGTAGGCCCATGACAGATCTCGGCGTGCAGGACCGCCGCACCGTAATCGACGTGACTGCCCGCGCGCTGACCGAGGTCGGTGCGCCGTGGGTCGTCAACATCGTGGCGTCGATGATCATGGGTGTCGCGGTGGGCGCTCCCGGCTGGGGGGTATTCGTCGCGGTGTGCGCCGGCGTCGTCCCGATGGGCGTCATCCTGGCGGGGATGCGGCGGGCGCGGATCGGCGATCACCACGTCACCCGGATCGACGAGCGTCATCTGCTGATGGTCGTGCTGCTCGTTGTCGTGTTGGGCGGGTTGGTCGTCCAGATCGTGGCGCACGCGCCGATCGAGATGATCGCGTTCATGTCGGCGGGCCTGGTGGCGCTGCTGGTCGCGGCCGTGATCACCAGCCTCTTCCACTGGAAGGTCAGCGTCCACACCGGTGTGTCGGCAGGCGTGACAGTCGTTTTGGCGCTCGCAGTGTCGCCGTGGTGGCTGCTGACGCTGGTCCTCACACCGTTGATCGGCTGGTCCCGGGTTCATCTCGGAGACCACACGCGCGGGCAGGTCGTCGTCGGCGCGCTCGCCGGAGCGCTCGCCGCCGGCCTGACGTACGCGTCCATCGCCTAGGACGGCTCGTCGGCGCGACCCTCGATCAGGCCGGCAGGTTCTCCGTGGCCCAGGCCGTGATCTCCCGCAGCGCCGGGAGAAGCGCCTGGCCGGACGGCGTCAGACTGTAACTGACAGCGATCGGCGGACCGTCGTCGACCACCCGCTGGACCAGTCCGGCCTTGCCCAGAACGCCGAGCCGCTCGGAGAGCACCGAGTCGCTGATGCCCGCGACCGCGCGGCGCAACTCGGAGAATCCGGCCGGGCCGGACAGCAGGGTCGCGAGAATGACGCCGTTCCAACGCTTCCCGAGAAACTCGAAGGCGCGTGCGAGGGCCGCGTCGCGCTGTTCACCGAGGCGCGCACCGCGAACACGTTCGCCCCCACCCCCGTCAGCGACGCCGAGCTCGCCGAAATCTGGGAGCTCGCGAAGTGGGCGCCGACGGCAGCCAACACCCAGCCGCTGCGGGTGCTCTTCGTCCGCACCGACGAGGGTCGCGCGCGGCTCGCCCAGCACATGGCCGACGGCAACAAGGCGAAGGTGCAGGCAGCGCCCGCGGTGGCCGTACTCGCGGTGGACACCCGCTTCCACCAGCACATTCCGACAGTGTTCCCGATCCGCCCCGAAATGGCCGACTTCTACGAGGCCAACGAGGAGGTGCGCTCCGGCACCGGGTCGTTCAACTCGGCACTGCAGGCGGGCTACTTCATCCTCGCGGTCCGCGCGCTGGGCCTGGCGGCCGGGCCGATGGCCGGCTTCGACGCCGCCGGGATCGACGGCGAGTTCTTCGCGGACGGGCCGTGGAAGTCGATCCTTGTCGTCAACATCGGCCACCCCGGCGAGAACCCGTGGTTCGACCGTCTCCCCCGGCTCGACCCGGCGGAGACCCTGCACTGGGCCTGAGACGTCGTCAGCTCCCCGTCGCCGCGATCTCGGTGAGCAGGGTGGACGCTCGGTCGATGGCATCGTCGGCCGAGCGTCCCTCGCCCTGCACCGCACCCACCACGAGGCGGCCGGGCGCACCGACGGTCGCGGCGAAGAGAAAGACCCCACCCGCCTCGTCCGTGGTGCCGGTCTTGAGGCCCACCACGCCCTGCCGGCCGAGCAGCCAGTTCGTGTTCCGCACGACCCCGACGCCGGAGATCACCGCGTCGGGCCGTGCCACGATCTCGGCGATCACGGGGTGTCGCATCGCGGCCGCGGCGAGCAGCGTCAGATCGTGCGCGGTGCTGGTCGTCGAAGGCGAGAACCCGCTCGCGTCGGATCCGACCGTGGTGGCGGTCATGCCGAGTGAGCGGACCAGACCGGTCGCCGCCGTCCGGTAGTCGGCGAGCGAACCGAACGCCCACGTGGCGAGGGTGTCCGCCAGGTTGTTGGCCGACGGCAGCAGCATGCCCTCGAGGATCTCCCGTTGGGTCAGCTCTTGTCCCTGCCCGACCACCACCACGGAACCCTCGCGGGCGGCGTAGCTGCGGTACAGCTCGGCGTCGGCCTCCGTCATCGTCAGGACGGGGCCGTCCTCACCCGGCGCCAGCGGTTCCTTCCCCAACACCGTCAACGCGGTGATGATCTTCGCGGTGCTCGCGGTCGGTTGTGGGCGCTGCTTCGGATTCGCGACCCGGACCTGACCGTTCTCGTCGTCGGCGAGCACGTACGCGGTGGACGCCCCGTGTCGGTACAGGCTGACCGGGCCACCGGATCCCGGGGCCGCCATCAGATCCACGAACCAGAGTGCGGCGACGACGAGCAGGATCACGATGGCGATCGGGAGGACGAGCCCCCTTCGAAGGTTGTGCATGCCGTCCACCGTCGCGGCGGTGTATTCGGATCCTGCCGGGGTTGTGTCACCGTTCTGCTACAACGTGTGGCGCTCATTGTGGCGTCCGGTCCCGCCCGGAGGATGGGGTCCATGAGTTCGGTGCTGCTGATCGAGGACGACGACAACCTGCGTGACGCATTCGGTCTCGCGCTCGGTCGTTACGGGCACACGGTGACGCCGGCCGCCTCCGGATCGACCGGGATCGCCGCGCTGGGGAGCGGAACGTTCGACATCGTGGTGCTCGACGTCATGCTCCCGGACGTCGACGGATTCGAGGTGTGTCGGCGGATCCGGTCCGACAGTTCCGTCCCGATCGTGATGCTGACCGCCCGCGGCGAGGACGTCGACGTGGTCTCGGGACTCGAAACCGGGGCCGACGACTACGTGGTCAAGCCGGTTCAGCCGCGGATCCTCGACGCCCGCATCAAGGCGGTACTGCGACGCACGGCCGGAGCCACGGTTCCCGAATCCGCCCGCGAGGTGCACGGCGACCTCGTCATCGACCGCGACGCGTTGACGGTCACCGAGGGTGCCCGTCGGCCCGCTCTCACCCGCACCGAGTGGCAGCTGCTGCTGGCACTCTCGGAGCGCCCCGGTCAGGTGTTCTCCCGGGAACAACTGCTCGAAAGGGTGTGGGGCTTCGACCATCTGGGTGGGTCCCGCCTCGTCGACGCCTGTGTGCAGCGGTTGCGCGCGAAGCTCGAGAAGGATCCGTCGGCACCGCGGTACGTGCAGACGGTACGCGGCTTCGGCTACCGATTCGGGCCGGTCGCATGAGCTGGCGCAGACCCGGGCTGCAGGCCCAACTTGTGGTGGTCCTCTCGGCACTCGCGTTCGTCGCCGCGGTCGCGGCCTCGGCGGCGGTGTACCTCCAGGCGCGCAACAACATCTTCTCGGCGGCCCAGGACCAGATCCTGAACGGGTTCGCCGACACCATCGACGCCGCCTCCGACTGGATCGGACCGGAGCCGACCCGCCGCGAACTGGCGGAGCTCACCATTGTCGGCGACGGCAGCGTGGCGCGCTCCGGGAACGTCCAGGTCGGCAGCTGGCCGTTCGACGTCCCCGACCCGCCGCAGGCGCTGCTGAATCGCGTGGAGCAGTCCCCGATGCCGGTCTTCCAGCGCGAGTCCGGGCACGCCGTGCCACTCTTCTACGTCGCCGGGCAGATCCGGAACGACTGGAACAGTGAGGAGTTGACTCAACCGGTGCTGGTCACCGCCGTATACAACCTCGCGCAGGCCCAGTCCCAGATCGACAGCCTCGAGCGCCGGGCCGCAGCCGTCGCCGCCGTCGTCGCGGTCCTCGGCGCCCTGATCGGTCTGTGGATGGCACGCAGACTGGTGCTTCCGTTGCGCCAACTCAACGCGGCGGCCGCATCACTCGTCCCGGGCACACCCCGCCGCGAGCTGACCGCCGCGGCCGGACACGAACTGGCCGAGCTGGTCTCGACGTTCAACCGGACTGCGGCAGAACTCGATCGCACCGTCGCCGACCTCGCGGCCAAGGAGGCCGACGCGCGACGCTTCGTCGCCGACGTGTTCCACGAACTCCGCACGCCACTCGCCGCGCTCGTCGCGGTCGCCGAGATCCTCGAGGACGACGCGGCGTCGATGGAGCCCGACACCGCGCGGGCGGCCCGAATCGTGAGCCGCGGCACGGAACGACTCTCCCGACTCACCGAGGACGTCATCGAGATCTCGCGCTTCGACACCGGCCGCGCCGACCTGGACCTGCACGTCCACGATCTGACTGAACTGACCCGGGAATCGCTCGGCACCCGCGGATTCGAGGACCGGGTGCGGCTGATCGACGGCACCCCCGTCCGGTGCACCGTGGACAGGCGGCGGCTGGACATCGTGATCGGGAACCTCGTGGCGAATGCGCTCGCCCACGGACGACCACCGGTCGTGATGACCGTGACCGGGGACGACGAGACGGCCGTCCTCTCCGTCACCGATCACGGCCCGCCCATCCCGGACGACCAGCGCCGACGGTTGTTCGAGCGCTTCTACAAGGCCGACGCGTCCCGTGGCGACACCGAGGGCAGCGGCATCGGGCTGGCCCTGGTCGAGGAGAACGTCACCCTGCACGGCGGAACCATCACCGTCACATCGGGTTCCGGTGGCAACACCTTCACCGTCAGGCTGCCCCGACTGCCCCCGCTTCCCGGTCACGCGAACGAGACGTGAGCGGCGCACCCCGCCCACACAGGAGACTCACATCCTCACCTCAGGGGCCGCTCGAGGTCGGGGCATCTACTGGAACGTGCAGCACCGACCGGTGCGGTTCGAGATCACGACATGGCCCCGGCCACGGAAGGATGGCGGACTCGGCGGTGGCGGGGGGCTGGGCGGCTTCGGCAGCTAGAAACACGGTCCGCTCGCAGGTTCCGGGTCGGCAGGTCACCGGCCCGGAACGGGCACCTGCCCGTCGCTCACAGGCCAGTCGGCGATGCTCCGCAGCAGATCGTTGAGGTGGGTACAGGTGTCGACACCGCGGAACTCACGCCGGACCCGCGCCTCCACCTCTGCCACCGCCATGCCCACGAGGCGACCGGCGCTCGCGACCGCGCCCGGGCAGTCGAACCACGGCAGCACGCGCGGCGTCGCGACGGCCTCCCGGATGACGCCGGTCTCGGCGTCCGCGACCACCGCGAGCTGGTACTCGTGGATCACGGTCTCGACCCCGTCGGCGCGGCCGTAGGTGTCGCGGAACATCGCGTCGATGTGCACCGCGCCGTCGGCGACCCAACGGTCGATGCGCCGACGTCGACGCATCGAGTGCGGGGCGAGCGGGCCCGGCAGTCGACCGAAGGCGTCGTCGATCCGCGGCGCGACCGGACCGTCCGCGACGGGGCTACGCCCACGCACCCCGATCGTCGCGATGAGGGCTCCGCGTTCGGCGTATCCGGCGCACTGGTCACCGACGGGAACGTATCCGGTACTCGCAGTTCCGCTTTGCGGATCCAACTCGTTCGCCGCGGACACCGCGTGCCCGGAGATGAGGGTGCCCAACGGCACGTCGTCGAGCAGCAACACCAGCGGCGTATCCCGGCGGACGGCACCGCCCGCGACGACCGCGCCCAGGCGTCCACGGAACCCGGAGATTGCGGATTCGCCGACGAGGCCCGCGAGTTCCGGGACGGCGGGCGTGGTCTCCAGGCCGGTCAGAACGCGGCCGCGGTGGTAATCCACAGTTGCTCGGAGAGCAGCGGTTTCACGAACCGACGGAAACCGGTCCGCGTCGATCTCGAAATCCCACGCCCGCCCCGACAGTTCGAGTGCGCCGCCGATCCCGGTGGGCCGGTCCAGGTCCAGACACGTCACGCGCCGACGCGATGTCGCACGCGCCACTGGGGCCTCCGCCCGCGGTCCGCGCACGGAACCGTGCAACGCGGGGTCCGGTACGCGCTCGCTCATGCAGACGACGGTGCCTCGGGACCCGGAAACCGTCAAGACGGGGTCTCATCCGTCGGGACGAGGGTCACGAACAGACCGGTCTTTTCGGTTTGCAATGATCGGACTCGGACAGGTTGATGGAGCGGATGTCCGTGTTTGCCCGCCATCATGACTGTCGGCGTGCACAATCGAGACCGAAACGGGGGGTGGATCTTGATGAGACAGCGTCGAGACAATCATTGTCCCGACCCCCCTCCGCGCCGCAGTTCGACGTGGGCGCCACCCCGGAAGCGACTGCTCGCCCGCTTGGATCGCAACTCTCCGATCACCGTCATTCGCGCGCCACAGGGGTTCGGCAAGCTCGATCTGGTCAGGTCCTGGCTGGATACTGCTCGTTCGGACTTCCGTGCGGTGCTGTGGATTCCGGCCCCCACCGGGACTCCGGATTCCGAAGCGTTCTGGACCACGGTGATGGATCGGATCCGCACTGCGGGCGTCATTGCCGGGGAGACGAATCCGGGTGGCGATGCCACCTCGGCGGCCGAGTCGGTCCGCGAGTTCCTTGCGCGGAGCGGGGCGCCGGTACTTCTCGTGCTGGTGCGGGTCGATCTGGTTCGTGACGACCGGATCGAGGAGGAGATCCTCCACCTGCTCGACCGCTGCCACAACGTCAACATCGTCGCGACCACGTGCGGACGGTCGCTGTTCGGCGATCCGATCCGTGTGGAACCGACGCACGAATTGATTCTCACGCGCGATCTTCTCTACACCCGCGAGGACGCCCGAGAGCTGTTCGCACACTCCGAAATCGAGCTCGAGCCGGGCGAACTGGAGTACATCCTGGAGCGCGTCGGCTCGTTGCCGGCGCTCATGCGTGTCGCGGTCGTGGTCGCCAAGACGCTGCCCGACCTCGCGGGTCGGCGGGCGCTGCTCGCGCATCGGCTCGACAACGCGATCGACCGATACGTGCATTCCACTGTCCTCGCATGCCTTTCGGTTGACGCCGATCGCAATTTCGTCATCGCGGTGGCATCTGCCCGCGTCATCACTCCGGACGTCGCGACACTGCTCACCGGGGTGGACGACGCGGCCCGGCGTCTCGAGTCTCTCGAATCCGCCGGAATCGTCAACCATTGCGAGACGGTGTTCGAGGACGCCTGGGAGTTCGCCCCCGCGATCCGGGACCGGCTGATCGCCGCCCAGGAGTCGGTCGGCATCCAGCCCGCGCAGAACCTGACGAAACTCGCCCGTCATTCGCTGGAACGAGGGGACGTCGCCGGCGGCCTGGCGTACGCGGCCGAAGCCCGTGACTGGGATCTCGCGATCGATCTGATCGACACGCACTGGGTCGGTCTCGTCGGAAGTCATCTCACCGTACTGCGGGCAGTCCTCCGTGAAGTGCCGGAGGAGCGGCTCGCGTCGCGTCCCGCGATCAAGGCCGGACGCGACCTGTTCACGGCCCTCGACACGCAGTCCACGATTCCGGAGAGCGTCCTGCCCGACGATCCGAGGGACGTCGAGACATCCGGAGCCGCTCCGGCTGCCGAGCACGCGCTCGCCGTCGGTTGCGTACAGGCCCTCATGCTGCGGCTGGCGGGCGAGCACGAGCGCGCTGCGGAGTTGACGCGCCGGCTGTCGCACCTTGTCCGCGGGGCACTGGACGCCCGGCCCGACGAGATCGGACCCCAGCTTCCGGGCATGCGGCTGCAGTGGGGGATCACCTACCAACTCGCGGGGGCGTTTCCCGAGTCCACGGTCGAGCTCCGCCTCGCCCATCGCGGCGCCCTGGCACAACGGATCCGTGTCGGGGCCCGCCACGCCGCCGGCAACTCCGCGATGAACTGGGCTGTCGTCGGCGAACCGGGACGCGCCACGGAATGGCTCGAACTCGAGGACGCCCATCCGGACCCGGACGGCTGGCTCGAACCGCGGGCCAAGGTCGGCGGTCTCGTCGCCCGCACCCTGGTGGCGGTGGACCGGCTGGACTTCACGGCGGCGGCCGCCTGGCTCGACGAGCTGGGTGAGGCGTCCGGGCGAGAAGAGCTGTGGCCGTTCGTGACCTATGCGCACGGACGCTTCGCGTTGGCCGCCGGTCAAGCGCATGCCGGAATGGCCGTCCTGCAGCGGGCGATCGCATCGCATGCCGCGGTGCTGCGCCCGGGATCGACGATCGATCTGGTGCTGACGGCCCTCGAGGTCGATCTGCGCCTGGCGCTCGGCGAAGGCAACCGGGCGCTGTCCGTCCTCTCCACGCAGACTCCCGACGAGCCGATCCTCGCGGCGACCGCGGCCCGCGCCCGCCTGCTCACCGGTGCGCCGGCGGCAGCACTGGCGCTGTGCCGCAAGTTCGATTGGTTCAGCTACCCGTTCACCCGCACCCAACTGGAGGCGCTGCTCGTCGAGGCCGCCGCCCATCGGGCCCTGGGTGAGAACGCCGCCGCGACACGGGCCTGGCAACGCGCGGCCGCCATCGCCGACCGCGCCGGGCTGGTGAGCACGCTCTCGACGGTGCCGCGAGAGTTGTTGGCAGCGCTCGACTCCGCCGCGGCGAACCCGTCGTCGACCGCGCGCGTCCTGCTCGCGTCCGATGCGCCCGAGATGTACCCGGCGGCCGTGCATCACGTCGACCTCACCGCGCGCGAGCGGGCCGTGCTCGCCGAACTGGCGGTGGGTCTGTCGACGGTCGAGATGGCCCGCAAGCTGTTCGTCTCGACCAATACGATCAAGAGCCAGTTGCGGTCGCTCTACCGGAAGATCGGCGCCCACTCCCGCGACGAAGCGTTGGAGATCGCGTACCGCACCGGTTTGATCGACTGAAGGCCGTTCGAGAGGAACCCCGACATGCACGACCCCCTAGGCGCGACGTCGCCGGCAGGCCCCACGGCCCGCTCCACCGGACACTTCGCCGACCTCGACTTCGCGGGGTTCTGGAACGACGGCGACTACTCCTGCGAGAACTATCTCGAACCCACACCGAGCGACGCGCTGATCGCGGAGGTCGAAGCGGAGCTCGGCTACCGGCTGCCCGACTCCTATGTGGAGCTGGCGCGGATGCGCAACGGCGGCATGGTCGAGCGCTCGTGCCATCCGACGGACGAGCCGACGGGTTGGGCCGAGGATCACATCCAGATCACCGGCATCTACGCGATCGGCCGGACGGCGACCTATTCGCTGTGCGGCGAGCTGGGCTCGGCGTTCATGCGCGACGAATGGGACTACCCCGACATCGGCATCGGCGTCGCCGACACCCCGAGCGCCGGTCACGAGCAGATCATGCTCGACTACCGCGCATGCGGCCCCACCGGCGAACCGTGCGTGGTCCACGTCGACCAGGAGGCCGACTACGCGATCACTCCCGTCGCACCCGACTTCGCATCTTTCGTCCGAAACCTGGTGAGCGAGGACGAGTTCGACGACAGCGCGGAAACCCTCGCCGCCGACCTCGAGACGGTGCGGCTCGGCACGCTGTCGCCGATCGTGCGACGCGCTCTCGACGCCGCCGACCTGCCGGACGGTGAGGCCGTCGTCCGCGCACTCGCGGAACGGATCGTGGAGGCGAAGGGCTTCTACTCGCTGCACGCCGACCCCGACTCGCACCTGATGTACGACGCGATGTTCTGGCTGTACTCGCACCTGACGACCGCCACATCGTTCGAGGACTTCGTCCACAGAGCCGAGGGACAGACCGACTACGCCAGGCCCTGCTACACCCTCATGGTCACCACGCGCTTCGTCGACGATCCGTACGGGTTCTGCACCGGCGGCTACGCCGAGGGATTCCTGCGCGACTGGTGGGATGCGCGGATTCAGGCCGGGCACATCGTCCCGTCGGGCGCGGGCTACCGGCTCGATCCGGAGTACGCGACGCAACTCGTCCGGGTTCTGCGCGCCGTCGCCGGCACCTTGTAACCGCGTAACCGCGTATCGGTAGATCCGCACCGCAGCGCCTACCCGCCCTGCTTCAATCAGGTATGGGCCCACGCACCGGGCAGTCGATCGGATCCAGGGCGACACTCGTCCTGGCGACGCTGTCGGCCGGTCAGTTCCTGATGACCCTCGACAGCTCGGTCATGAACGTGTCGATGGCGATGGTCGCGTCCGACCTCGGAACGACGATCACCGGCATCCAGACGGCGATCACGCTGTACACGCTCGTGATGGCGACGCTGATGATCACCGGCGGCAAGATCGGGAGCATCGTGGGCCGCCGCCGGGCGTTCGCGATCGGGCTCGTCGTCTACGGGGCCGGGTCGCTCACCACCGCCCTCGCGCCCAATCTCACGGTCCTGCTGATCGGCTGGTCGCTACTCGAGGGCATCGGTGCGGCACTCATCATGCCCGCCATCGTCGCGCTGGTCGCATCCAACTTTCCTCCCGAGAGACGCTCGAGCGCATACGGATTGGTCGCCGCGTCCGGCGCGATCGCGGTCGCGGCCGGTCCGCTGATCGGCGGTGCCGTGACCACCTTTGCATCGTGGCGGTACGTCTTCGCCGGCGAGGTGGTCCTGGTCCTGGTGATCCTGCCGGTGCTCCGCCGGATCGAAGACACGCCGCCGTCCCGGGTGCGCCTCGACATCATCGGCTCGCTGCTGTCGGTGCTCGGTCTGGGACTCGTCGTGTTCGGTGTGCTGCGGTCCGGCGAATGGGGCTGGCTGCGCAACCGACCCGGCGGGCCCGAGATGTTCGGTCTGTCCCCCGTGTTCTGGCTCGTCGTGTCCGGACTGCTCGTGGTCTACGCATTCATGCGGTGGGAGGCGCGCCTGACCCGGCTGGGGCGGGAACCGCTTCTCGACACCCGCCTGCTCGGCAACCGGCAACTGTCCGGCGGCCTGACGATGTTCTTCGCGCAGTTCCTAGTCCAGGCCGGTGTCTTCTTCGCAGTGCCGCTGTTCCTGTCCGTCGTCCTCGAACTCAGTGCGCTGCAGACCGGGATCCGCCTGCTCCCGCTGTCGATCGCGCTCCTCCTGGCCGCCGTCGGTATCCCCCGGGTGCGGCCGCACGCGTCGCCGCGACGCGTCGTCCGCCTCGGGTTGGGGTCCATGATCATCGGCATCCTCATCCTCGCGGCCGGCATGAATCCCGGAGCCAACGCCGGCATCGTCGCCGTCCCGATGCTCCTGATGGGGCTGGGCCTGGGGGCGCTCGCGTCACAACTGGGCGCGGTCACCGTGTCGGCGGTGCCCGATGCACGCAGCGCCGAGGTGGGTGGTCTGCAGAACACCGCCACCAACCTCGGCGCGTCTCTCGGCACCGCACTCATCGGATCGGTCCTGATCTCGACCCTCACCGCGTCGATCATCGCCGGAATCCAGAACGATCCGCGGGTCCCCGAAACCGTGCAGCAGCAGGCCGAGACCGATCTCGCGAGCGGCGTGCCCTTCCTCAGCGACACCCAACTCGACGCCGATCTGCGCGACGCCGGTGTGGATCCGAACACCGCGAGCGCGGTCGTCGACGCGAACTCCGACGCCCGGCTCGAGGCCCTGCAGAGCGCGCTCTCGGTGGCCGCGCTGCTGGCCGTCGCCGCCCTGTTCGGCACCGGGCGGATACCTCGCAGGCCGGTCGGATCCGACGAGGAGAACGCCGACGAGTGAGGCCCGTCAGGCCCGCGAACACAGAATCCCGTTGGGCGACAGTCACTCCGGGCGCATCGAGCCCGTCTCGTTGAACCGCTGGTGGAACGACAGCGCCTCGCCCAGCAGGTGCGGGGTGTGGCCGGCCGACGGGTACGCCTCGGCGCGGTCGACATAGTCGAGCAGCATGGCCCGGTAGTCGGGGTGCGCGCACTTGTCGATCACGACGCGCGAGCGCTTGCGCGGCGAGAGCCCGCGCAGATCGGCCAGGCCCTGCTCGGTGACGAGCACCTGGACGTCGTGCTCGGTGTGGTCGACGTGCGGGACCATCGGCACGATCGACGAGATCGCGCCGCCCTTCGCGGTGGACGGGCTCAGGAACATCGACAGGTAGCCGTTGCGGGCGAAGTCGCCCGAGCCGCCGATACCGTTCATGATCTTGGTGCCCATGACGTGCGTCGAGTTCACGTTGCCGTAGATGTCGGCCTCGAGCATGCCGTTCATCGCGATGATGCCGAGACGGCGAACGATCTCCGGGTGGTTGCTGATCTCCTGCGGCCGCAACACGATGTGCTTGCGGTAGAAGTCGATGTTCGACATCAGTTCGTCGATGCCCTCCTCCGACAGCGCCAGCGACGTGGCCGACGCGTACCGGACGGTGCCGTGCTTGATGAGGTGCAGCATCCCGTCCTGGATCACCTCGGAGAAGCACGTCAGGCCCTTGTGCGGTCCGGCATCCAGACCCTGCAGCACCGCGTTGGCGACGTTGCCGATGCCGGACTGCAGCGGCAGCAGGCCGTCGGCGGGCAGCCGCCCCTTCGACACCTCGTACTCGAAGAAGTCGAGCACGTGTGCCGCGATGGCCTGGCTCACCTCGTCCGGCGGGGTCAGCGGGCTCGCGCTGTCGCGGGCGTTCGTCTCGACGACGGCGACCACCTTGTTCGGATCCACCCGCAGCGTCGGCTGGCCGATGCGGTCCTCCACCGAGATCAGCTGGATCGGCTTGCGGTACGGCGGCAGCGCGGTGCCGTAGTAGACGTCGTGGATGCCGGCCATCGCGTCGGGCACCCACGAGTTCACCTCGAGGATGACCTTGTCGGCGACGTCGAGCCAGGTCTTGTTGTTGCCGATCGACGCGGACGGGACCAGCTCGCCGGACTCGGTGATCCCGGCGACCTCGACGACGGCGACGTCGACGTTGCCGTAGTAGCCCTCCCACACCTGCTGCGCGACGTGCGAGAGGTGGATGTCGACGTAGTCCATGCGGCCGCTGTTGATGTTGCGGCGCGCGGTCGGCTCGGACTGGTACGGCATCCGCAGCGAGATGCCGTCGACCTCGGCGAGGAGGCGTTCGGTGCCCACGGACACCGAGGCTCCGGTCAGGAGGTTGATGGTGAAGTTCGACCCGGCACCGCGGACGGCGTGGATGCGGTCGGCGAGGGCCGGGATGATCGCCTTGGGTGTGCCGGCGCTGGCGAACCCACTGATCGCGACGGTGTCGTGGGGGTGGATGAACTTGACGGCCTCCGCGGCGGAGGTCACCTTGTTCCGGAAACCCGAATTGCGGATCCGGGTCGGGTTCGACAGGGAACCGGCTTCGTCCATGCGCGAGGTCACAGTGACAAGGCTAACTCTCGACCTGCCGATGAAATGTCCGCCTCCATTGATCAAAATGTCTCTGACGTGCGGGTTTCGTTCCGCAATGCGCGCGGAGATCGGTGACGCGCCCGAAACGTGCGACGAGCGTGCACATCGCCGCGACGAACAGCGTTCCCCGGTTCAGCCGAACACCCAGTTTCCAAGAACCATGTAAGCCGCGGTGCCACCGACGATGCTGAGCAACGCGTGACGGCGCCACAGGTGCAGACCCACGGTGACGGCCAGCGCGACCACCGCCGGCACCAGCGACGACGGCGTCGCCGAGACGTTCCGCAGCGTGTACACCGCGAGGATCAGCATGATGCCCACCGGCATGTGTATGCCCAGGTAGTGCACCAGCGCCGACGAACGCAGCGGGGCGACGATCGCGAACGGCACGGCGCGCAGCGCGAAGGTGACGGCCATGATCACCGCGAGGGCGGTCAGGATGTACGCGACGTCAGGCATCGACGGCGTCCTTCCCGCTCCGGCGGTGCAGCAGGAAACGGACCATCAGCGCTGCCACGAACAGCGTCATCGCGACCATCAGCATCTGTTCGCGCGCGATGACCAGGGCCGCCAGCGCGCTCAGCAGCGCCAGGATCGGGGTGGGGATGTCCCGGCGGGCGCGGAACGCGTCGAGCGCCAGCACCACGAACAGGGCGGTGAGCGCGAAGTCCAGGCCGACGAGTTGCATCGGGATCGCGTTGCCGACGACGGCACCGACGACACCGCCGAGCACCCAGTACAGCTGGCAGAACACCTGGATGAAGAGGACGCGGCGACCGCTCAGGGTGTCGGGATCCTTGCCCGCGGTGACCGCGTACGCCTCGTCGGTGAGCGCGTACATGCTGTAGACCTTCGCGAGACGTCCACGCACCCGGTGCATCGGGAACGACAGCCCGTAGAACACGTGCCGGAAGTTGACGAGGAACGTCGTCATCGCCACCGACGCGAGCGGCGTGACCGCCAGCACCAGCCCGATCGCGAGGAACTCGAGCGAGCCGGCGTAGATCGTGAGCGAGAAGATCGGTGCCCACCACCACGCGAACCCGGACTGGACCAGCAACAGGCCGAACGCCAGCCCGAGCGGGAACAACCCGAACCCGACGGACACGGTGTCGCGGGCCGCCGCGCGGACATCGGACCGGCGCGACTCGGCGGGGGAGGCTTCGAGGCCCGGGAGCTCGGGAAACGCGCTGGTCACGAGGCAATAATAGTGCCGTATCGATGGCATGTGATTGCCGGATATTGCCCCAGGAGCCGATGGGGCGCAATATTCTGCTGTGGATGATCTCGATCGCGCAATATTGCGCGAGTTGCGTTCGAACGCCCGGCTCACCAATGCCGAACTGGCCGATCGGGTCGGGCTGACGCCGTCACCGTGCCTGCGGCGGGTGCGGCGCCTCGAGGCCGACGGCGTCATCGTCGGCTACCAGGCCGTCGTCGACCCGGACGCTGTCGGACGCGGATGCGAGGTGATCGTCAACGCCGAGATCGTGTCGCAGGACCGCAAGACGGTCGAGCAGTTCGAGAACGAGGTGGGCGCATTCGACGAGGTGGTGGAGTTCCGCCGCATGATCGGCCTGCCCGACTACTTCATTCGCGTCGCCGTCGCCGACCTCAACGCGTTCGAGGTGTTCCTGCGCACCAAGCTGATGGAACAGCCGGCCATCTCGAAGATCGAATCGCACCTGACGATGAAGAAGTTGAAGGGTTGAGCACTTTACAGGAACCGGGGCAGTCGGTTTCGATGAATCGCGCAATCCGGATGAGATCGCGCAATATTTCACCCTGCCGCCACCCCCACTCCCGCCCCGCCCGAGGGCGCGTCTGTAACTAGCTTTGTACCCATCGGCCGTCGGGGCGCTGAGGAGTACGGAAACAATGGTCATCGCTTTCGGCATGCGCGCCCACGGGCGGGCACAGGCCATTCACCAGATCGAGCAGGGTCTCCAGAACGCCGCCGCAGGCTCGGGCTCGGCGCTCGTCGTGACGGGGACGCGGCGGTCCGGGCGCACCCACTTTCTCGACGAGGTGTACCGGATGCACGAGGGCCGGACCGCCTTCGTCACGGGCCTTCGCGCGTCCGACCTTTCGCCGCTCGCTGCTTTTCTCCCGCTTTTCACCCGCATCGGGGTCGACGGGGACGCCCTGGTCGGGGCAATCCCCAATGACCGCAAGCCGGCAGTGGACGATGTCGGGGCAATCATCGGCGACCGTGTGTTGTCCGCCCTCGAATCCTTCGACACGGGCGAGTTCCCGTTGCTCATTGCCGTTGACGACGCCGACCTCCTACCGCCGTCGTGTATCGCGATCCTCGGCTACGTGGCTCGACGCCTCGCGAAGTTGCGGGTGTTCGTCGTCCTGACCTCCGGGCCCCGGGTCGATCCCCGCCTCCAGGCGCTCCCCCAGCTGCCCATGTACACGATGACGCTCGCCGAATCGGGCGCGTTCGTCGAGTCGGCGACCGGCGGCCGGCCGCCGCTGTCCACAATCATCGAGCTGCACCGCATCGGCCGCGGGAACCCCGTCGATATCGGGGAGCTGTGTGAGCATCTGACCACAGCCCAGCTCCACGGACATTCGGTACTCCCGACACCAGTTGCGGTGGCGCACAATCGCACCGCTCGGTGGCGCAATACCGTGGCAAGCCTGACCGCCGCGCAGCGAGCCGCCCTCACCGTGCTGTCGATAGCCGGGGCGGTGGAGCCCGATCGACTGGTCGAGACGCTCCGGTCGAAGTTCGGTTCGGACATCGACCTGGATCACGAGATTGCCACCCTCGTGCGTGCGGACCACATCCAGTCGATTCGTCACCAGGTGCACGTCCACAGCCACCTCGACCGCGCCGCGATCTATACGATCGCCCCACCGAAGCTGCGGGTGGAATGCCATCGCGTCGTCGACAGCCACTCGTTGCTGCGCGAGCGACCCGCTCTCGCAGCCGCGAACCGGGTATCCACCGGCGAGCCGGTGGATATGCATACCGACGAGATCATCCGCCGGATGGCTGAATTGGCCAAGTCCGGAGAGGTTGCGCTCGCGATCCACACCATTCGCAGGGTTCTCGACACACTCGACACGTCGGACGAGACCCACCAATCGCGTCTGGTGGCCCATGCGCTACGAATCGCGACCTCGTGGGGATACTTCGCCGACGCCACTCAGTTCGCCGACTGCATCGAGCCGCAGCTCCTGCGCCCGGATGAGGCCGCCGCCGCCGTGGCCACCCAGCTTTTCCTGTGCTATCTGCGGGATGAACGGTTCGACGACGAGTGGGTTCGGAACACCGTGACTGCGCTCGCGTCTCGATGCCCGCATTCCGCATCCACGCTCGCCGGCGTCGCGGGCTACCTCCACCTGTGTCGACACGAGCAGGAACAGGCGCACCTCGTGCTCGCCGCCGCCGAATCGGCGGACCTCCGCGAGTCCGGCCCGGCACCGACCGCGTCACTCGCGAAGGCCCATCTCGCGATTACCGATGGTTCGTCGGAGCTCGCGAGCCATCGGCTGTCGTCGAGTGCGGTCACCGACCGCATGAACGACCATCGTGTGGGGTCCGCGATGTCGGCGCACCTGCTGCAGCAGCTCGGTCGCCACAGCGAAGCGGGCAACAGCCTCGGACGACTCTCGACGCAGGCCACCTCTCCGGTGGAACGCACGGTTGTGATGACACTGCAGGTGGACGGCGAGCTGTTCGCCGGAAACATCGACGCGGCCCGCCTGCTGTGGGACGAAAGCCAATCCCTCGTCCCGGCTGAAGACTGTCTGCCCTCCCTGCGCCTGTGTCAGCGCATCCAGATCCTCGGGCTCTCCGGACGATTCAACGACGTCGACGACCTCGTCGACCGAATCCGATCGACACCGTCGTCACACGCTCACCGCGCCAACGAGTCGCGCCTGCGGTGGGCACTCGGTCAGATCGCCCTGATGCGCGGCGACTACGAATCCTCGATTTCGTTGCTGGAGCAGAGCTTCGACCTCGACGGCCAGGTCGGTGGACACTGGCAGCTGCAACGACAAGTGGATCTGATCGAAGTGTTCGTACGCTCGGGCGAGCCCGAGATGGCCGAGCGGGTGCTGCGCACGCTCGGGTTGCGCCTGGCCGCCCGACACTCGCCCAGCACCACCGTGACCCTCGCCCGCGGTGAACTGCTCGTCGCGAAGTCGCCGGAGGAAGCGCGCATGGCGCTGTCACGGGCACTGGGTCCTCGGACCGCGCCGGCGCCGACCCTCGAACGTGCGCGCGCGCATGCGATCTATGCCGATCGACTGCGTGCCGATTCGGAGGTCACCTCGTATCGGCACCACCGCCGGACGGCGCGTTCGCTGTTCGCCCGGATCGGGGCGGTGGGATGGCTCGACGCCGCCAGGGTGACACGGGAGACCTCGGCCGCCGACCAGCCTCCCGTCCCGAGTCTCGCTCAGTTGACCGAGCAGGAGAACGAGATCGTCGGTCTGGTGCTCCAGGGTCTCCGCAACCACGACATCGGGCGTCGAACGTTCATCTCACAACGCACGGTCGAGAAGCGACTGACCGGGGTGTTCCGGAAGCTCGGAATCCGTTCACGGGCAGAGCTGTTCGCTGTCGCAGCGGCAGAGCGCACCGAGGCCGGTGCCACATCTCCTGGGCATCCCCGCCGGGCCGGTTGAGCGTCCACGGGCGGCAGCGCGTACCCACAGTGTCAGCAGATCCACTCCCGCATTCATGAAGTCGACAGGTCACCACCGTCGTGGGGCGTTCGGCGCCGTGGAGACCTAACGAGCGCCAGACTCACAACACCGCCGCCGCGCCACATCCGGTAGATAATGGGCACGCCCGTCGCACACCGGACACCACCCGGGCCGTGTCGAAGGGCCGTTTTGCAGGAGTCGCAGTCGTGACCGTCGGTGCCACGCTCGCACGGATCGAAGGATATCGATGGTCACGGAAATCGTCCGGGCGTCCGGCCACGCGGCCGGGAGTGTTCCTTCCCCCGCGCGACTCCTGTCCCGCCTCGGCAGGAACTGCCCCCTCGTCGTCCTCCGGGCGCCGCACGGTTTCGGCAAGTCGGCGCTGGTCACGGGCTGGCTGGAGTCGGGACCGAGCACGGGATATCTCGGCGTCCGGATTCCACCGCCGAACAGGCCGACCGACACGGACGGCTACTGGGAACTGATCGCGGCCCGACTGCTGTCGGCGGGCGCGGTCGGCCCCGAACACGTGCGCCCGGGTACCGAGCCATGGGCGGATACCGTCCGGCACGCCCTCGAGGACACCTCCACACCTGTCCGGCTCGCTCTCGAACGGGTCGATCTGGTCGATGCTCCAGATCTCGAGCAGCAGATCCTCGACTTGGTCGAAGCATGCCACCACGTCGACGTCGTCGTGACGATGACCGGTAGGCCGATCTTCGCGGACTCGCACCTGATGGATCCTGCCCACGACCTCCTCGACGGTGACAGTCTGTCCTTCACCAGGGACGACATACGACACTTGTTCTCCGAGAACGGACTTGACCTACATGAGGAGGAGATCGACCTCGTCCGGCGACTGACCGGTGGCCTACCCTCGCTGATGCCGAGCGCCCTGCGCGTGACCGCGGAGCTACCTTCACTCCCCCACCGACTCGAAATCCTCGAACGCTACCTCGCCGCAGCAGTGACCGCCCAGATCCGAACGACGATCCTTGCCGATCCCCGGGTCGCACCGCGCCGCGAATTCCTCCTGACAACCTCCACCGCGCATACCCTCTCCTCCGAGGTCGCCGCCTTCCTCGGCGGTGGTCCGAACTCGATTTCACACCTGGAGGCACTCGAAAGTTCCGGTGTCGTGGAACATCTCGGGACAACGGCGAAGGGAGATTTCTGGCGCCTTCCGTCGGCCGTGCGCGCCGCTCTCCTCGAGGCACAGCGAGAGGCGGGCATCGATCCGGGGGTCGACCTCACCCGACTCTCGCAGTATCACCTCGATCGGAACGACAAGGCGGCGGCACTCCGGTGCGCCGCTGAAGCAGAGGCCTGGCCTGCCGTCGTGCGCCTGCTCACGACCCGGTGGTACGAGCTCCTGGGATCCGATCTGACGGCGGTACGCGAGGCGATCTTCAAACTTCCCGAGAGCGTAATCACCGCCTATCCGCGGCTGCGCGAAGGCCGAGAACTGTTGGCGGGTCTGGACGGCGCCGTGACCGGACACGTACCTGAACTGGAACACCAGGACAAGCTGGATGAGACGAGCACGATCCGCACCGGTTCACACCGGGCGATCATGCTCCGCCTGGCCGGCGAATACACCCGCGCCGCAGCGGTCACCCGGCAAGTCGGGGAGATTCTCGACCGCGCGCTGGCAGATCAACCCGACGAGCAGATCACCTATGGGCTGGCCTTCACCCGGCTCCAACGCGGACTGACCTATCAACTCGACGGCAACTTCGGTGCATCCATCGGGGAACTCGTGCGCGCGCACCAACTCGGACGCTCCAGGGGGATCGACTTCACCGCCCGGAACTCGGCATACAACATCGCACTCAGCTGGGCGCTCGTCGGCGAGCCGCAGCGTGCACGAGAATGGCTGGCACACCAGCGAGACGGCTCGACGACGGATTCGATGACCGAACGGCTCGTCGAGGTCGGCGGGCACGCCGCGCGGGCACTCGTTGCACTGGACACCCTCGACATCGACTCCGCACGAGCCGCGCTGGGCAGGCTACAGCGCCTTCCCCCCGTGACCGAGCTGTGGCCATTTGTCGTGTATGCACGCTGTCGGTACGCCATCGCCTCCGCAGATCCCCACATCGGCCTGCGCGCCCTCGATCAGTGCTCCGAACTGCGCTCACGGGCGCGCGGCAGCTTCGTCACCGCCCTTCTCGACGCCATCGAGATCGAGGTCCACCTTGCAGACGGGAATGCCTGGCGCGCAATCCAACTAGCCGAATCGACTCCGAAGAACACGCCGTGGTCGGTGGCAGCGTCGGCACGAGCGCGCTTCGTCACCGGTGACCACGATGCCGCGATCGTCACGTGCCGACGCTTCAACTGGTTCAGCGGCCCCTACACTCGTCCTCATCTCGAAGCACTCGTCGTCGAGGCCGCCGCGCTGTACTCGACCGGCAACGAGAAAGCAGCCGTCCAACCCTGGACCCAGGCGTGCGGGATATCGGAGCGCACCGGAATCCGAAGCACGTTCCTCACCGTGCCCAGACATGTCGTCACCGCATTGCACGACCTCACCGGCAGCTCGTCCCACCACGTCACCGAGGCCTTGGCATCACGTAGTGCTGGGTACTACCCGGAGGCTCTCTCGTTCCCCACATTGACGGAACGCGAGAACGAGATCCTTGCAGGCCTCGCGGAAGGGCTCACCTCGCGCGAGATCGCGTCGAAACTCGTCATCTCGCCCGCCACCGTCAAGAGCTTTCGCAAGAGCCTGTACGGCAAACTCGGCGTTCACACCCGCCGGGACGCGGTGGACACCGGCCGAAGGCTCGGCATCGTCGCGAGCCCCGCGGATCCACCGGCACGGGCACACTTCCGGTCGCCCAGGCCGTGAGATTGCCGTCACTTCTCGCTACGTCGAACGGCACGGTTCGACCGGATTCCTCGAGCCGGGGCGGAACCGGTCTGCAGTCGATCCCGACCCACTGTGTCACAGTGACGTAATTTATGCGCCCCCGAGACCGGAGAGACGGCCTCACCTCGACATACGCCGCGGAAGTCGACCAAACCCATCGGTCCGATAGCGGCGAAGCCCGGGCCGCCCGCGTGTCCGCTTTGGGACCCATGAGGCTTTGACCAGGGGGTTTCCTCGAAACCGGTCGGTACATAACTCATCAAGGTAAAGATTCGATCACGGTGGACGAGTTGATACCGCTTTGTTACATTTCCGTGACGAAAGATCCGAGGTCGCGGTTCCCTACCGGGCCGACCAGAGACACAGATGAGGTATCCACTGTGGCCAATCCTCACAGGACGATGAGTTCCCACACCCTGACGTCCCTGCGCCGCCGCTCCGTCAAGGCCGCAGCGGTCGCAGTCGCCACCGGTGCGCTGCTCGCGGGAAGCATTCAGATCGGCGCCACCACCGCGTCGGCGGCGCCGCTGCGTCTGCCCACCATCGGCAACGTCCAACTCCAGCTTCCGGCGGGCCCGTTCCTGCCCGGCATCGACATCCCGGCGTTTCCTGCCACGCCCGAGGCCGCCACGACACAGTGGACGCCGCCGTCGGCCGAGAAGTGGACGCCCGCCCCCAAGCTGCTGGCGCCCGCGCCGGCGCCCGAACCGCAGGCCGCACCGATTCCGGCGCCGATGCCCGTACCCATCATCGTTCCGGTACCGCCACCCGTCGTCCAGCCTGTGGCCGGCTTCCTGACCTCCAGCTACGGACCGCGCTGGGGCACCCACCACAACGGCATCGACATCGGCGCCAACCTCGGCACGCCGATCTTCTCGGCCGCCGGCGGTGTCGTCATCAACGCCGGCCCCGCGTCCGGCTTCGGCCAGTGGGTGCGCGTGCTGCACGACGACGGCCACATCACCGTCTACGGGCACGTCGACACCTTCACCGCCGGTGTCGGCGACCGCGTGGCCACCGGTCAGCAGATCGCCACGGTCGGCAACCGCGGCCAGTCCACCGGACCACACCTGCACCTCGAGGTCTGGGATCCGGCCGGTATCCAGGTCGATCCGCTGATCTGGCTGCACGACAGCGGCGTCGTCGTGAACTGGTAGTCCCCCCGCCGCTTGCACCACAGACAGCGTGACTGGCCCGGCCCCAACGGAAAACCGTTGGGGCCGGGCCATTCACGTCGTCAGTTCCGGCCGATGCTAGACCGCGTCCAGCATGGTCCGGAGTTCCCGCTTGAGGAGCTTTCCGCTCTGGTTCCGGGGAAGCTCGTCGGCGAAGCGGATCCGCTTGGGCACCTTGAAGGGCGCGATCTTGCCCCGCACGTGCTCGATGAGAGACTCGGCATCGACGGCATCGGCGTCACCCCGCAGCACCACGACCGCGGTGATCGCCTCCATCCACTTGTCGTCCGGGGTGCCGACCACGGCCACCTCCGCGACGGCGGGATGTGTGTAGAGCGCATCCTCCACCTCGCGGGACGCGACGAGGATCCCGCCGGTGTTGATCACGTCCTTGATCCGGTCCACGACGGTCACGAACCCCTCGGCGTCCCGCGTCACCAGGTCCCCGGAATGGAACCACCCGTCACGGAAGGCCTCCGCCGTCGCCTCGGGGTTGTCCCAATATCCTTGGCACAGTTGCGGAGAGCGATAGAGAATCTCACCCGGCTCACCGTCCGCGACGTCGTTGCCGTCGGCGTCCACCACGCGGGCCTCGACGAAGAACACCGCCCGCCCGCACGACGACGGCCGCCCCTCGTGCTCCTCCGGCCCGAGGACCATCGCGAGCGGTCCGATCTCCGACTGCCCGAAGCAGTTGTAGAAGCCGAGGGCCGGATACCGCCCGCGCAGGCGGTTGAGCACCGTGACCGGCATGATCGACGCCCCGTACTGCGCCTTGGTGAGCGACGACAGGTCGCGGCTCTCGAGGTCGGGGTGACTCGCGAGCGGGACCCATACGGTGGGCGCGAGGAACAGTGACCCGATCCGGTCGGCTTCGATGCGGCGCAGGATCTCCGGAATGTCCGGGGACTGCATGAGATTGACCGTCGCGCCCACCGACAGGTACGGCAGCATGAACACATGCATGCCCGCGGAGTGGTACAGCGGCATACAGATCAACGGATTGTCGTCGGCGGCCAGTCCGAGCGCGATCACCGACGACACGTACTCGTGGACCAGCGCACCGTGGGTCATCATGGCGCCCTTGGGCTTCGATGTGGTTCCCGAGGTGTAGAGCAACTGCACCAGATCGTCCACCACGGCCCCGGGCCGGTACTCCGGGACGTCGCCGGCGGAGCTGGACGCGAGCAGCGAACCGGCGTCGTCGCGCAGCGGGATCACGTGCTCGACGACGAGCGTGTCCCGCACCGTGTCCAGCGTCGACGCCAACTTCGGATCGACGAGCACGGCCCGCGCTCCCGACTGCGCCAGCAGGTAGTGCAGTTCGTCGCCCGTGAGCGCGTAGTTGACGGGGACATGCACCAGGCCGGCGCGGGCACAGGCCAGGAAACCGATGACGTAGGCGTCGGAGTTGACGCCGTACGCGGCCACCCGGTCGCCCGGCGCGAGACCGAGCGCCCGTAGCCGCGCGGCGCCGCGTGTGACGGCGTCATCCAGCTCTCGGTACGTCCAGGTGCGGTCGTCGAAGGTCAGAGCAGTGCGGCCGGGCTGCCGTGCGGCAGCCCGGCGCAGCACGCCGTCGACGGTGTCGGTGCGCGGATCCTCACTCATGTGACGCAGGTTATAGGACGTCCAACTATTGCGTAAGGGGTTTCTTTCGGCGCATCCGTTGTGTAGTTTCGCGAGCCTGCGCGGCGCCCGGTCAGCCGCCGAACGCGGCGGTGATCGCTCCCATGTCGAAGTAGTCACGCCACACGGCGATCTTGCCGTCCACCACCTCGAAGACGCCCATCACCGGCAACGGGGTCTCCTTCCCCATGCCGCGCAGCACGTCGGTCCGCTCGTTCATCACGGTGCCACCGGACGCGACCTGCTTGTGGATCCGGAAGTCGATCCCGTCGAAGGCCGCCACGAAACCCGAGATGAACTCGCGGATCTCGTCCCTGCCCTTCACTGGATCCATCGGAATATTGTGGTAGACAGCATCTTCCGTGAAGTAGCTCGCCAGCACGGCAGGGTCCGGGTCGGCCCACAACCCGCAGAACTCCGTGACCAGATCCTCGGCAGCGCTCATGTGTTCACTCCTGTTCTTCCATCCAGTTCCCGAGCGGTTCGGGTGAGTTGTTCGATGTAGTGCGCTCGCTCGCCACGCGACGCCGCGGAGCGCAACGGCCCGATCTGCAGCTCCCACGCGGCACGGCCGTCCGTCGCGAAGACCGGCGCCACGAGATAGCTGACCGGGAGCGCGTCGTCGCTGTCGAGATCGGCTGCGCTGTAAGGCCGGCCGCTGATACCGCCGAGCAGTACCAGCACCCGCTCCCGCAGGGCCAGTGTCGAGCCACATTCGTTGTCGCGCAGGATCGGCGAAGGCGATCACGCCCGCACCCGCGGGGGCCCGCAGCGGTAGCCCGGTGCCGATGGTGATGCCTGCGGGCAGTCGTCCACGGCCGGCGTTGACACCCACGAAGATCATTCCGTGGCCGACACGACACCGAGCGCCGCACCGCAGTCGACCGCCTCGGACAGTCGCGCGAGGGCGTCGTCGACGCCGTCGGGCGCCCCCAGCGCCGTGCGCGCGGCCTCGCCGACCCCCGCCAGTCGGGGACCGAGACGGTAGCTCAGGTTCGGCTCGCGGCGCACCCAACCGCGGACGTCGAGCGCCCCCAGGATCGCACCCACGGTGGATCGACTCAGGGACAGCGTGTCCGCCACCTCGGCGATGGTGCACGGAGCGCCGCGTCCGGCCATCAGTTCGATCACCGACATCACCCGGTCGGTCGGCGGTGATCCGCCGGCGCTCCTGCCACGGTCCATGCGTCCTCCTGCCTCGGCACAGTAACCGATACTCGCTCAGGGCGACACGAATATTCGTGTCGCCCTAAGCTGCCCGCATGAACGTTCGGACGGGTGTCACGCTCGCCATCGGAATCGCCCTCGCCGCGGCGTGGGCAGCCTGGGCCCGGCTGCGACTCGACTCGCCGTTGGGTTCGCGGCAATGGCAGTCCGACGAGATCGGCCCGGACGAGTTGGCCGGGTGACCTCGGCCCGGCCTCACCGTGGCAGGATGCCGTGCAGCACGATGTCGACCAGCGCCGCCGACAGCCCGTCCTGATCCTGGACGTCGCGGACCGACTGCGCGAAGATCGCCGTGCCGGCGATGACGTCCAGCAGCGTGTCCGGGTCGACGCCGTCCCGCAGTTCGCCGGCCGCCGCGCCCGCGCGTAGGCGCCGCCCCAACTCCTCGCGGATCACCTCGAGCTGATCGGTGAGCAGCGCCTGGCGGAGCGTCTCGTCGGTGCGGACCTCACTCATGAGCGCGGGCACCGCCTCACGCGCGGCCGGGCCGCCGAACAGTGCCACCGCGCCGTAGGTGAGCCGCTCGACCTCCTCCCCGATCGGGAGGTCCGACACGTTCTCGGACTCCGCCACCGGGTACACCGCATCGTGGACGATGTGCGCCTTGGACGGCCAGCGTCGGTAGATGGCCGGCCGCCCCACACCGGCGCGCGTCGCGATCGCGTCGATCGAGGTCCCCGCATATCCGTTCTCGACCAACAGCTCACGCGTGGCCTGCAGGACGGCGTCGTCGATCTCGGGGTTTCGTTGCGGCCCAAGACGGTGCTGCGCTTGCCGCTTCTTGGACATCGGAGAAACCCCTTGCGTAGAGATGTGACGGGCGTTACATTGTGTCACGTCGTAGTCGATACGGAATGTATCGGCTAGAGCTTTTCCCGCCCCGCCGACACACCGGGGCCGTCGACCTACCCGCTCTTCCTGCCGTACCCGCTGCACCAGTTGGACCGCACGAATTCACGCATGCGAGGCGTCGCGCGCCTCCCGACGTCGAAGGGACGTCATGAGTTCCGAGAACACGACACAGGACCAGGATTTCTCCGAGGTCGCCAGGCCCGGTCAGTCCCGCACCGATCCTGCCGAACTGGGCTCTCGCCTGCAGAAGTGGCTGCGCACCAAGCTGCCCGCAGACGCCGATCCACAGGTCACCGACGTACAGGTGCCGGCCGCGAACGGAATGTCGAACGAGACGGTTCTCTTCGATGCCCTGTGGAACGAGGACGGGCAACAGCGTCACCACTACCTGGTGGCGCGCATCGCCCCCGCCCCGACCGGGGTCCCGATCTTCCCGTCGTACAACATCGCCCAGCAGTTCGACGTGATCAAGACCGTCGGCGAACACTCACCGGTCCCCGTGCCGCGCGTGTACTGGTCCGAACCCTCCCCCGAGCCACTCGGCGGCGAGTTCTTCGTGATGGAGCGCGTCGACGGCCTGGTGCCGCCGGACGTGATGCCGTACAACTTCGGGTCGTGGGTGTCCGAGGGATCAGACGAGGACCGTCGCCGCCTTCAGGATGCATCGGTGCGCGTGCTCGCCGACCTCCACGCCATTCCCGAACCCGCCCAGCTCTTTCCGAGCCTGCGCGACGATCTCGGTTCCGGCGCCGTCACCGCCGACGCCGCGCTGCGCGCCCACGTCGACGGGCAGCGGCGCTACTACGAGTGGGTCGTCGAATCCGGCCCGCGGGTGCCACTCATCGAGCGCGCCCTGGACTGGCTCGATGCCCACTGGCCCTCGGTCACGGGACCGGCCGTGCTGTGCTGGGGTGACTCGCGCGTCGGCAACGTCATCTACCGCGACTTCGAGCCGGCGGCCGTGCTCGACTGGGAGATGGCTGCCCTCGGGCCTCGGGAGATCGATCTCGGTTGGATGATCTTCCAGCACCGGTTCTTCGAGGACCTCGCGGGCGTCGCAGGACTTCCCGGCCTGCCCGGCTTCCTGCGCCGCGAGGACGTCGTCGCGAAGTATCGGGAGATCAGCGGCCACGAGGCCGCAGACCTCGATTTCTACACGCTGTACGCCGCACTGCGGCACGCGATCATCATGTTCCGGGTGCAGAGCCGCGCGGTCGCATTCGGACAAGCCCCGGCACCGGAGGACCCGAACGACATGATCCTGCACCGCAAGACCGTCGAGGAGATGCTGGACGGCACCTACTGGGACCGCGTGAACGGGCAGGGGGTCGCCTGATGCTCTCCCCCATGGACGATTTCCCGGTGCACCAGATCGCCGAGCCGATCCGTCACGTCGGCACCTCCGACCGCAACTTCTACGACCGCTACTACTTCAACTGCCACCCCGGGCTCGACTACGACGGCGAACCGCTGTTCCTCATCATCGGGCTGGGCCAGTACCCCAATCTCGGTGTCACGGACGGGTTCGCGGTACTCCGCCGCGGCAACGACCACATCGTCACCCGCACGTCGAAGGCGCTCGGCTCCGATCGTATGGATGTCACGGTGGGACCGCTGCGCATCGAGGTGCTCGAGGGTCTGCACCGGCTGCGCGTCGTCCTCGAACCCACTGCGGAGGCGCCGGACCTGTCGTTCGACCTCGTCTTCGAGTCCGACGTGCCGGCCGCGTTGGAGGCGCGACACTTCCACCGCCAGCTCGAACGGGTCACGTTCGACACGCAGCGGTTCGTCCAGACCGGTACGTGGAGTGGCACTCTCACCGTCGACGGCGAGACGATTCCGGTCACCCCCGACACGTGGCGAGGCAACCGCGACCGGTCGTGGGGTGTCCGTCCGGTCGGTGAGGCCGAGCCGCCGGGACGTCGCGCGGACCCGTCCCTCGCGGGCGATCAGAACTTCTTCTGGATCTACGCGATCATGCAGTTCGACGACTTCTCGATCGTCGCGATCATGCAGGAGGACCGGCAGGGCCGCCGCATCATCCAGGACGCCACCCGCGTGTGGAGGGATCGCACCCGCGAACCCGAGTGGCTCGGTCGTCCCGAGCACGACCTGACCTTCATCTCGGGAGGTCGCGAGATCGCCGCGGGCACCCTCGAGTTCCACCGCCCCGGTGGATACGGAAAGCCCGACGAGATCCTCACCGTCGCTTGCGAACCGGTACTCCCCCACTACCTCGGCGTGGGCACCGGCTACGGACTCGAACAGGACTGGCGCCATGGCATGTGGCAGGGCGAACTCGTCGTCCAGGGCCTGCGCGAGAAGGTTGCCGACATCGAGCCGTGGAAGAAGATGTTCTGCCCGGTCGACAACCTGTCCCGGTTCACACTGAGCGAGAACGGCGAGACCATTGTGGGCTCCGGACTTTTCGAGGTGGCGGTCATCGGACCCTGTGACCGCTACGGCTTCACCGGCGCCGGCGACGTCGCCCCCTGATACACCCCACCACGAAAGGAACACGAGATGAAGGTTGGTTCCAGCCGGTTACGCACGCGGACCGCCCGGTCCGCCACGGCACTGCTCCTCGCCGGAGGACTGTTCCTCTCCGGCAACACGATCGCCTCGGCACTGGATCTGGGCCAGCTGCCGATTCCCGAGGGCGCCCTCGGATCGCTCGGGACGGCGTCGTCCGACGTCCACCTGGCTCCGACGCCGCGCCTGGCATCGGTTCCCAACTTCCGGGATGTCGCCGGAAACGAGGGTGGCGGCTACGAGGCCCTCGCCGGTCGCCACCTCAAGCGTGGCGTGCTCTACCGCGCCAACGCACTCTCGTCCGCCAGCGAAGAAGATCTCGCGACCCTGTCGTCGCTGAACGTCACGCACATCTACGACCTCCGCGGTCAGTCCGAGATCTCCAATCCGATGGTCGGCGGCCCCGACAAGATTCCGGCGGGTGCCGATTACACGCACATCCCCGTCGAGTTCGGGGACCTGATCACGCTCGCGCAGACGATCCAGTCGCCCGAGCAGGGCCGGCAGTTCATGGAGGACGCCAACCGCAGCTTCGTCACCGATCCTGCGCGGCGCGAGGGCTTCAAGCAGTTGCTGACGCAGATCGCCGAGAGTGACGGCCCGGTGCTCTTCCACTGCAGTGCCGGCAAGGACCGCACCGGCTGGATCGCCGCGCTCCTCCTGAGCATCTCGGGGGTTCCCGAGCAGGCCATCTTCGACGACTACCTGCTCAGCAACGAGTACCTGGCCGAGTCGAACACGGCGACACTCGCCCAGATCCGGGGCGCCCTCGGCGACCAGGCCGCGCTCAACCTCGAACCCGTCCTGGCCGTCGATCGGAGCTACCTCGAAGCCGGATTCGAGCAGATGCGCGCCGACTACGGCGGCCCGGTCTCCTATCTCGCCGATGGGCTCGGTCTCGAGCAGATGACCATCGCAAAGCTTGCGCGCAAGCTCGTCTTCTGACGACTGCCCGCAATACACCCGGACGGTCCTGTCCCCGACCAGGACCGTCCGGGTTCTTTCGTTTCCCACTTGCCACCGACTCACGCCTCCGTTATTAATTAAGTGACTACTCAATTTATTAATTTCGACCCGGGAGCAAGCATGCGAACCGTCGACGAGGCCGCACGGCGGGCCAAACGGACCGAACTGCTCGACGCCGCGGCCCGGTGCTTCGCCGAGCGCGGCTATCACGCCACCCGCACCGCCGACATCTGCGCGCTCGCGGGCATGAGCTCCGGAAACCTCTTCCACTACTTTCCGACCAAGCAGGCGGTGTTGCTGGCGCTGATCGAGCGCGACGGCACCGAGACCGCGTCGGCGGTTGCGGAACTCGGCGCTTCGGACGATCCGTTCGGTGCGCTGCTGCTCTTGCTCGATGACGTCTGCCGTCTCGCCGCGGATTCCACGTACTCCGGTTTGGCGCTGGAAATCTCGGCGCTCGCCCACCGAGACGACGATGTGGCGGTGCTGTTCAAGGCCAACGACCTGAGTTTCCGGAAGGCGCTCGAGGATCTGTTGGAACGTGCCGACGACGCGGGACAACTCGACACCGACCTCACAGCCGAGGATGCGTCGACCTGGATCGCAGCGCTCGTCGACGGCATGTTCGCCCGCGTCGCGGCCGATCCCGACTTCCAGCCGGAGACACAGTCCGCGGTGCTTCGGCGCATCGTCACACAACTCCTCCGAGGGGCGGCCTCGTGACCGGCACGACGTCGCGGGCCCCGGAGCGTGCCCGACGTCTGCAGAACGTCGACGCGCTGCGCGGGTTCGCCCTGCTCGGCATCCTGGCCGTGAACGTCTGGGCCTTCGCCGACCCGTACTACGCATCGACGGAGACGAACCCCGGCTTCGACAGCGGGCTCGATCACGCCGTGCGGTTCGTGGTGTCGCTGCTGTTCGAGACCAAGTTCTACCTGCTGTTCTCCTTCTTGTTCGGGTACAGCTTCACCCTGCAGATGGCCGCCGCCGAGCGTGCGGGGCGTGGGTTCGTGCCGCGGATGCTGCGGCGGCAGACGGGACTACTGGCCATCGGGCTCCTCCACGGCGCGTTCCTCTACTACGGCGAGATCCTCTCGACCTACGCCGTGCTGGGGCTCGTGCTGCTGGCGTGCCGGAACATATCCCCGTCGACCGCACTCCGGCTCGGCGCGGCGCTGATCGTCGGGTCGTCCGCGGTCTGGATGCTCCTCGGCCTCGCGCAACTGGCTGCGGGCGAGATCACCGGTTCGGCCGCGGGTGACGCGGCCGGGAAGCTCGCGGCGTTCCAGGGCGACGCGGCCGCGACGCTCGGGTTCCATTCGGGGCATCTCACGGACACCCTCGGCGCACTCGCTGTGCTGCAGGCGCCGAGCGCGATGGCGATGTTCTTCTTCGGCTTCGCGGCCGGTCGCGTACGGATGTTCGCGAGCCCGGAGCGATACCGCTTCGCCGCCGATCGGGTCCTGCGCTTCGGACTCCCCTTCGGACTGATCGGTGCCGGAGCGTACGCACTCGCGGCCGCCTACGCACCGGGCGGTGGGCTCGAGACGGTGGCGTTCGGATTCGGGCAGCTGACAGCGCCGGCACTCACCGCCGCGTACGTGGTGGCCGCGATCCTGCTGTTCCGGACGTCTTTCGGTGGGCGCGTCGAGACGGCATTGGCCCCGATGGGCAGGATGGCGCTCACCAACTACCTGCTGCAGTCGCTCACACTGGGTGTGCTGTTCACCGGCTACGGCTTCGGCTTGGTCGATCGGCTTCCGCCGGCGGCGGTGATCGCCGTCGTGCCGATCGTGTTCGGCGCCCAGATGATCGTCAGCCGACTGTGGCTGCGTGCGCACCCGTACGGCCCGGCGGAGTGGGCGCTGCGGGCCGCGACACTCGCGGCCGTCCCGCCGTGGCGCTCTCCTCGAACGACCCCGTCACCGAATGATCGGCGGTAGCGTCGAAGCCACGAAGAGCAGTTCCCGCGTCATCGATCGGCAGTATCCGCGACGACCCCAGGAGCATCCGGTGGCCTCTCGACTCAATCCCTACATCAGCTTCGCCGGCAACGCGCGCGAGGCGATGGAGTTCTACAAGAGCGTGTTCGGCGGCACGCTGAACACGAGCACCTTCGGCGAGTTCGGCGCGCCGGGTGACAACGACAAGATCATGCACGCCATGCTCGAGACCGGCAGTGGCTTCACGATCATGGGAGCCGACACCCCGCCCGGCATGGAGTACAAGGCCGGCACCGACATGGCGGTGAGCCTCAGCGGCGACGACGCCGACGAACTGCGCGGCTACTGGGACGCGCTGTCGGGGTCCGGGACGGTCCAGGTGCCCCTCGAGAAGCAGATGTGGGGCGACGTGTTCGGCGCCTGCGCGGACCGCTTCGGCGTCTCCTGGATGGTCAACATCACGGAACCGCAGGGCTGACCTGCATCAAAAGTCCAGGTGAGTTGCCATCGCCTCCTTTCATGACCAGACTCGCCTTTGCCGAAGACGACTCCGTGATCATCAGGAAGGCACCATGGACAGCAGTTCACCGAAGACGACGGTCGTTGTACCCACATACAACGAACGCGACAACCTCCCGAAGATCGTCGAGCGGTTGGCGGCGTTGGAGGTCCCGAACCTGCACCTGCTGGTCGTCGACGACAACTCCCCCGACGGCACCGGCGAGGTCGCCGAGAAGCTCGCGATCGACTCGCCGTTCCCCATCGGGGTGCTGCACCGCACCGAGAAGGACGGCCTGGGCCGCGCCTACGTCGCCGGCATGACCCGGGCGCTCGCCGAGGGCGCCGACATCGTCGTCCAGATGGACGCCGACCTGTCGCACCCGGCAGAGGTCATACCCACGATGATCCGCACCCTGACCACCACCGATGCGGCCGTCGTGCTCGGTTCGCGATACGTGGCGGGGGGTGCGGTCGCGAGCGACTGGCCGTGGCACCGCAAGGCGCTGTCGGCGTGGGCCAACTTCTACGTGAACGCGATCCTGCGACTGGGCGTGAAGGACGCGACCGCCGGGTTCAAGGCGTGGCACGCCCGCACCCTCGAAGCGATCGACGTCGCGGGAGTCCAGAGCAACGGTTACGCCTTCCAGGTGGAGATGAACTACCGGACCACCAGCCGCGGCATGAAGATCGCCGAGGTGCCGATCCGTTTCGAGGAGCGCATCGAGGGCGTGTCGAAGATGAGCCTGGCCGTGCAGCTCGAGTCGGCACTGGTGCCGTGGAAGCTGCGGTTCGGCAAGCGCTGAAAACTCACGGGCCTTCCCGGCCCGGATCTGCCACCATCGCAGGTATGACGCTCGACTCCGCGATCACCGTCCGCACGGCCACCGACCAGGACTGGCCGGCCCTCGAACTGCTGGACGCGGTGGCGTTCGGCTACCACCCGACCGATCCGGACCGCACCCTCACCCGCGCGCTGACGCGGACCGAGGACGTCGTCGTCGCGACCGACAACGGCACCCCGATCGGGTTGGCGATGGATCTGCCGCTGGAGTTCACCGTGCCGGGCGGCGCCCAGGTGCCGGCGCGCGGCGTCACGTGGGTGTCGGTGGCGCCGACGCACCGTCGTCGCGGTGTCCTGCGGGCGCTGTTCGAGCACCTGCACCGCAACATCGCGGCCACCGGGACCCCGCTCGCCGCGCTCACCGCCAGCGACGCCGGGATCTACGGCCGCTTCGGCTACGGACCGGCCACGGTGGCCGCCGACGTCACGATCGACAGGCGGTTCGCCGCGTTCCGTGCCGACGCCCCCGACCCGGGCGGTGTGACGCTGACGGACGCGCAGACGGCCGCCGAACGCCTGCCCGACATCTACGAGCGCTGGCGGCGGATCACGCCCGGTGCGCAGAACCGGCCGCAGGCCCAGTGGGACTACACCTTCGCCGACCCCGAGGTGTACCGCGACGGCGGATCGGCGCTGTTCTACCTGACCCACCCGGACGGCTACGCGATGTTCCGTCGGCGCGGCAGCGACGACGACATGGTGGCAGCCGTGGAGGAGCTGGTCGCGGTCACCGCGGACGCGCACGCGGCACTGTGGCGCGCGCTGTGCGGGCTGGACCTGATGAAGCGCATCGAGGTCACCCAGCACCCCGACGACGCGCTGCGACTGATGCTCACCGACTGCCGCCTGCCCCGCACCACCCGCCTCGCGGACGACCTGTGGCTGCGCATCATGGACGTTCCGGCCGCGCTCGAGGCCCGCTCGTACCAGGCGGACCTCGACACGGTGCTCGACGTCCGCGATCCCTATCTGGACTGCGGCGGCGTGTTCGCACTGACCGTCCGGGACGGCCGGGCCCGGTGCCGCCGCACCGACGCGGCGCCGCGCATCTCGATGGACCTGGACGCGCTCGGCAGCCTGTACCTGGGCGCGCACCGGGCGCGGGGACTCGCGGCGGCGCACCGCATCACCGCCGCTTCCGAGCGCGATCTGGCACTGCTGGACCTGGCATTCGGGGCCGATCGCGCGGCCGTCCTCGGCTGGGGATTCTGAGTCCGCCGCGACCACCACGGCTCACCCGTTACGGGTGAATCTCTCCGCGTCGGCGCTCGTTCGGCTCGCGTGATGCCGACCGGTCGTCAGTCTGGTCGGGAACCTCTCACAGCTGGCCCCACATATCGTCGACACGAAGGGGATTCACATGAGTCTGTTCCGAAACTCCATGGCAGCAGCCGGATTCGCCGGCGCAGTGTGTCTCGCGTTCACCCCCACCCCCGTGGGCGCGGACGGAACGTCCCCGATCCTCCTCGAGATCACCGAACCCGACGGCGATCTGCGCACCCTCGATGAGCGGGGCGATCTGGGACAGGTGGGTTTCGAGGGCGAAATGACCGGTGTCGAAGAGGTGGAGCGTCGCGTCGGGCACATCGTGGTGAAGCACACGAGCCCTTGAATCGATCACAACCGACTCCTCGAATTGTGATTGATACACAGACACGTTCAGGTCCAGCGACCGCGCCCTGGCGCGTCAACGGGGGTCGACGCCGGTGGTTCGTCCCGTGCCGAAGGGGCCGACGCAACCAGCACGACGATCCGGCCGCGAGCGAGCGGCCGGATCGTCGTTGTGATGCTCGGGATTCGTGTCGGGTCAGCGCCCGATGAGCGCCCGCCGCTCGATCTCGGCGAAGTCCGTGCCGGCGGCGTCGGGCTTCGACCGTCCCACCAGCGAGCCCACGTAGGCGAGCAGGAACCCGGCCGGCACCGACACCAGCGCCGGGATGGTGAGCGGGAAGATCGGGTCGACCCCGTGGATCAGCCCGGTCGGTCCGAGGATGTTCGGGCTGATCGCAACCAGGCCGAGGCTGACGATCAACCCGCCGACGAGCGCCCACGTGGCGCCCACCCGGTTGAAGCCCTTCCAGTAGATGCTCAGCAGCAGCACCGGCAGGCTGGTGCTGGCCGCGACCGCGAACGCGACGTTCGCGAGGAAGCCGAGATTGAAGCCCTTGGCGCCGAGCGCGAGGAACATCGCGACGATCGCGATGCCGAGCAGCGACATGCGTGCGACCTTCAATTGCTTTTCGGCCGAGGCCTTCCCGTTCTTGATGACGTGCGTGTAGAGATCGTGCGCGAAGGCACCGGAGGTCGCGATCGCGACGCCGGCGAGCACCGCGAGAATCGTCGCGAGCGTGATGCCGATGATGACCGCCTCGAGCACGGGGCCGCCCAGCTCGCGGGCCAACTGCACCACCGCGAGATTGCCCTGCGGGTGCGCCTTCACGATCTCCTCGGAGCCCAGCGCACGCAGCGCGCCGTACCCGATGAACGGCAGGACGACGTAGAACGCGCTGAAGATCCACAGCGCCACCACTCCGGACTTGCGGGCGGCCTTCGCGTCCTTGACCGTGAGGAAGCGGACCATCACGTGCGGCAGACCCATGACGCCCAGGGCGAGCGCGAGCTGCTGCGAGATGATGTCGAAGGTCTTGGTGGTGCTCTGCTCGTGCGACGAGACCATGGCATCCGGGAGCGCGTCGACCACGTGCAGCGGACTGGGGCCGTACCGCATCAGCACCAGGAACAGGATCAGCGCGGTGCCGCCGAGCAGCAGGCCGGTCTTGAGGACCTGCACCCACGTGGTGGCCAGCATCCCGCCGAACATCGTGTACACCACCATGAGCAGGCCCAGCACCACCACCGCGACCCAGAACTTGATGCCGAGCAGGGCCTGCACCAGCAGGCCGGCACCGACGAACTGGATCACCATGTACATCGCCGAGATGACGATGGTGGTGACGGCCAGGCACGCGCGCAGCCCACGCCCGGAGAATCGGGCGGCGACGGCGTCGGCGAGCGTGAAGCGGCCCAGGTTGCGCAGCGGCTCGGCGATGATCAGCAGCACCAGCAGGTACGCCAACGGCACGGCCGTCGCGAGGTAGAAGCCGTTGAAGCCCGCCAGCCCGATCAGGCCGGTGATGCCGAGGAACGACGCCGCGGAGACGTAGTCACCGGAGATGGCGAGACCGTTACCGATCGGCCCCACCTGCCCCTCGGCCACGTAGTGGGAGTCGGTGGAGGTGTTGCGCTTGGCGGCCAGATACGTGATCGCGAGCGTGACACCGATGATCGCGACGACGATAGCGATGCTCAAACCCATTGTCACTCACCATCCTTCGTGTCATCGAGTGATGCGAGGTGAGTGTCGATGATCGCGTCCATCCGACGCGCCCAGCGGACGTAGATCTGCGCGACGACGAGGATGCCCGCGAAGATGGCGAAGCCCACCCAGTACGCGACGCCGAGGCCGCCCCAGCGGCCGGACAGGACGGTGGTCGACGTCGTGAGGGCGATGTAGCCCATGAACACGGTCAGCAGGACGGCCGCCGACCCGAGGGAAACGCGGCGACGACGGCGCGCGACATCGAGGATCGCGTCGAGTGCGGGATCGACGGGAGGGGAGTCTGGGGGCGCGGCATCGGCCGGGGACAGACCAATCGACATGGGTCACCTCGAGGGTATGAACGGAGTATGTGATCAATCCTTTGATCACTGAGTGTCGGCATACCGTAAGTGAGGGTGCTCACAAGACGCAAGGACCCGGCGCGAAATCGCCGGAAGTCGACCGATCGGTCCGGTCAATCCCGGGTGTGGATCTCCACCGATGACGCCGTCGCCAGCTTCTCGAGCAGGCCGATCAGGACCATCCGCTCCGGCTTCGTCAGCGCGTCCGCCCAGACCTGCTCGCGCCGGTTGTGGTCGGCGTACGTCGTGGTGATCGCGTCGAGGCCGGCGTCGGTCAGGCTCAACTCGACCGCGCGTCGATCGACCTCGGAACGCCGGCGAATGACGTACCCGTCCCGCTCGAGGGTGTTGACCAGCGCCGACACCGCAGCCCGACTCATACCCGACAGCTTCGCGACCCGCTTGGCCTCGCTCGGACCGGCGAGCCAGAGCACGAACAGCACCCGGAACCCCGGCCAACTCCAGCCGCCCGGCCGGTGGACGGTGGATTCGAGGTCGTAGACCAGTGCGCTGGCCACCCGGGTCAGCTCGAGGACCAGCTTCATCGAGATCGGATCGACCGTCGGCATCGCCCGCGTCGTCTTGCGCACGGCGAAATCCACGAAGGACAGGAAGTCCAGATCGTCCACATTCTCAGGGGTCGCGCGGCCGTCGCCGCCCTCGCGTTCCGCGTCGGTCATGCCGCCAGGGTAGAGCCCGCACCTGCCGTTTCCCCGAAACTTTGGTCAAAGGCTTGCATATCGCGTGTGACACCGCTTACCTTGTCCAGATATTCAGTCAAAGCTTTTACTATTCGAGGTGACCCCATGTCCGCACTGTCCTTCGCCTCCTCTGCCGACCTCGGCGAGAAGGAGCAGACCCTCGAAGTGCTCGCCGACGGCGTGTACGCACTCACCGCGGAGGGCGACCCCAACCTCGGCGCGATCGAGGGCGAGGACTTCGTCGTGTGCTTCGAAGCCCTCGCGACGCCCGTCGCCGCACAGGATTGGCTCGCCAAGCTGCGCCAGCACACCGACAAGCCCGTCCGGTACCTGGTGCTCTCCCACTACCACGCCGTCCGCGTCCTGGGCGCATCCGCGTTCGACGCCGAGATCATCGTCGCGCACGAGAACACCCACAAGCTGATTGCCGAACGCGGCCAGGAGGATTGGGCGTCGGAGTTCGGCCGCATGCCGCGCCTGGCCAAGGGCGCCGAGTCGGTGCCCGGCCTCACCTGGCCCACCATGACGTTCTCGGACCGGCTCACCATCGATCTCGGTGGCGACCGTGGTGAACTGGTTCTCCAGTACCTCGGCCGCGGCCACACCGAGGGCGACATCGTGGCATGGCTGCCGAAGCAGAAGATCCTCTTCGCCGGTGACCTCGTGGAGGCCCAGGCCGCGCTCTACACCGGCGACGCCTTCCACCGCGATTGGGCCACCGGCACTCTCGACGGGATCAAGGCCCTCGGCGCCGAGGCGCTGATCGGCGGCCGCGGCGCCGTCAGCCGCGGCCGGGACGAGGTCGACGCCGCGATCGAGCAGACTCGCCACTTCCTCGACGTCATGCTCGCCGAGGTCGGCGCCGTGCAGCAGCGCGGCGGCACTCTCAAGGAGGCGTTCGAGGCCACCCACGCCGCCCTGTTCGAGCAGTACGGGCACTGGCCGATCTTCGAGCACTGCCTGCCGTTCGACGTCTCGCGCGTGTGGGACGAACTGTCGGGCATCGAACGCCCCGTCATCTGGACCGCGGACCGCGACCGCGAGGTCTGGGCCCAGCTGCAGGGCTGAGCCGGATACAGCGGTAACAGGAGGATCTTTCGATGGGCGTCAACCACATTCACACCGGCACCGTGGCCGTGATCGGCAACGGACCGGTGGGCCAGACCACGGCACTGCTGCTGGCCCGCTGGGGCGTGCGCGTCGTCCTGCTCGACGGCCGCGCCGAGCGGGACCCGATCGGCTCCAAGGCGATCTGCCAGCAGCGCGACGTGCTCGAGGTGTGGGCCGCGATCGGCGTCGGCGAGCAGATCGCCGCGGAGGGCGTCACGTGGGACACCGCGCGCACCTTCCACCGCGGACACGAACTGTTCTCGCAGCAGTTCGTGGACCATGGGCAGTCGCCGTTCCCGCCTTTCGTCAACGTCTCGCAGGCCCGCACCGAGGAACTCCTCGACGCGGCCATCGCGCGGCAACCGCTCATCGACGTGCGGTGGGGGCACCCGGTCGAGCAGATCGAGCAGGACGGATCCGAGGTCCGGCTCGGGTGCGCCACCGAGTCCGGCCCGGTGACGGTCGCGGCCGACTACGCGGTGCTCGCCACCGGATCCCGCAGCAGCGAACTGCGCCGGCAACTCGGCGTCGGGTTCCCCGGCCGGTCGTTCGATGACAAGTTCCTCATCTGCGACATCCAGGCCGACATCCCGGGCTGGGCCAACGAGCGGCGCTTCTACTTCGATCCGGAGTGGAATCCGGGTCGGCAGGTGCTGATCCACCCGTGCCCCGACTCCACCTTCCGCATCGACTGGCAGGTTCCCGGCGACTACGACCTCGACGCCGAGGCCGAGAGCGGCGCGCTGAACGACCGGATCCGACAGATCATCGGCGACACCCCGTACCGGATCGTGTGGAAGTCGGTGTACCGCTTCCACGCCCGCCTCGCCGACCGCATGCAGGTGGGCCGGGTGCTGCTGGCGGGCGACTGCGCCCACATCGTGTCGCCGTTCGGCGCGCGGGGACTCAATTCGGGTGTCGGCGATGCCGAGAACGCGGCGTGGAAGCTCGCGTTCGTGCTGCGCGGCTGGGCCGATCCGGCACTGCTCGAGACGTACGACCTGGAACGCCGCGCCGCGGCGGCCGAGAACCTCGCGGTCACGTCGGCGACGATGGACTTCCTGGTGCCGCAGACCGACGAACAGCACGCCCGCCGCCTGTCGGTGCTCGAGGCCGCGGTCTCCGATCCACAGGCCCGGGCCGAGGTGGACTCCGGTCGACTGGCGGAGCCGTTCTGGTACGTCGACTCCCCGTTGACCACTCCGGATCCCCAGCGCCCCTTCGCCGGACGCCCGGCCCGCGGCGTCGCCCCGGACCCGGTGCCCGGCGTCCTGGTACCCGACGTCCCGGTGACCGTGCGCGGCCAGAGTTGCGCACGCCTGCGGGAGATCGCCCGACACGGTGTCCTGCTGCTGCACGGAGCCGACGTCGATCCGACGGCGGTCCGGGAGGCCGCCCTCACCGCCACCCACTCCCCGATCCGGATCCACGCCCTGAGGGACATCGACACCACCGGGCTGCTCACGGCGGCAACGAAAGCCGGTGCGAACGACGTGTGGATCGTGCGCCCGGACGCACACATCGCGGCCGTCGTCGACGGCAGTGACCGACCGGCCCTGGCGGCCGCCCTGCGCCGGGCGGTGGGCGCCGAGGTGACCGCCGGCGAGCGACAGGTCGGCTGACTCACCGCCGGACGCGGTGGGCCTCGGCCAGCGCGCAGTCCCGCAGGACCCGCACCAGCGGAGTCACGCGGGAAGCGACGTAGACGAGGCTCACCGCGGTCGGTGCGGCGTCGGCGATGTCGACGAACCGTACGTTGTGGTGGTGCACGCGGCGTCGGGCGGCGATCGGCACCGCCCCCACCCCTCGATCGGCGGCGACCAGTTCCAGCCACTCGTCGAAGTTGGTGCAGGTCACGATCTCTCGATGCGGGTCGGGTTCGGTCCAGGACTCGGCGCGGGTCGTCCCGGTCAGGGTGTTGACCACCAGTGGGTGCGTTCCCAACTCGGCCCACGTGACCGTGTCCCGCTCCGCGAGGGGTGAGCGGGCGCTGACGGCGGCAACGCGTGGCTCCGAGAACAGGTGGTGGACGGCCAGCAGCCCGCCGGCGACGTCCCCGCGCATCACCGCAGCATCGACGACGCCGTCACGTAGCGCGGCCAGCGGATCGTCGCACCGCTGCAACGACACTCGCGCGCCGGAGCGTTCCTCGCAGGCGACGATCGTGTCGTGTGCCCACGGGTCCGGAAGCAGCCAGCTGAATCCGAGTCGCACCGTCCGATTGGCCTGCGCGGACGCGATCGCGGCATCCAGGTCGCCCAGGACGTGGCGAGTACGTTCCGCGAACGCCCGCCCGTCCTCGGTCGGCGCCATCGACCGCGACGTCCGCTCCAGCAATCGGGTTCCGAGCGTCGCTTCCAGTTGCTGGATCGTTCGGGTCAACGCGGGTTGGGTGATGTTCAGCCGTTCGGCGGCGGCCGTGAAGGTGCCGGCATCGATCACCGCGATCAGTGCCCGCAGATGCCGCAGCTCGACATTCATAACCAACGAGCATAGAGACCGTCGAAACGGCATTTCCGTACGCCCGGCGGCCGCGCATAACGTCGTGACGACGAAGGGGGACCACGTGAACCTGCCGACCCGGACCGACACGGGGGCTCCGCCCCGGCGCGCCCGCGCGACGGTGGTGCGCGCCGCCGCCGGACTCGCCGCGGCGATGGGTGTCGGCCGATTCGTGTACACCCCGCTGCTCCCGCTCATGCAGGAGCAGACCGGGCTCGCGCCGTCCGATACCGCGCTGGTCGCGACCGCCAACTACCTCGGGTACTTCCTGGGTGCGATCGCGCTGGCCGCCCACCCGTCCGGCGCGCGCTCGCGGGCCCTCTTCCGCTCGTCGATCCTCGCCCTGATCGCGAGCGAACTCGCGATGATCATCGGCACGGACGTCCGCCTGTGGCTGGCGGCGCGCGTCGTGGCCGGCATCGCCAGCGCCGCCGTCTTCGTGTACTGCGCCACGGCGGTGGTCGGCCATCCGTCGGCGGGCGTGACGTTCACCGGCGTCGGGGTCGGCATCGCGACGTCGGGCATCCTCGTGATGGTTCTCGGACCGGTCGTGTCGTGGAACGTGCTCTGGGCCGCCGCTGCCGCGATGACGGCCGGCTACGCCGCGATCGCCTGGAGCCTGCCACCCGGATCTCCTCCCCCACTGGCCCACAACCGATCTCGGATGCGCGCGTCACCTTCGACGCGCTGGTGGACACTCGGCGCCTGTTACTTCCTCGAGGGCCTGGGCTACATCATCCTCGGTACGTTCCTGGTCGCGGCGGTCTCCGCCGGGGGTGCGCAGTGGACGGGCCCGGCGGCATGGGTGATGGTCGGGCTCGCCGCGATCCCGTCTCCACTGTTGTGGGCGAAGGCGCTGCGCCGCTGGTCCGCGGAGTCGCTGCTCGCGCTGGCACTTGTGCTGCAGGCCTTCTCCGCACTGCTTCCCGCACTGGTCGCCGGTCCGGTGGCCGCCCTGATCGCCGCGATCCTGTTCGGCGGGACCTTCATGGGCATCACCCTGCTCGCCATGGATTCGGCGCTCGGACTGGGCATTCCACGCGCCGCGGCGGCGTTGACGGCGGTGTACGGGCTCGGGCAGATTCTCGGACCGCTCGCGGTGACCCCGATGCTGGGTGACGGATTCCGGGCGGCGTTCGTCTGTGCCGCCGCCGTTCTCGTCGTGGCCGCGCTACTGGCGGGTGCGACCCGACGCCGGTAGCAGCAGATCCACCACCCGCTCCGCGGTGTCGGCGTCGACGAGGCCGCCGGTGACCACCTGACGGTAGAACACCGCGCCGGCAAGCGCGTCCATGAACAGGTCGACGTCGAGATCGGCCGGCAGGTCGCCGCGCGCCACTCCCCTCTCGATCACCGCGGCACAGTTGGCGCGGCGTTCGGCCAGGAATGCGGTGCGGAAGGCGTCGAGCCCCTCGGGCGTCGACGCCAGATCGCTGACGAGTGCCGGCATCGCGGTACCGAGGGGCGATCCGGCGTAGTTGCGCACGGTCCCGGTCAGCCACGCCACGAGATCGGAGCGGGTGTTGCCGGTGTCGGGCACCGGCCCGGTGTCCATCAGCGTCGCGAGGGCGTCGGCGACCAGTTCCGGTTTGCCGGACCACCACCGATACAGCGTGGTCTTGTGCACCCCGCTCGCCTCCGCGATGCGCTCGACCGTCAACTGCGCGTACGACGTCGTCGTGAGTTCGTCGACGACGGTCTGCAGCACGAGGTGACGCTTGCGGGGGCCGCTCCGGCCCGCAGCGGGAGTGGTTACCGGCACTCCCACACCCTGTCACGAGGTAGAGTGCAACGCAACGTCGCGTTGCATTCAGGATTGGAAGCTATGAGGATCACCGCGTTCATGGGATCGGCCATCGGCCACGACCCGGCCCACCTCCGGACGGCGAGCGCCTTCGGGACCGACCTGGCCGCGGCCGGGATCGGCCTGGTCTACGGCGGCGGCCGGGTCGGGCTGATGGGCGCCGTGGCCGACGCAGTCGTCGCCGGCGGCGGGGAGGCCATCGGCGTGATTCCACGGCATCTCGCGGACAAGGAGATCGCTCATCCCCGGTTGACGTCCCTCGAGGTCGTCGAGTCGATGCACGCGCGCAAGCAGCGCATGGCCGCGCTCGCGGATGCGTTCGTGGTCCTGCCGGGCGGCGCCGGGACGCTCGACGAGTTCTTCGAGATCTGGACGTGGCAGCAACTCGGGCTGCACACCAAGCCGGTGTTCCTGCTCGACACCGGAGGCTTCTGGCAGCCGCTCGTCGCACTGATCGATCATCTCGTCGACACCGGATTCGTCGGCGCACACCAGCGGGATGCGCTGCAGATCGCCGGTGATCTCGACGCGGTGCGCGCCGCGATGACGGGGTGGGCTCCGCCGGTGCCGAAGTGGACTACAACCAGCGGCCCGACCGACACGGACCTCGAGCCCGCATGACCGCCGAACGCCCCAAGGTCGGGGTCGGCATCGTCGTGGAGCGCGCCGACGGGCGAATCCTCTTGGGCCGCAGAGTCAAACCCACCGAACCCGAGACGTGGTGCCTGCCGGGCGGCCACCTCGAACCGGGCGAGACGGTCGAGGCGGCGGCTCGCCGCGAGTGTCTCGAGGAATCCGGCCTCTCCGATACGACGAACGCCGCGGGGTTCGTGGCCGTCGTGGACACCGGCTCGGCTGGTGGCGGTGTCGTGTTCGGCGTGCACGCGCGCAGCGGCGGAGTGCCGGCCGGACCCGGTGAGCCGCACATCTTTCCGGAATGGGTCTGGGTCGACCCGACGGACCTGCCCCGCCCGCTCTTTCCCGCGAGCGACGCGCTGCTGCGCGCGTGGACCGGGGCGGAGCCCGATCCGGCGTGGCAGGTCCTTCGCGTCACAGCCGGGTGACGTCGAGGCTTCCGTCGTGGAAGTCGGCGCGCAGCCGCTTCTTGTCGAACTTGCCGACACTGGTCTTGGGCACCTCCTGGATCACCGCCCAGTTCTCGGGCAGCTGCCACTTGGCGACCTTGTCCGCCAGGAAGTCCCGCAGCTGATCCAGCGTGGCCTCGCTGCCCTCACGGAGCACCACCGCCACCAGCGGACGCTCGTCCCACTTCTCGTCCGGCACACCGATCACCGCCGCCTCGGCCACGGCCGGGTGACCCATGACGGCGTTCTCGAGATCCACCGAGGAGATCCACTCGCCGCCGGACTTGATGATGTCCTTCGTCCGGTCCGACAGCGTCAGATACCCGTCCGCCGTGATGGAACCGACGTCCCCGGTGCGCAGCCAGCCGTCCCGGAACTTGTCGGGAGCGTCGACGCCGTAGTACGACGACGTGATCCACGGACCCCGGACCTCGAGCTCACCGATGCTGCGGCCGTCGTGCGGCACCCGGTTGCCGTCGTCGTCGATCAGGCGGGCCTCCACGGACGCCGGGAACCGGCCCTGCGTGTAGCGGTACTTCCAACGCTGATCGCCGGTGGCCTCGGCCGGCGGGCGGCCCACGGAGCCCACCGGGGAGGTCTCGGTCATGCCCCACGCGTGCAGCACCGACACCTGGTGTTCGTCCTCGAAGGCGTGCATCAGCGCCGGCGGCACCGCGGCGCCGCCGATCAGCACCTCCCGCATCGACGAGATGTCCTGCGGATGCTGCTCGAGGTACAGGTGCAGGCCCTGCCAGATCGTCGGCACCGCGGCGGCGAACGTCGGCTTCTCCGACGCGATCAGCTCGGCCAGTGGCGCGGGCTGCAGGAAGCGGTCGGGCATGATCAGCGATGCGCCGATCATGAATGCCGCGTACGGCAGACCCCACGACATCGCGTGGAACTGCGGCACCACCGCCAGGGCACGGTCACCCTGCTTCAGGTTGGGACCGTCGCTCATGCACACCTGCATCGAATGCAGGTAGATCGACCGGTGCGAGTACACGACGCCCTTCGGGTCGCCGGTGGTACCCGACGTGTAACACATTGCCGCAGCGGACCGTTCGTCGAGCTCCGGCCAGTCGTACTCGGTCGGCAGGCCCGCGATCAGACCCTCGTAGGTGTGCACCTGCATCCCCTCAGGTGCCTCCAATCCGACCGTCGAATCACCGGTGACGACGATGTGTTCCACCGTCTTCAGCTGCGACAACTGCGGCGCGAGCAGCGGGATCAACGTCGCGTCGACGATGATCACCCGATCCTCGGCGTGGTTGGCGACGTGCACCAACTGCTCCGGGAACAGACGGATGTTCAGGGTGTGCAGCACCGCGCCCATCGACGGGACCGCGAGGTACGCCTCGAGATGCTCGGCGTTGTTCCACATGAACGTCGCGACCCGGTCGTCGCCCTCGACTCCCAGTCCGCGCAGCGCGTGCGCCAGCGCGGCACACCGCCGCCCCACCTCGGCATATGTGCGACGGCGCGGCCCGGCCTCCGTCCAGGTGATCACCTCGGCGTCCGCATGGACGGTGCTCCCGTACCGCAGCAACTGCGCAATGGACAGAGGCAGATCGTTCATCGTGCTCAGCATGGACGGCTCCTGGATCGATGCGTGCCGGTGTGGCGAGGTCATTGTGCGCCGAAACTACGCCACGAGGGAGACCTGGGTCACTCTCCCCCCACCTCGGCGTTTCGAACCAATCGGTCGCTTGACCAACGGCCGGCCTGCATCAACCGATGGGTCGGGACCCGAGTCGATAGGCGCGACGCGCGTTGTCCCGGGCGATCATCCCGGCGATCCGCTCCGCATCCTCGGCCTTCCAATGCTCCTGCGCCACCGCATCCTCGAGCACATTCCCCAACGCCCGACGGAACAGCACCGCGCTCACATGGAACAACTCGGGCAGGCCGCAACCGTCGGTGGAGAACAGCACCGACCCGAACGGTGCCAGCTCGAGCAGCTCGGCGAGGATCCTCGTCGCACCGCGGGCTCCGACGTTCTGCACCGTGAGGCCGACGTCGACGAAGACGTGGTCGAACACCTGCGCGAGGTAACCGGCGTGCCGGTGGAACGGGTAGTTGTGCAGCAGCATGATCGGCACGCCGCGGTCCGCGGTGGCGCGCAGCAGCGGCATGAGCAGCAGCGGGTCGGCGCGGGCGAGGTCGGTGTCGGTGTCGCCGTACCCGACATGGAACTGGATCGGCAGCCCGGCGTCGACCGCCGTCCAGATGAGGAACCGGGTGAGCGTCCCGTCGACCAGTCGCGCCGGCGCGCCGCCGTCGATGTCCGCCGCCCACCGCACCGCGGCCGTGAAGACCGCCGCGTCGGAGGGGTGTTCGGGCGGCAGATCGAGCCCCACCCGGTACGCGGCGATCGTCTTGAACGCGACGGCGGACCCCGCAGCACTGCGAACCTGTTCGCGGAACCGGTCCGCGAAGTCGGGCGGGCCGTGCTCGACGATCACGCGCTCGGCAAGTGATTCCAGGCGCACCACCTCGTGCGCGGTCCCGCCGGTGTACGCGGCCAACTCGTGGGGCGTCGTCAGGCTCTCGGGCCGAAACCCGGTGTCGACGAGGTACTCGGCGATCCCGGCCGCCCGCAGCAGTCGCCGGGCCACCTCGTCGCTACCGAGTTCGGCACGACGCTCGAGGTAGTCGTCGGGTGCGACGTGCGGCTCCAGGCCCAGCGCGGGCGCGCACAGCCGCCGCACCGCGAACCCGACCTGGGTGTCGAAGAGGCTGCCGTGCCACGGACCGGGCGCGGCCGCCTCGCACAGCAACGCCTCGAAGGCGGGGCGGTCGAGTGGTTCGCGCGCGATCCCGTGGCAGTGATGGTCGACGAGGGCAATCCTGTCGACCAGCTCCGCAATCGGGTTCTCGCCGGGCGGTCCCGGCGTATCGTCTGGGAACGGCGCCATCTACGCCATTGTGCCGCTGATCAGGCCCGGCGCGAGGGAGATGCGATGGATCGGCACGAACGTGACCGACGGGCTCTCGAGGCCGCGCGGCTGACTCGGCGGCTCACCGCGCGCGGCGTCGTCGGCGTCGCCCTGACCTGGGTCGACAACAGCGGCGTCAACCGGATGAAGGCGGTGCCCGTCGAGCGGTTCGAACGGGCCGCGACATGGGGTGTGGGTGCCTCCCCCGTGTTCGACGCGTTCACCCCGGACGACACCATCGTCGCCGGACGCTTCGCCGGCGGCCCAGTGGGCGATCTGCGCCTGCTGCCCGACCTGGACCGGGTCACGGTGCTGACCGCGCTGCCGGGATGGGCGTGGGCACCCGTCGACCGGTACACGCAGGACGGCGACCTGCATCCCCAGGACTCACGCGGCCTGCTTCGCCGCGCCGTCGCCCAGCTCGTCGAGGACGATCTGACGGCCAGAGCCGCATTCGAGATCGAATGGGTGATCGGGCAGGACGAGAACGATTTCGTGCCCGCCACCCGCGGGCCCGCGTACGGGTTCGCCCGGCTCGTGGAGCGGTCCGGGTATCTCGCCGACGTGCTGTCCGCGCTGCGCGAGCAGGACGTGCGGGTGGAGCAGATCCATCCCGAGTACGCGCCGGGACAGTTCGAGGTGTCGGTGGCCGCCGAGGATCCGCTCGGCGCCGCGGACACCTTCGTACTGGTGCGCGAGACCATCCGCGCGGTAACCACACGGCACGGCCTGCGGGCGTCCTTCTCCCCCAAGGTCGAGGCCGCGGGCGTCGGCAACGGCGGACACGTGCACCTGTCGCTGTGGCGGGAGGGGATCAACCTGCACAGCGGAGGCGACGGGCCGTGCGGGATCACCGACACCGCAGAGTCGTTCGCGGCGGGAATCCTGGAACGGTTGCCGGCGCTGCTGGCCGTCGGGGCGCCGTCCGTCGCGAGCTATCTGCGGCTGGTGCCGGGTGCGTGGGCGGCGCCGTTCCAGGTGTGCGGGTACGAGAACCGTGAGGCTGCAGTGCGTTTGATCACCGGCAGCACCGGCGACGAGGACCGCGCGGCGAATCTCGAGGTGAAGGTCCTCGACCAGTCCGCCAACCCGTACCTGTGCATGGCCGGCCTGCTCTTCGCCGGGATGTGGGGCGTCCGCGCGGGCCTGCGCCTGCCCGCACTCGTGGACGTCGACCCGGCATCGCTGTCCGAGGAGGAACGAGAGGCACGCGGAATCCGTCGTCTCCCAGCATCGCTCGCCGAATCCACCGATGCGTTCGAGGCCGACGCGCTGCTGACCCACGCATTCGGCACCGAACTCGCCGGCACCATCGTCGACGTGCACCGCGCCGAAATCGAGCAGTTCAGCGGCGCGACGGACGAGGACATCGCCGCGGCGCTCCGGTGGGCGTTCTGACAGACGCCCACCGCGGCCTGGTCTTGACCCTGACGTAGCGTCATAGTTGATGCTGGTCTCATGCGCATCAGCGACATCGCACAGGCGGCAGGAACCACACCGCGCACGGTCCGGCACTACCACCGACTCGGCCTGCTCGACGAGCCCCGGAGGCTGGCGAACGGGTATCGCGAGTACGATCTCGCGGACCTCGTCCGGCTCATGCGGGTGCGGTGGCTCGCGAGTGCGGGGGTGCCATTGGGCTCGGTGTCGTCGATCGTGTCCGCCACCACCGACGAAGCGGCGGCCGACGACCTCGAGTTGGACCTGACCGCGTTGATCGACTCCATCGAGGCGGAACGCCAGGTATTGGCAACCAAAAGCAGCCGTTTGCAGGAAATGCTCGCCGCCCATCGGGCCGGACGACCGGTCTCCCCGCTTCCGCCGGGCCTGGCGCTGATCTTCGCCGATCTGATCGGTACCGAGTCCGATCCCGCCGTGCGGGCCGAGTTCGAACGGGAGCGCGACGCGTTCGAGTTGGTGGCGATCTCCGGGGCGGCCCCCCAAGCGTTCTTCGACTCCGCCGCGCGTCAACTCGCCGACGAGCGCGCGAGGGACCGGATCGTGAACCTGTACCGGCGGTTCGCCGCCCTGAGGGGCCACGATCCGGCCCAGTGCACGAGCGAGATCGAATCACTCGTCGAGGCAACGGAAACCACGATTCGGCCGGTGCTGGCGGAGGCGGGCATCCTCGAACAGTGGAAATCCGCTGTCCCGTCCCTGGACGGATCCACGGTGTCCGTCACGGACCTCGTCCCCGATCAGGCCCAGGGCGCCGTTTTCACCCTCCTGTTGCAGCGACTCGGCATCGTGCCCGAGGTCTCGCCGTGATCCGGTCGCTGTGGTTGTGGTGCCGCGGACGAGTCGACGGAGCCGGCGACGGCGTCTCCACATTCGGGTACACCGCTGGCACGCTGGGCATCCCGGTGGCGTTTCTCGTCGCCACCGGCGTCGAGGCCACGGCCGTGCACCTGCTCGTGCCGTGGCAGTGGCTGCGGGTGGCGCTCCTCGTACTCACCGTCGCGTCTGTCGCCGCTGCGGCGGGCTGGCTCGCGACCCGCGCCGTCCATCCGCACCTGGTGACCGCCCAGAAGCTCATCCTGCGGTCAGGCCGGGCGACGATCCTGTCCGTCGATCGGGGTCGGATCGCCCGGGCCCTCCCCAGCCGGCGGTTCCAGCACACCTCCCCCGGCATCCACCACGGCCGGCTCTATCTGCCGGGTCCGGACGGAACCGTCGTCGACATCGACTTCGACGTGCCGGTCCCCGTCGACAAGCTCACGGCCACCACGCAACTCGAGTCGTCCCTGGTCACCGGGGTGAGCCTGTACGTCGACGCGCCGAGGGATCTGTGCGCCCGACTGAGCATGAGGTGCTGACGAAAACCTTCTCGTCACAAGGAGTTCAGAGCGACCACTCGTCCGCCAGCTCGACGACGATCTTCTTGTCGTTGCCGGGGTCGGCCGGGTCGTACCAGAGTCGGGTCTGTTGGCCGTCGACAACGGGGGTGGCGGCATGGACGACCATCCGCCGCTGCACCCATCGTTGGGTGTTCCCGCTGTCGGTGAACGAGAACGTCACGGCGGTGAAGATCCGATCACTCTCCCGAAAGACGCTGTATCCCTTGTCGCTGACGATCGCCGTGGTGACCGTGCCGGTGCGTTTGGTCTGGTGGTCGCCGGCGCGTCGGGCCCGCCGTCCGCGCGCTGCGTTCAGTCCACCGATCAGACAGATCGCCGCTATCACGAGGCAGCCGTATCCGATGCCGGTCACGATCGGGCTGTCACCGATCTGCCGCCCGGCGGTGATCACGCCGATGCCGGCACCGGTCCACCAGGCGGCGATACCGTAGAGCAGTCCGAGATGGCGGGCCTCGAGGGCGATCGACGCCCAGAGGATGAACCCGGCGATCGCCAGCGGCAGACCGGCGAGGGCCCCGACGAACGCGAGCGCAGGCGGATCGAAGGACTCCGGCTCCATGCCACCGCCGAACATCCTCGGCCAGCCGTACCCCATGCCCGCGCCCCCGGCGAACAGCAGCATCAGGGCAAGCGAGACCCGCCCCACACCCGGTGGACGGTTCAGTCGCGCGCGTCTGGCGGCAATCGGATCGATCGTGCTCATCGAAACTCCCCCTCACGCCACTGGATGGCGTGCTCCTACAGCGAGCATAAGCGGTCGACTCTGCCCGGCGTGATCAGGAATCGAGTCGACCGAAACCGACAACGGCGGAATCGGATTCCCAATCGAGGTCGTGGACCCGGATCTTGCCGAGTTCGTTGCCACCGACGGTGGTGGCGTTGTCGCCGTCGACAGCGACGACGAAGTTGGTGTGCTGACCGATACGGAACTCGTTGTTGTACAACACCACGTCACCGGTCTTGGGACGGTAGCCGTTGCCCATCGGCTCGAACCGCCCCTCGGCCTCGTAGTACTCCTGGAGCGTGTAGACGCCCGGGATCCGCCACGACCCGGAGTTCGGATTCGACAGCGGCTCCCCCGCCTCGCGCATGATCCAGCTGACGAAGTTGGCGCACCACGGCTCCTTCGCGCCGTCGGAATAGAAGGTGCCGGGCCGCTGCTCGCGGTGCTCGGCCTCGAGGAGGTCGACCACCTTGGCCTGTGTGGGAGTCAGCGTCGCGGTGTCGACGTCCGGGAAGGCCGCGGTGTCCCACGGCAGGTACCGATCGGGCGCCCACCACAGCACCGCGCCCGCAGCCAGCACCAGCACCGCGATCACGGATGCGATCCACATGGCGAGGCGACGACGACGGGCGACGGGCTGTGCGCTCATGCCCTCGAATGTAGCCGGAAACGACACGGTGCTCGGGTGGCGGCACCCGAACGGTCAGCGGAACTCGATGATCAGCTGGGGCGGATCCTCGACGGTCACAATTTCGAACTGCGCAGGCTCGGCGCGAAGACCGATGAAGGACTGGGTGGTTCCGTTCACGTCTCGTGTGTCGGGCAGCAGGAAGAGTTGGGTTACGCGGGACCGGTCCGGTCCCGCCAAGGGAGTTGCGGTGTCGTAGAGGCGGCGCGCGGGCAGCGCGGTACCCATGATGTCGACCTGCATGATCGCCCGCCCTGTGACCGGCAGGGTCGGACCGCCTCCGTAAGGGACCGCCTCGGCGACATATCCCGCCTTCCAGAAGGGAACACCGGAACCGTCGAACAGATAGACAACCCTCTCGATGCCGGTGTCGGCGTCGATCTCGATCCGCACGTCGTCCACTGCCGCAGTGGGACCACCACCGCCGGGCGACGGGACGTCGGTGGCGGGCACGGCGGGCACGGGGGGCTCGAGCGTCGCCGGGGGTAGAGGAGTCGCGCCGAACTGGATCCTGCCGGTGCGGTCGGCGGGAGTGGACGTAGCTGGCGGTGCGGGCAGCGAATCCGATTGTGGCGATCCCGAATCGGCGCCACAGCCCGCCAACATGATCGCACCTGCCACTGCTCCGATGGTCGCAGACTTCACCCTCGACACGAATTCCCCCTCGCCTGACTACCCCGCCCGCGTCGACTCTACGTCGCAGGACACGATCGTCTGAGACACTTCGAGGCATGGATCAGCCCGGATACGACGTCATGGCGAATCTCTACGCCGAGACGTTTCCATCTCCGTACCTGACGCCACTCGAGCGTCAGGTCATCGCAGCGTTCGCGGATCTCGTGCATGACAGTCCAGGCGAGGGCGCGGTGTTGGATGTCGGGTGCGGTCCCGGCGATGTCGCCGCCGACCTCGCGAGCAAGGGACTCGACGTGCTCGGCATCGATCCGAGCGTCGCGATGCTCGGGATCGCCCGACGCAGCTATCCCCACCTCCGATTCGTCCACGGTGACGCGCACCTGGCCGGCGACGAGCTCGCCGGCGTAACGGTCCGAGCCATTCTGGCGAGGTTCAGCCTCATCCATGTCCCACCCGCGGAAGTTACTGCAGTACTGCATCACTGGTCTGCACTGGTGGCCCCAGGCGTACTCGTCGCGGTTGCCGGTCAGACCACCGATGCCGTGGGCGAGGTGATCGAGTTCGACCATGCCGTGGCGCCGGCCTGGCTCTGGCATCCGGACCGCCTCGCCGCTGCGCTTGCCGACGCCGGCTTCGACGAGGTGTGGCGGACGATCAGCAGGCCGGATGCGAACCATCGATTCCCCGAGGTGCACCTGGTCGCGCGACGACGCTGAGGCTCGAGTCTCGGCGACCAATCCATTGACTCGAACACATCAGTTCGAATTAAACTCAGTGCATGAATCCGGGGGGAATCATCGAACCAGGCGCAGCAGCCTTACCGCTGCACGCCGACGACGTGCGCGCGCTCCCCGAATCCGAGCTCCTCGCCGCCGCGGTCGACATTTCCCGCGAGATCGAACGCCTCGAAACACTCCGCGTCGCCGCTGTCGCCGAAATAGACGAGCGCGCAGTCTCGTTCGACGCGATCGGCTTCCGCAGCGTCAAGCTCTGGCTCGCATCGACGACCCTCCTCGAAGTACCCGCCGCCGCCCGGATCCTCGCCCTCGGCAAAGCCCTCCGACGCCAACCCGAGATCGCCGACGCCTTCGACGGCGGCCGCATCTCCGCC
>NZ_QQAT01000026.1:0-85192 GCF_003350365.1 Rhodococcus sp. AG1013
TCAGTGCCCGCGGGCGGTTGAGGGTGATGATCGCGACGCTGCCGCGGCGCTCGTACAGCGCGGCGGGCTCAGTGTTGGTCGGCTCGTCGGCCATGCGGCCTCCTTCAAGAAGAAAGGGGGGTTATTTAGCGATCGCTAAATAGCTATCATGATGACACTGGATGGTCAACGCCGGGATCTCGCAGTGAACACGATCGGCCCCGGCGTCCTCACCTCTCGACGGAGGCATCCTGCGCATCACCATCGACCGCGCCGCTGTCACAGCGAGACCTCATGCCCGTGAAAGGAGCCTGGACCTTGACGAATGCCGAGTTCGACATCAGCGGAATCAATCATCTGGCGCCCGTGTGTTCAGACATGGAGCGCACCGTGGACTTCTGTGCCAACGTGCTGGGGATGCCTCTGGTCAAGACCCTCGAGCTTCCCGACGGTAGGGGGCAGCACTTCTTCTTCGACCTCGGTGGGGCGAACCACCCGGCGTTCTCCTGGTTCCCCGATGCCCCGCCGGCTGCGCCGGGTATCGCCTCGGCTGTGACCATTCCCGGTACGGGCGAGATCGCCAGTGCCGTCGGCTCGACGAACCACGTGGCGTTCACGATCCCGGCGGACAAGTTCGCCGCCTACACCCGTGAGCTGACCTCTGCCGATGTCCGACACCGTCCGGCCAAGTCCGCCGAACCGGCTGCGATCTGACCGACACCACCACAACCACGGAAGGACCCTTCGATGCCCCGTTTGAAGCAGGTTTCACGGAGTGAGGCCCAGGCCGACATCGTGCTCACCATGTACGACAAGTTGTTCGGGCCGGACCGCGATCCGGTGGCCGAGCCCGGAACCGAGGCCGGCACCCAGGGCGACTGGTGGACCGTCTTCGCGTTGGTGCCGGACGTACTCGAGCATGCGGTGCGAGGCTTCTCGCTCTACCGGAGCCCCGATCGGCTTCTCGACCCGGTACTGCGCGAGCTCGGTCAGACACGTGCGGGATGGCTGCGTGGCAGCCAGTTCGTCTTCTCCCAGCACTGCAAGTCGCTCCGCTCGCTCGGAGTCAGCGAGGAGCGGATCGCGGCCATCCCGTCCTGGGGTGTCTCGGATCTGTTCACCCCGCTCGAACGAGCGGTGTTGTCCTACGCCGACAGTCTGGTGACCGGTGGCGGCCGTGTCGACGACGGTACCTTCCAGGTGCTGAAGGACGGGCTGACCGACGAACAGATTCTCGAGCTGACCTACGTTACGTGCCTGTACGACATGCACGCGGTGATGAGCCGGGCGTTGCGGCTGGAATTCGACGACCGGGACGAGCCCGTCGTCGAGGTCGCCGCACCCGAAGGATACGCCGCCGTCGATGTCGGCGCGGCAATCAGTCTGTCCGAGGATCGCCGATGACTGCACCGGAGACGTTGTACGACGTTCCGACCGCCGCCGAACTCGTCACGGCAGTTCGAGAGTTCCTCGCCGACAAGGTTATCGACGAGTTGGACGGAGCGATGCGATTCCACACCCGGGTGGCGATCAACGCGTTGGCGATCGTCGAGCGAGAACTCGAACACGGGGCGGTCGATACCTCCGAACACCGAGACAGACTGGCCCAGCTCGGATACGCCGACGATGCCGGCCTCGCCGAGGCCATCCGCACAGGTCGCGAAGACTCACGATTGGCTGAGGTCAAACGCCTCGTCACCGCGAGCGTGGAGGCCAAGCTCCGCGTGGACAATCCCGGCTATCTCGGAGGGCCCGCATGACATTCGATGTCCCCGATCACATTCGCCCCATGCGCGACAAGGTCTACCAGTTCATGGTGGAGCGGGTCGAGCCGAGCGAGCCGATTCTGGATGCGGGCGGGTCGGAGGCCCGCAGCCTCATCGCGAACCTGCAGAAGGAAGCCAAATCCGAGGGCCTGTGGGCGCTGGGGCATCCGGCCGAGCTCGGTGGCGGAGGGCTTCCGTTCCTCGACTACGTCTACATCAACGAGGTCCAGGGGCGCAGTGAGTACGGCCAGCTGGCGCTGGGCACCTGGACGCTCCAGGACTCGATCATGCTGAACCGGCACGCCAGTCCGAGGTGGCGAGAGGCCTACCTCGAGCCGCTCGTGCAGGGAGAGATCTCGCCGAGCTTCGGCATGACGGAGCCGGATGTCGCGGGGTCGGATCCGACGCAGCTGCAGACCACCGCCACGCTCGACGGTGACGAGTGGGTGATCAACGGCCGCAAGTGGTTCACCACCGGGGCCGCGGACGCCGCGTACACGACGGTCATGTGCCGCACCGAGACCGACGCTGCGCCACATGCTTCGTTCAGCATGATCATCGTTCCGACGGATCACCCCGGTTACCGGATCGTCAGGGACACACCCGTACTCGGTCTGTCCAGCGGACACTACGAGGTCGAGTACGACAACGTACGGGTGCCGGCCGAGAACCTGCTCGGCGAGCGGGGCAACGGGTTCGTGATCGCGCAGGAACGATTGGGCCCCGGCCGGATCTTCCACTCGATGCGATGGCTCGGCCAGGCGCAGAGGGCCTTCGATCTCATGTGCCACCGCCTCAACGAGCGAGTCGCGTTCGGCGAACCGCTCGCGAACAAGCAGCTGATGCAGCAGCACGTGTTCGACTCCTACACCGAGATCCAGGCCAGCCGGTTGCTCACCCTGAAGGCCGCCGAACAGGTCGACAGAGGTGACCAGGCGCGGGTGGAGATCGGCGCCGTCAAGGTCTTCGGCGCGCGAATGCTGCACAACGTCGTCGATCGCGCTGTGCAGGTCTTCGGTGCGGCCGGCGTCACCGAGGACACGCCGCTGAGCCACATGTACCGTGCCGCACGGTTCGCGCGGATCTACGACGGCGCCGACGAGGTGCACATCCAGAGCGTCGGCCGCAGGATTCTCAGTGAGTACCGCCGCGGCGGAAACTGGGAGTTCGGGCTGCGCTGACCGCGGCACCGTTCCCGGAAAGGGTCCCGAGGGCCGGAGTGTCGACGTTCGAAGTCACACTCGAATTCCCTCGGGGCCCTTCGTATCCGACGGGGTCGTCGGATACCGGCCACCGACGGTGGCGCAGACGCCCGGTGTGGTCAGGGAAGAAGCTCGAGGAGGTCCCATTCGGTCTCACTGACGCGGCGTCCGATCGCTGCGAGTTCCACCGAGCGGGTGGCCCCGGAAAGGTGCCGTTCCGCCTGATGGAGGCACAGGATTCCCCACTTGAGCGTGCCGAGAACCAACCACCAGTGGAGGGCGTCGCGATCGACGGTCGATCCGCTCTCTGCTTCGTAGGCTGCGACCAGATCGTCGACGGTTCCGAATCCACCCACCGGAGGCTGCTGGCCGAAGCGCCACGTCTTCACGCACAGCCAGCCGAGGTCTTCGAGTGGATCTCCGAGGTGGGCCAACTCCCAATCGAGCACGGCACGAATGCCTTCGGGGCCGACGATGAAGTTCCCCAGACGGAAGTCGCCATGGACGACGCGGCGTGCCGCGGCAGGCGGACGGTTCTGGTCCAGCCATCGAATCGCGAGCTCGAAAGCGGGGTGCGCTCGACCGGTGTCCGACAGGGTCTTGCGCCACGTGTCGAGCTCGTCGCGCTCCTCGAGGCCGGCGACCGATGCGGGATCGATGCTATGGATGCGTGCCAGGATCTGGCCACACTGTCCCGCCATTCGCGGACGGGCCGACGAGTATTCGCTGTCGCGCAGGATTTTTCGTGGGATGGACTCGCCCTCGACTCGGCTCATCACGATGTACGCGGCACCGAGTTCGTCGTCACCGCTGCCGGAGGTTACAACCCTCGGGGACGGCACCCGGGCGCGGCCCGCGGCCGTCATCAGGGCGGACTCGCGGTTCATCGACTCGGCCTCGAACGCGCCGGGCGCGTCGATTCGCAGAATCAGTTCCTCGCGCTCGGTCGTCTCCCCGTATGCATCGAACGACCAGGTGTGTCGTGATGCTCCTGCGGGGACGCGGCGCAGGTTCTCCACGCGCAGTGATGGGTCCTGGGTGGCGCGCCTCATGATGAGCGTGAGCCGGCCTTCTATCACGCCGGCCTCGTTTGCGACCGGGGTCGATTCTGCGGTGGACACGGCAATCCCTTTCGAACGACGGCACGGCGCATCGGCCGGATTCGCTCATTGTATACAATATGCTCGGGACTCGGGCGTCGAGCCACGGATCGGGAAGGGCTGGAGTGACGGTGGAGATTGTTGAGGTAAGCCCCCGCGACGGGCTGCAGAACGAGTCGGTGCCGGTGTCGACGGCCGACAAGATCGAGTTGATCGAGCGGGCCGTCGACGCGGGACTCCGTCGTATCGAGGCAACCAGCTTCGTGCACCCGAAATCGGTGCCGCAGATGGCCGATGCCGAGGCCGTGATGGCCGGCGTCCCCCGCCGCAGCGAGGTGTCGTACAGCGGTCTGGTGCTCAACCGTCGAGGATTCGACCGCGCGCTGGCAGCGGGTGTGGACGAGGTCAATTGCGTCGTTGTCGCCTCCGAGACCTTCAGCCAGCGAAACCAGCGCATGTCGGTCGCGGACTCGGTCCGGACCGTGCAGGATCTCGTCGACGACGCCAGGTCGGCCGGTGTGCTGGTGTCGGTGACGATCGCGACCGCTTTCGGGTGTCCCTTCGAGGGCGAGGTCTCCGAGGCCACCGTCGTCGAACTGGCGCGGCGGACAGCGGATTTCGGGGTGGACGAGATATCGCTGGCCGACACCATCGGTGTCGGGGTGCCGCGCCAGGTGACCCGGCTGGTCGCGGGTGTTGCCGCGGTGGCGCCCGGCGTTCGTCTGCGTTGCCATTTCCACAACACCCGCAACACCGGCTACGCCAATGCGGTCGCGGCGCTCGATGCCGGTGTGACCGTGCTCGATTCGTCCATCGGCGGCATCGGTGGTTGCCCCTTCGCCCCGAACGCGACCGGCAACATCGCGACCGACGACCTGGTCTATCTCCTCGAGCGCAGCGGCGTGGTCACGGGTGCGCGGTTGCCGCAGCTGATCGACGCGTCGAACTGGCTCGGTGGGGTACTCGGCACGCCGGTGCCCGGCTTACTCGTCCGTGCCGGAGCCTTTCCGGGTTGACGGGATCGCGAACAACTCGTCCACCTTGGTGTCGTTTGCCGCGAGGTGTCCGAGCAGGACGTCGCGGCCCTGGAGGACATGCTCGTGCATCAGGGCGGACGCCCGCAGGCCGTCGCCGGCGACGATCGCGTCGCGGATGAGTTGGTGGAACAGATGTGACCGCTCGATCTGGACACGGTCGTACTGGCGGAAGGCCTGGAAGACGAGGGGGACGTCGGTAGTGCGTTCGAGTAGGCGGGAGAGCCGTTCGTGCCTGGCCGCCCTCAGGATTCCGCGATGGATCTGGCCGTTGGCCGCGTCCACGGCCCGAACCAGGTCGAGTGGATCGGCGGCGTCCATGCCGAGCGCGACGGCGAACGCTTCGATGCCGGCGTCGATCTGCTCACGCTGCGCATCTTCGATGCGTTCCGCTGCCAGTTCGGCGGCGTACGCCTCCAGCCGTGCCCGGAGTCCGTACAGGTCGGCCACATCGGACAGCGAGAGGGTTCGTACCATCGCACCGCGGTTCGGCTCGCTGTGAACAAGTCCTTCCGCCTCGAGTCGGCGCAGTGCCTCACGGACGGGTGTCCGTGAGAGCGAGAACTCCTCGGCGATCCGTTGCTCGATGAGACGCTGTCCCGGCCGGTATCTACCCTCGATGATCGCTTGCCGGATCTGTTCGTAAGCGACTCGACTCGGTGTCGATGGTGTCGTCGTCACGTCGCCCCTCTTGCAGTGGTCGGTGCATGGTCGCTGATCAGACTAGCTCCCCCGGAGGGGCTGGCCCGAACCCAGTTTGTATGCAGTCACGCCCGTTTTATCCCGAGATGGCGCCACATCGACTTGGATTGTGTACAATTCGGAGATGACTAAGACTGCTGGTCCGCTCAGCGGACTTCGGGTGCTCGAGCTGGGAAGTTTCATCGCCGGACCCTTCGCCGGGCAATTGCTGGGCGACTACGGGGCCGAGGTCCTCAAGGTCGAGTCGACCGGCGCCGGTGATTCGATGCGACGGTGGGGCGTCACCGTCGACGGTGAAAGCCTGTGGTGGCCTTCGATTGCACGGAACAAGAAGTCCGTCGCGATCGACCTGCGTCGCCCCGAGGGTCAGGACCTGGTCCGCAAGCTGGCCGCCGAGGCCGACATCGTCCTGGAGAACTTCCGGCCCGGCACGCTGGCGAAGTGGGGACTCGACTACCCGGCTCTCTCGGAGGTCAACCCGCGAGTGATCCTCGTGCACGTCTCCGGATTCGGGCAGACCGGGCCACGCTCGGGCGATGCGGGATTCGGGAGCGTGGGGGAGGCCATGGGCGGCATCCGGCACACCACCGGCAATCCGGATCTTCCGCCGACCCGCAGCGGAGTCAGCCTGGGCGATTCCCTCGCCGCCCTGTTCGCCGTCATCGGGACGCTGGCCGCTGTCCATGAGCGCTCGGTCAGCGGCAGGGGCCAGGAAGTTGACGTGGCGATCTACGAAGCCGTGGCCGCCTTGATGGAGTCCACGATGGCGGATCACGCGATCGGCGGCGTGACCCGAGGACGGACCGGGTCCGTGCTTCCCAAGGTCGCGCCTTCGAATGTCTACCCCACCTCCGACGGTGCGGAGGTTCTGATCGCCGCCAACGCCGACACGGTCTTTCGACGGCTCTGCGTCGCAATGGGCCGACCCGAACTGGCCGACGACCCGAAGTTCGCCGAACACGGCCCTCGTGGCGACAACATGGCCGAGATCGATGCGGTGATCGGTGCCTGGACTCGGGCGATGACCGCCGACGAGTTGCTGAAGACCATGGAGGACAACGGCGTTCCGGCCGGCCGGATCTACACGGCCGCGGACATGCTCGCCGACCCGCACTATGCTGCCCGGGACATGGTGGTGGAGCTGGTCAACCGGTTCGGTACGGCCGTCCCTGCCACCGGCGTGGTTCCGAAGTTCTCCCGCACGACGCCGCAGACTCCGGTTCCGGGACCGATCCTCGGTGACCACACCCGCCAGGTCCTCGCCGAGCTCGCGGGCATCGACGAATCCCGTTGGGCTGATCTCGAGTCCACCGGTGTCGCGTTCCAGGCGCCCAGCTGACGAGCGTGGGATCGGATGGCGGGAACGCCATCCGATCCCACGTGCACTCAGACGGCGCTCATGCCGCCGTCGACGACCAGTGATGCTCCGGTCATGTACGACGACGCATCGCTGGCGAGGAACAGCAGCGCCGAGTCGAGTTCCTCCTGCGTCCCGAAACGGCCGAGGACGGACTGATCGGCCACCATCTCACGTAGGGCCGATTCGCCCTCAGCGGTCATCTCACTGGCGAAATACCCCGGGCACAGCGCATTGACGCGAATTCCCTTGCGGCGTGACCACTGCTGTGCCAGATCGCGGGTCAGTCCGAGCACGCCCGCCTTGCTGGCGGCATACGCGGCCTGCGGGAAACGGGACGCCACCAGGCCGTGAACGCTGGCGATGTTGACGATGGATGCGCCCTCGTTCATCACCGCGGCGCAGGCCTGCGCCATCCAGAACGTGCCGTTGAGATTGACGTCCACAACGGCCCGGAATCGATCGGGGTCCTCGCGGAGTGCCGGGGTCGACCCGCCGAGACCGGCGTTGTTGACCAGCACGTCGATCCGCCCGAACTCGGCGGCCGCGGCGGCGGCGAGTGCCCGACAGTCATCGACCGAGCTCACGTCGGTGGCGTGGGTGAGGACGGACGAGCCTTGCGCGCGTAGCTCTTCGGCGAGCGCGACGAGCCGATCCTCGCGCCGCGCCGCGAGAACGACGGTCGCGCCCACCGCGGCAACCGCCCGGGCGAAACCTGCACCCAGCCCGGAGCTTGCCCCGGTGATGAGCACGACTCGGTCGTCGAGGCGAAATCTGGACAACGGATCCATCGGAGGATTCCTTCCGGTCGGAGGTCGGTGGGGTGAAGTAGTGAGGCGGCAGGTGACAGTGCGCCGCGAGTACCGGTGATTGTATACAAAAAATGCCTCGCGGAGGCGCCCCGTGACCCCGAGGCGGTGGGGGTGCGGATGTGAAGGAAGTTGCGACCGCAGGCTTGGCCGGGACCTGCCCGGATCTCGATCAGCGAAAATAGACAAGCGTCCAATTGTTTGTTGAAATGAGTCGCTTCGAGCGCATCGTGACCGTCGTCTCGGTAGCCCCTGACTTCCGTAGACCTCACTGGAGGAACCAGATGCGTAAGACGACGGCAGCGCTCGGCGCCGGAGTCATGGCGGTCGCGTTGGCAGTCGTTCCTGCGTCGATCGCCGGCACGGCCTCGGCCGACACCAGCGGTACCACCGATGTGACGTTCACCGTCGCCGGGCAGAGCGGTCCTCTCGAGTTGTCCGTTCCGCGAACAGCTCCCATGGTCTGGGTGAGCGGGCAGAACAACGTCAGCGGGACGGTTCCCACCTCCGCAGTTCGGGACCGTCGTAGCGGGACCGGCCGCTCGGTCACCGTGTCCGCCTCGATCTCCGACTTCACCAACGGCGCCACGACGATCCCCAGGTCCAAGGTGACCTATACGGCGGGCGGCGAGACGATGGGTTTCCGGAGCGCCGGCCCTCGGACGCTGGATTCGACCAAGGCCGTGGCCGGGATCGCGCGCCACGACTGGCCGGACGCGACGTTCCTCTGGACCCCGATGCTCTCCATCGACGTATCCGACGGTGTGACCATCGGGAACTACAGCGCGACACTTACCCACTCCGCGGTGTAGGTCGACACCGGCCTCCATCGATATCTCACGAAAGCGTCTACATGCGTCTCCTGCTTCGGAACCTGCTCGCACTCCTCGCCCTGCTCGCGTCGTTCGTCGCGGCAGCTACGACGGTCGTCCACGCCGCCCCCGTCGTGGGTGGGATCGGTATCAAGATCGTGGATCCGCAGCGCGATCCGACCTTTCCGAGTTGGGAGACGGAGGTCGGCGGCACCCGTGCGCCCGGCGACACGCTCGAGCGAACCGTGCGGGTCTCGAACGACGGGCTCACGGCCCGGACGGTCGACTTCTACACGGGTGCGGCGTCGATGAAGACCGGCGCGTTCACGGTCGAGGACCGCGGTGGCGCCAACCGGCTCACGTCGTGGACGAGCCTGGACAAGCAGCAGATCTCGCTGGCGCCCGGGGAGGACACCGACGTCAAGGTGACCGTTCGGGTTCCGGCGGACGCGCCGACGGGCGACCGGTCCGCGGTGGTCTGGGCGCAGCCCGCTTCCGGTGCTGGTGGCGGGGTGGCGACCCGCGTCGGCGTTCGCGTGAATCTCCGGGTGGAGCCCCGCGCCGGCACGATCGCGGACTTCGCGATCGACCGGTTGACGGCCGAACGGGATTCCGACGGTCAGGCCGTCGTCGTCGCCGGCATCCGCAACACCGGTGGCTGGGCCGTCGAGGTCGGCGGCGAACTCACGCTGTCCGACGGGCCCGGCGGTAGGATCCTCGGCCCGGTGTACGCCGAGGAGGCGGTCGTCGCCGTCGGCGCCGCCGGGACGGTTCGGTTCCGGATCGCGGACAGCGCCGACCTGCCGGCCGGACCGTGGCAGGCATCGGTGAAGTTGCGGAGCGGTGCGATCGAGCGTGCACACACCGCATCGGTCACGTTCCCGACGCCGGACACCGGCGGGACCGGTTCGCTCGGCAGCCTCGGATCGGCCGGCCTCGGATCGTCGAACTCGCCGTTGATGTGGGTTGCCGGCGTCGGCGCGGCCGCTGCGGCCGTCGGCGCGATCGGGTGGACGGTGTGGCAGCAGCAGGACGCCCCGGCAGTCCGCTAGGGGACGGTTCTACGCGGCCTGCGTGCCGCGGAGTCCTGAGCCGGGCCCGGGATCCGGGGCGTTCGACCCGGATCCTGTGACGACGGCCACCGACGGGGTACGTTGTGTGTAACTCGAAATCTACTCACCAGTAGGGGTGCGAAATGCCTGCTCCGTCAGCGGCAACGTTTGCTCGTCTTGCCGATCTCATCGCGATCCCGGACGCGGCAAGCCGTCCGACGAAGCCGATCGTCGAGGCCTTCACCGGGCGCCAGCTCGCGACCGTCCCGGTCGGTACGGCGGCGGACGCGCTCGCCGCGATCGAGAAGGCGCGCGTCGCGCAGAAGGCGTGGGAGAAGCGATCTCCCGTCGAGCGTGCGCAGATCTTCCTCCGCTACCGCGATCTCGTGCTCGAGCACAAGGATGCGCTGATGGACATGGCGCAGGCCGAGACCGGCAAGTCGCGGGCGTCGGCGCAGGAAGAGGTCCTCGACATCGCCATGACGTCGCGATTCTATGCGCGTCTGGCGCCGAAGCTGCTGCGCCCCAAGCGCGTCCAGGGCATGCTGCCGGGCCTGACGAAGACGGTGGTGCGGCACCACGCGAAGGGCGTCGTCGGTGTCATCTCGCCGTGGAACTACCCGATGACCCTCGCGGTGTCCGACGCGATCGCCGCGCTGCTCGCCGGCAATGCCGTGGTGATCAAGCCCGACAGTCAGACGCCGTACTGCGCGCTCGCGTGCGCCGAGCTCCTGTACCGGGCCGGCCTGCCGCGTGAGCTGTTCGCCGTGGTCCCGGGCCCGGGATCGGTGGTGGGCACCGCGCTGGTGGAGAACACCGACTACCTCATGTTCACCGGCTCCACCGCGACCGGCCAGCTGCTGGCGGAGCAGGCCGGACGCCGACTGATCGGCTTCTCCGCCGAGCTCGGCGGCAAGAACCCGATGGTCGTCACGGCCGGTGCGAACCTGCGCCAGGTGTGTGACGCGGCCGTGCGCGCGTGCTTCTCCAACTCGGGTCAGCTGTGCATCTCGATCGAGCGCATCTACGTCGAGGAGACCATCGCGCCCGAGTTCATCCGCCTCTTCGGGGAGCGGGTCCGGAACATGAGCCTCGCGCCCGGCTACGAGTTCGGCATCGAGATGGGCAGCCTCGTGTCCGAGGCACAGGTCAAGACCGTGTCCGGCCACGTCGACGACGCCGTCGCGAAGGGTGCGACCGTCGTCGCGGGCGGCAAGGCCCGACCCGATCTCGGTCCGCTGTTCTACGAGCCGACCGTGCTCACCGGCGTCACCGAAGAGATGGAGTGCTACGCCGCCGAGACGTTCGGACCGCTCGTGTCGATCTACCCGGTCGCGGACGTCGAGGAGGCGATCCGTCGCGCCAACGACACCGAGTACGGCCTCAACGCGAGCGTGTGGGCCGGCAGTCACGCCGAGGGTGAGGCCATCGCGGCCCGCGTCATGGCCGGAACCGTCAACGTGGACGAGGGCTACGGCCCGACGTGGGGCAGCACCGCCGCCCCGATGGGCGGGATGGGCGTGTCCGGTGTCGGCCGCCGTCACGGACCCGACGGCCTGCTCAAGTACACGGAGGCGCAGACGGTCGCCACCACCCGTGTCGTCAATCTCGGTGGCCCGCGGTGGCTTCCGGCCAAGGTGTGGGCCAAGCTGCTGCCGCCGTTCATCAAGGCGATGAAGTACGTACCGGGGCGCTGATCCGGGCCTGAACGGACGGGCGTCGTGCGCATCGGTCGCACGGCGCCCGTGTGCGTTGTCGTTCCGGCGGCCCGCTCCCGTCCGCGATCGGCATTTCGTTAGGCGCGGTCACCACCTCCTGGAGTCGGATCAGGCCCGTTAGTCTTTTTCCTGTGAAAGAAGCCATGTGGGTGCGGACAGCCCTGGTCGTCGAGGACCAGCCGCTGATGCGCTCGCTGGTCGCCGACGCGCTCCGTCACGCGGGCTTCGACGTGCAGGAGCGGTCCTCCGCGGCGGCCGCGCTCGCCGACTTCGACGAGATCGATCCCGACGTCCTCGTGACCGACATCGATCTCGGGGCACGCCCCAACGGCCTGGAGATGGCGACGATCGTCCATGCTCGGGCGCCGCACTGCGCCATCGTGTTCCTGACGAATTACCCGCGGGCGGGGATCGCTCCGGGCGAGGGCGGCCCGGCGGGTTCGGTGTTCCTCGACAAGGTCGCCCTGGAATCAGTCGAGGATCTGGTGGCGGCTGTCGAGTCGGCACTCGCGGAGAAACCTGTTCCGACCGGCCCTGTGCGCGAGGGCAATCCGGACTCGGTGCTCGACCGTCTCACCCGGACGCAGCTCGACGTGCTGCGCTGCATCGCACTCGGCTGGTCCAACGCCGAGATCGCGCGCCGACGCGAATCGAGTGTGCGCAGCGTCGAGAAGATGGTGACCCGCACCTTCGACGCCCTCGGGGTCGGTCACAGCCCCGAGCTGAACCCGCGGGTCGCGGCCGCCCAGCTGTACGTGCGCCGCTTCGGCATGCCGGTGGAGATCGGTTGAGCAGTCGGTTTTCCTGGCTGACACGGATCGGCGGCAGTTCGGCCGTCACCGCCTGGTCGTGGATCCTGACCGCGCCGTTCGCCGTCACGGTGATGGGCAGCTACATCGCCGCCCGCAGCCCACGGGACTGGCCGGCGTACTTCGGTATCGCGGTGATCGTGCACCTGGTGATGGGTGCGGCCATGCTGATTGCCTGGCTCACGGTCCTGCGCGGCAACCGGATCCGTCCACGACCACTGGTGTCGCTGTCGGTCTTCGCCGCGCTCGGGGCGTGCCGGCCGATCCTGCTCGACGTCCTCGTCGGGTTCCAGGGCCTACCGACCGATCCGCGCACCTTCGGGGTACGGATGGCCATCAACGTGACGACGGCGGTGGTCGCGCTGTCGCTCATCGCGATACTCGTCGACTCGGTGCGCGAGCACAACGCGGTGAGGCAGCGCCTGCGCGGCGCCCGCGCGGCGCTCGACGAGCAGCGCCGGATCGACGAGGAGTACCTGGCCGGGATCGGTCGTCGGTGCGCCGAGGACCTGGCGGGCCGGATCGGCTCGGCGCTGTCGCAGACCGATCGGGTGAACATCGATCCGGCGCGTGCGGCGCGACTGCTGAGGGCGATCTCGGAGGATGTCGTGCGGCCCATGAGCCATGCGCTGTTCCGGGACGTCACGCCGCTGCCGAAGCCGCCGGTCGCACCTCCGCTGACCCGCCGGGAGTGGCTCGCGAACGTGCTCCGCGCCGTGGAACCAGCACCCCTGGTGCTGCCTGCGGCCCTGTACACATCGGTGATCCTGACGTTTCTGCTGACGAGCTACGGGCTCCGGACAACGGTGCTCCAGGTCGTGCTCGGGATCGCGCTGTGCGTGGCGGGGAACTGGGTGGTGCGGCGCTTCGCGCCCCGGGCGCGCAGCACGACCGTCCGGCTGAGCCTCATGGTGACCGCTTACACGGTGGTCGCCGTGGCTACCGCGCTCGGGTTCTACGTCATCCTCGGCGGCACCGGATTCCCGCCGGCGTTCCTGGTCCCCGGAATCGCCTTCTACCCGTTCGCGGCCGTCGCGGTGTGCGTGATCCGGGCCGCGAACGTGCAACGCGCAGTGGAGGAACAACAGCTCGCGACGGCCCTCGGTGAGCAGAGTCGTCTCGCCGCCGAGGTGCACCGACAGGTGCTGTCCGCGCGCCGGCGCCTCGCGCACGTGCTGCACTCGTCGGTGCAGGGTGAGCTGGTGGCCGCGGCGCTGGTCATGCACGGTGCCTCGACGGGTGCGCCGACGGCCGCGGCGCCGACCGCCGTGGACGCGAGGGTGGACGAGATCATCGACCGCCTCGTGGGCGAGGTGGCACGGGAGGAGGCGCTGCCGACTGTTCCGCGGGCAGACGCCGAGCGGCAGATCACCGAACTGATCGGGATGTGGTCGGCCGCCGTTCCGATGCAGGCAGACATCGCTCCGGAGGTGTGGCCGCTGCTGTCGGACAGCCCTGTTCGCCTCGAGCATGCGATCGACGTGCTGTCCGAGGGATTCACCAACGCGATCCGGCACGGAACCGGCGGGTCGCTGCAGCTGACGATGTCGGTGGATCCCCGAACATCGTTGATCTGCATCGGGATCCGCTCTCCCGGCCGGATCGCCCGCGACCGCGGCGAGGGACTGGGGCTGGCGTCGCTGTCGAGCAAGGTCGACGCCGCCCAGTTGGTCGAGGAGTCCGGATCCGTGCTGCTCTCCGTTCGCCTCGACTGACCGCGCGCACCCCGTCGTGACGGCCGCTACAGGCCGGTGTCGCAATACCCGAACATCGGTCGATGGTCGTGTCCCGCGGTTCCTATCGTTCGTGTCGGATGTCGGCGACGACACCGTCGAGCTGACGATCGACCCCGGCATCCCGCACGAGACGAAGGGATGTGAGCCGCTATGGGACACACAGTGGCGCAATTGGTTCCGCTCGGGGTCGGCATGATCGTGAGCCCCATTCCGCTGGCCGCGTTGATCGCGATCCTGCTCTCCGCTCGCGCCAGGACCAATGCCCTGGCGTTCACTGCGACGGCGCTCGCTGCCTCGACCCTCATCGTGGGCGTGACCGTGTTCACGAGCAAGGGCGGCGCGGACAGGGCGGGCAGTGCCGCCCATTCCAGTCAGATCGTGTTCGCCTCCGTGTTCGGTCTGGCGTTCCTGATGCTGGCCGCACTCAGCTGGAGGAGCCGGCCGAAGAACGGTGCCGTCGCTGCGATGCCGTCGTGGATGGCGCAGATCGACACGATGAACGCCGGCAAGACCGCGGTCCTGAGTCTGCTCCTGACCGTCCCCAACGCCAAGAACCTGCCGCTCGAATTGAAGGCGGGCGCCCTCATCGCCGAGGCGCACCTGCCGACCACCCAGGCGGCGCTGCTGACCGTCGCGTTCGCGGCGCTGGCGGGGCTCGGGCTGATCGCCCTCACCGTTCTGGCGGCGGTGCCGTCGAAGCGGGTCACCGCCGCGCTCGGAGTGGTCAAGGAAGAACTGATCCTGCACAACGCCGCCATCATGACCGTCCTGTTCCTGCTGTTGGCCGGGCTGCAGGCCTCGCACGTCGTCACCGCGCTCACCGCGTGAGTTCCCGCCGATCCGAAGGAGTCAACGACATGACACTCATCGCTCCCGACAGCACCACCGTCGTCCGCACCACCAACGGACCCGTGCGCGGCACCACCGACGGGCCCGTCCACGTGTGGAAGGGAATTCGCTACGCGGCCGCACCCACCGGGGACCTCCGGTTCCGGGCGCCGACGCCCCCCGAGCCGTGGACGGAGGTGTTCGAGGCGGACCGCTTCGGCGCAGTCGAACCGCAGAGTCGGCTCGCCGCGATCCCGCTCGGCGACGACATCCGGATGGACGAGGACTGCCTCTCGCTCAACGTCTGGGCCCCGGGCGCCGGAGCGGCGGGGCCGTCCGGCAAACCGGTGATGGTGTGGATCCACGGGGGCGCCTACTTCCGCGGCGCGTCGAGTCAGCCGGTCTACGACGGGCGCGCGCTCGCGGAGAACGGCGACGTCGTGGTGGTGACCCTGAACTACCGTCTGGGGGTGTTCGGGTTCGTCGACTTCTCGTCGCTGACCACCGACGAGCATCGCTTCGACACCAATGTCGCGTTGCAGGACATGATCGCTGCGCTGCGCTGGGTGCAGGCGAACATCGCCGCGTTCGGCGGTGACCCGAACGCCGTGACGCTGTTCGGTGAATCGGCCGGTGGCGGTGCAGTCACGACGCTGATGACGATGCCGTCCGCGCACGGGTTGTTCCACCGTGCGATCGCCGAGAGCTCACCGGCCACGTCCGTCTACAACCAGGATCGGGCGGCGGGTATCGCGAACACCTTCCTCGAAATACTCGGTGGCGCAGGTGATGCTGCGGATCGGCTGATGTCGGCGACCACCGATGAGCTGCTCGCCGCCTCCGAGGAACTGTTCGCGCGGATTCCGCGCGAGACCCCGGGGACACTGGCCTACGTGCCGATCGTCGACGGTGAACTCGTGCCCGACTATCCGGTCAACGCCTTCTGGAACGGCACCGCCGAGCGGATCCCGTTGCTGATAGGCACCAACAAGGACGAATCGTCGTTGTTCAAGTTGATGAAGTCGCCGCTCATGCCGATCGAGCCGGACGTGATCCGCGCGATGTTCGCGGAGATCTCGGCCGAGCACCCCGACCTCGAACTGCCCGACCAGGCGCGGATCGAGGCGGCGTACTCGGGGCTGGCCACCGAGGACGACGCGTTGGGCCTGACCCGGGACTTCGGGTTCCGGCTGCCGACACTGTGGATCGTGGAGGCGCACAGTAGGTATGCCCCCACCTGGCTGTACCGCTTCGACTACGCCACCCCGATGCTCAGGGCGCTCGAGATCGGCGCCACCCACGCGACCGAGCTTCCGTACGTGTTCGGCAACATCGCGCACGGCCCCAAGGAGATCACCTACCTGCTCGGCGGCCTGTCGACCGGACGCAAGGTGTCGGCACGCATGCAGCACCGGTGGATCGAATTCGCGAAAACCGGTGCGCCGGTCGGTCTCGACGGTGAGCCGCGATGGGACGCCTATGACCGGTTCGGCCGCGACTCGCTGGTGATCGACAAGCACGACCGGGTGGTCCGCGACCTCGACGGCCCGCTCCGCGAGGCGTGGGGCGAACAGGTCATCGCCTTCACATGAGGGCAGGCCCGGTTCAATCGAAAGATTGAAATGCCCGAATTGTGGCCGTCATTCGCCGGTGCGCCCCCGTGTCCTCTGCCGGAATCGCGGTAGCGTCGACGGATGGCGAGCCACATCGTCGGAGGAGGGGCGCAGCAATGACCATGGACCCGGCTGAAGTCGAACCCCGTGTGGGACGACGGGACTGGATAGGTCTGGGGGTTCTCGCTGCCGGACTGTCGCTGATCGTCGTCGACGGCACCATCGTCAACGTCTCGCTGCCGGTGATCATCGATGAACTGGACCTGGACCTCACCGACGCGCAGTGGATCAACAGCATCTACTCGGTGGTGTTCGCGGCGCTGCTGCTCACCGCCGGACGGCTCGGCGACCGGCTGGGCCGGCGGCTGCTGTTCATCGTCGGCGTGGTCGTGTTCATCGTCGGCAGCCTGATGGCCGCGGCGTCGGACAGTTCCACCGCGCTGATCGTGGCCCGTGTCGTGCAGGGCGTCGGCGGAGCCCTGGTGCTGCCGTGCACGCTGTCGACGGTCAACGCGACGTTCCGGGGCCGGGACCGGGCCATCGCATTCGGTGTGTGGGGCGCGGTGATCTCGGGCATGGCGGCCGTCGGCCCGCTGCTCGGCGGCTGGCTCACGACGTCGTTCACGTGGCCGTGGATCTTCCTGGTCAACGTCCCGATCGGCATCCTCGTCATCATCGGCGCGTTCCTAGCGGTCCCCGAGACGCGGGCGAAGATCACCGTCCCGGGACTGGACGTGGTGGGACTGCTGCTGAGCGCAATCGGGTTCGGCGCGTTGATCTTCGCGCTCATCGAGGGCCAGACCCTCGGCTGGTGGAAGCCGATCGCCGAGCTCAACGTGTTCGGGGCGACGTGGCCCGTGACCGCGCCGATCTCCGCGACGCCGGTGATGGCGGCGGTCGGCGCCGTGGCACTCGTGGGGTTCGTGGTGTGGGAGCGGCACCGCGCCCGGATCGCGCATTCGGCGATCCTGGATCTCGCGCTGTTCCGCTTCCGGACGTTCAGCTGGGGCAACTTCACCGCGATGGCCGTCGCGATCGGCGAGTTCGGTCTGCTGCTGGTGCTGCCGCTGTTCCTGGTCAACGCGTACGGGCTCAGCACACTGGGGGCCGGCTACGTCCTCGCGGTGATGGCGGCCGGTGCCTTCATGTCCGGCGCCGCGGCCCGGCACGTCACCGCGAGGTTCGGTGCCCCGCGGACCGTGATGATCGGTCTGGCGCTCGAGGTGATCGGCGTGCTGGCCTTCGCGCTGTACCTGCGGCCGTCGTCGTCGGCGTGGCTGCTGGCGCTGCTGTTGGCAATCTACGGGCTCGGCCTGGGCCTGGCGTCGGCGCAGCTCACCGGCACCGTCCTGGTCGACATTCCCACCGAGGAATCCGGTCAGGGGTCGGCGACGCAGAGCACCGTCCGCCAGCTGGGTGCCGCTCTGGGTACCGCGATTCTCGGCACCGTCCTGTCGCTGGGGCTGGCGCACAGCCTCACCAACCGGCTCGAGCCGGTCGCGTTGCCGCCGCAGGTGTCGTCACAGCTGGTCGACAGCACCCGCGACTCGGCCGGCGGCACCATCCCGCCGATTCGCGAGCAGGGCGACCACGGCAAGCTCGGCCCGGCCGGACCGGAGACCGCCGACGCGCTGTCCGACGGGTTCGCCGACGCCACCCGGTGGTCGCTGTTCGTCGCAGCCGGATTCCTGGCCGCGGGCCTGGTCTCGGCCACGCAGCTACAGCCGCGCCGGCGCGAGGAGGCCGCGGCGTAGGGCTGCTCGATCGGGTACCGCTATCGGCGCATCCGTCCTCGGGTCATGCCCATGCCCATGATCCCGGCTCCGAGAGCGAGGACCACGGCGCCGACCACGACGTTCGACCAGATCATCCCCGTGCTCCTGCTCAAGCCGGAGACCAGCCACGGCGAGACGATCAGCCAGATCCCGAGCAGCGGGGCGACGAACGCGAGGCCGTGGGTGCGGCCGAACGTCGTGGCGTGACCGACGGCCAGCAGCGCGACCGCGAGACCGGCGAACAGGTTGCACATCATCAGCGACGTCTGCCCGCTGAAACCGACGATCCACGGTGACGCGGCCGCGTACAGACCGGCGAGAACCATCAGCCCCTCGGCGACCTGCGGAACCGGGCTCTCACCGAATTCGTCGTAGCGGGCGCGTAGCTCGGCGATGTCAGGGTGGGTTTCCATTGACGTGGACGGCGATGTTGGTGTTGTCGACATGGCGAATCATCTCCTCGACCTTGTGTCCTAATGTCGAGACTAGTCCGCTTCCGGGGTGTCGAGTGGGGCCGAAGAGGGCTCAGATACCCGACTTGAACCGGCGGTGCCGTGCGGTGTCGGCCCGTTCCGGATTGATCACGTCCACCAGCTGCTGCAGCCGTCCGAACGTGGGGCCGATGCGGCGCGGACGGTCGACGATCGCGTCGCAGAGGACCCGGCCGGCCTGCTCGGGCGTGAGCGCAGCGGCCTCGAGGTACTGCGCGTTGGGCGCGATCATCGCCGTCCGCACCAGTGGCATGTATACCGACGTGAAAGTGATGTTCTCGTCCAGGGTTTCGGCCTGGAACGACGTGGAGACCTCGTCGAGTGCCGCCTTGGACGCGACGTACGCGGAGTACCCGGGGCCACCGAACAGGTTCGCCGCCGACAGCACGTTGATCACCTGGCCGAAGTGTCGTTCCCGCATTCCCGGTAGCACCGCCAGCATCAGCCGCACCGCCGCGAAGTAGTTGAGCTGCATGGTGCGTTCGAAGTCGTGGGCCCGGTCGTACGACTGGGCGAGGTCCCGCCGGATGGAGCGTCCGGCGTTGTTGACGAGGATGTCGACGCCACCGTGCTCGTCGAGGATCTGGCCGATCGTGGCGTCGGACGCCTCCGCGTCGTTCAGGTCGCACGGATAGGCGAACGCCTTGCCGCCGCGACCGGTCACGGCGTCGACGAGCTCCTGCAGCTCAGGTTCGCGGCGGGCCACCAGCAGCACGACTGCGCCGGCGTCGGCGAGGTCGATCGCGGCGGAGCGACCGATGCCGGACGACGCCCCGGTGATGAGGACGCGACGCCCGGCCACCGCGTCACCGAGCGTGCGGCGCCGCCGCCGCCGCGGGAACGGTCCCCGCGTGTCGAGCCCATGCTTGGCCTGGAACCACCACCCCGTCGAAGTCATGGTGACGGATCCTAGTGCCGCCGGAGGGCTGCAAGTGGGAAAGTAATCAGAGTCGGTGCCCGACAACGGCATCACCTCGGCCCTGCGGGCACGCCCGCCGGGCCCGGCCCGACTAACAAACGCTCTGCAAATATATTTCACGCTCCCTACTGGACACTTGACCAACTGTCGAGTATCAATAATCGACCCCCGAATCGGGCCGTTTGGTTCTATTCGGTACGGGCAGCTGTCTGTTCGACCCGAACGCCCCCCGAAGAGGAATCATGCGCAAAGTAACGCTTCTCGCCGCTGGTTTAGCCGCTGCCGCCGGACTTCTGGTCCCGGCCACCGCCGCCAATGCCGCTGACTCGGCCGACACCACCGTCACATTCGCCATCGCCGGCGCAGGCGGGAACCTGTCGCTCATCACGGGCGGGCCGGTCGGCACCATCGTCCCCGGCGCCGGCAAGGCGACCGGCACCCTGCCCACCGTCACGGTGAGCGACAACCGCAACGGCGCGCCGCGCGGGTGGGTCGCCAGTGCCACGTCGACGGACTTCGGGACCATTCCCAAGAGCGCGGTCGTCTACAAGGCCACGGCCCTCGCCGGCAAGGTCGGCCCGGGCACCCTCGAGTCGACCGGTGACCAGGCGCTGGACGCGGCGAAGACGGTCGTCAATCGCACCGGCCTCACCTGGCCGCTCGAGGTCATCACCTGGACCCCGGCGCTCACCGTCAACTACCCCGACGGTGCCGCCATCGGAGAATACTCCGGCACCATCACCGTCTCGGTCGCCTAGAACGACCGGCACCCATCGGCCGGGGACGCTGCATGCGTCCCCGGCCGTTCGGCCAGAAAGTGATCCATGCGTTCTCTCCCCGCGCTGCGTAACCTCCTCGCGTTCCTCGCCGTCGTCCTCGTCGCGGTCGGCGTCCCCGCATCCGCGCTCGCCGCCCCGGATCAGCCCGCGGGCGAAACCCCCGCCGGGTCCATCGGCATCCGTCTGCTCGACGCGCCGGTCGCACTCAAGGACGATCCTCGGGCGCTGCGATACATCGTCGACAACCTTCCGCCCGGGACCACCATCACCCGACATGTGTTGGTGTCCAACGACACCGGCGCGCCCGCGAAGATCGACGTCTACCCCGGCGCCGCCCGCGTCGCCGACGGCGCGTTCGCGCTGGCGGAGCCCGGCGAGAAGAACGCCCTCACGTCGTGGATCACCGTCGATCGCCCGACCGTGGAACTCGCCGACGGTGAGCAGGCCGAGGTGGCGGTGACGATCGCGGTGCCGAAGGATGCGCCGGAGATCGAGCAGTACGCGGTGATCTGGGCGTCGCACAAGGCCCCTGCCTCCAACGGCATCACCAACGAATCGCGGGTAGGGGTTCGCGTCTACCTGTCGGTGGGGCCGGGCAACGGGCCGCCCGCCGACTTCACCATCTCCAGCCTCACCCCGCGGCGCGGGCCGGACGGCCTCGCGTCCGTCGTCGCGACCGTCACCAACACCGGCGGCCGCGCGGTCGATCTGTCCGGCGCACTCAACCTTTCGGGTGGACCCGGTGGGCTGTCCGCCGGCCCCATCGACAGTGCGGTCGCGACCATCGCACCCGGCGAGGACGGCGAGGTCGTCATCTCCGTGCCCGACAGCACCGCCCTGCCCGCCGGTCCGTGGAACGCCGACGTCAAGCTCGAGAGCGGAATCCTCGAGCACGACATGTCGGCGACCCTGATGTTCCCCGACAAGGGTGACGGCGACTCCGTCGGCGCGTCCGATTCGACGTCGTGGCCGCTGATCGGCGGGATCGTGGTGGCGGTGCTCGCTGTCGCCGGAGTCGGTGCCTACCTGGTGGTGCGGAAGCGTCGTCCCTCGGGAACGGATCAGTAGACATGTGGCACAGCAGGATGCCCCGCGCGCTTCGGCTGTCCCTCGCTGCCGCCGGCGTGTTGGTTCTCGCCTGTGCGCCGACCGCGACGGCCGCACCTTCGGACGTGTCGGACGAGGCGACGACGGAATCGACGGCAGAATCGACGACGACGACGACGGCGCCGACGACTACGACCGCGGCGCCGACGACGACCCCTCGTCGGTACGTCTCCCGGGAAGATTCCGAGGAAGCCACGACCACGCCGTCCACGACCACGAGCGCACCGACCACGACGGCTTCGACGACCGCGGCGCCGACCACGTCGAGTGCGGCTCCGACGACTACCACCGGGCAGACCCGGAGCGGCGCACTTACTGCCACTGCGGGCCGAGCTGGGCTGTCGATCACCGTCGCCGGGAAGTGGGGCACCATCGTCCCCGGGGCGGAGAGGGCGAGCGGAACCCTGACACTCATCTCCGTGACCGCGACCGGTGGTGTGGTCGGCTCGCCGGTCGATTGGACCGCCACCGCGTCGTCGACCGACTTCGTCGGACCCAACGGCACGATCCCCAAGAGCGCGGTCACCTATTCTGCGACCGCCCTCGCCGGCAATGTCGGCGGCTCGACATCGGCGCCGACGCAGACGCTCGAAGCCCCGAAGACCGTCGTCGCGCGTACGGGCAGCATCTGGCCGTCGGAGACGGTCACCTGGACTCCGGCGCTGCGGGTCGACTACCCCGACGGTGCGGCGGTCGGGACCTACACCGGAACGATCACAGTCTCGGTCGCCTGACCGTTTCGGATCAGGCGGTGGTCGCCAGCGCGGCCGCGAGTCCGAATGCGATTGCCATCGCGGCGGATTCACCGACCGCGCGGCGCAGGGACGCGTCGGCCCCCATCCGGTGCGCGGCGGCCGGGACCACCCACGTGCGGCGCAGCCACCAACCGGCCGCGACCAGTGCCGCGAGCGCGGCCACCTTGGCGAGCACCACCCGGCCGTATCCGGTGGTCACCAGGGGTGCCACGCCACCGAGGCGGACCGCGGCGTTGACGACGCCGGTGGCCGCGAGCACCCACACGCACCGCCACGCGACGGTCGAATAGCGCGGCAGCAGCGTCGACCACGCACCGCGGGAGCCGGCGGTCAGCGCGAGCGCCGCCAGCATGCCGAACCACGTGGCGGCCGCGAGGACGTGTCCGGCGTCGAGCAGGGATCCGAGCGTCTGCTGCGACATGTGCCCGCTGATCGGGCGCGCGATGAGGGCCAGGCCCGCCAGTGCCAGGACGGGGGCGGCCGGCCACGGCAGGCTGCGGCGGTACGCGATCGCCGAGATCAGGGCCACCAGCGCCGCGCACACCACCGTCGCGGCGCCGAGACGACCGGTGTTCACGATCCGCACGAAGTCGATGACGGTCTCCGGGGCGACCGCGAACCGGGACCGCCCCTCTGCCTCGGCCGCCTCGAGCACCAGCAGCACGGTCTCGGCCGCGGTCCATGCACCGGCCACCGCGGCGGTGGTCTGCCACAGCAGGCCGGGGTCCAGTGCGGGCCGACGCTCGTCGCGCTGCAGCCACTGCCACGCGGCGAGACCGAACGCCGTCGCGCCCAGGCCGACGGCGAGCACCCGCACCACGCTGGTGGGGGAGGGCCCGTCGGGAGTGGCGAGCAGCCACCCGATCGCCACCCCGGCCAGCGCGGTGAGGACGGCGAACAGCAGCCAGGGGCGGCCGATGTTCACCGTCCTCATCCGCGCGCTGTCCGGCCGGTCAGTTCTCGCCGCGCGGCTTGCGCAGCGCGAACCACAGGCCGCCGCCGAAGACGACGACGCCGACGCCGACGAGTCCCCAGACCAGCAGGTTCGGTCCGGAGTCGTCGGTGCTGCCGGTCTCGTTCTGTCCGTTGACCTTCGGGCCAGGCGTGCCGGTGCCCTCCTGCGTGAGGGTGAACACCCGGGTACCGCTGACGGGGTGGCCGTCGGCGGAGGTCACCCGGAACGCCATCGTGTACTCGCCGACCGGTCCGAGGCCGTCGAGCGGGACGCTGACGCTGTCGCCCTGGACCGTCGGGTCGCCCTTGGACCACAGGTTGCCGTCCGGGCCGACGACGGTGAGCGACGCGAACTTCTGCTGCAGCGCCTCGTTGAACGTGACGGTGACCCGCTCCGGGGCCGTCGCGATCTGCGCCGCGTTCTCGGGATTGCTGGAGAGGACGGCCGAGTGCGCGGACGCGGTGCCGGCGCCCAGCATGGTCGCGAGCATCGCGACGAATCCGACGGCGATGATGCGGACGCGGTGGACCTTGTGCGCGCTCATGAGCGGCGGTTCCGGATGGTCGCGCCGATGCCCAGGGCAGTGCCCAGCGCGCCCAGCACCAGGCCGATGCCGCCCAGCCAGCGGGCGGTGGTGTCGGCGTTGTTCGTGGTCGCGTCGACCGTGACGGCCGTGTCGGCCGCGGCGTGTGCCTTGCCGCCGCCGCTGCCCGCGGCGAGCGTCAGCGTCGGGGCCGGCTTGTCCGGCTCGCTGCCGTCGGCGCCGGGCTTCTGATCCCACTGCACGACGGTGCCGTCGCTGTAGGTCTGGGTGGTGGGGAACTCCACGGAGCCCTGCTCGGGCAGCGGTCCGGCCGAGAGCACGAACTGCTGGAACTGTCCGGGCCCGACGCTCACGCCGGGATCGGCCGTCCAGGTCACCGACGTCGCGGTGGCCGACGCCGGATCCTTCTGGACCGTCGAGGTCCAGCCGGGCATCGGTTCGGTGCGGGCCGACTTGAGGTTCGGCAGCTGCACCGTGACCGCGGTGGTGCCCGCGGTCTCGGACTCGGTGGGGACGCGGAAGGTGAGGACGGAGTAGCCGCCCTGCTCGGCGCCGGGTGCGGCGACCGAGACGTGGGCGGAGGCCACGCCGGTGGCCAGCAGCAGCGCGCCGCCGGCGGCGCCCACCGTGAGGAGGGCGCGGGAGAGGATTCTCTTCATTGCTCGGGTGTCGTTTCTGTGCGGAGGGTGCGATGGACGCGGCTTACGCGTGCACCGGCGGTCCGCGCCGGGTCAGCCCGGCGGCAAGCACAGTCAGACGGGGTGCGCGGCGGTCGAGCGGCCGCGGCGCGGGTGCCGACGTCGGATCGACGTCGCGAAACAGCGGCGCCAGGACCGTGCGCAGGACACGGGTGATCGGCCCGTACAGGCGTTCGGCACCGTGGACCAGGCTCGCGCACACGACGGTGGCTGCGGCGTGCGCGGCCAGCATCGCGGCGGCGGGCACGCCGGCGTGCGCGTGGGCGTCCGACGCGAGCGTGAGCGTGAGGTGCCCGGCACCCTGCCCGGCCGCGAGCGCCGCGAACAGCGCCGTGCGGCTCCGGCCCAGGACGGGCAGACCGCCGACGATCACGCCGACGCCGGCACACGACGCGAACAACAGGGTCAGGGCCGCCGAGTCGGGGAAACCGCCGCCGGCGATGCCGTGCGCGGCGATGGCCAGGGCGGCCGCCGCCGCGCCCACCGCGCCGCCGCGGAGCGCGGCGGTCGGGGCGGGACGCGTGACGGACACGGCGATCGGGCGGTGACGGCTAGCGGACGCCGAGGCGGGCCAGGATGTCGGCCTCGACGCCGTCGAGTTCGGCAGAGATGGCGTGGTGGGCCTGCTTGCGGCGGGCCGGCGGCATCTGCTCGGCGGCGTGGACCGCGGTGCCGAGGTCGGTGAGGCGGGCGCGGATCGCAGTCGCGAACTGCTGCGTCTCCGCGTCACCGGGGTGGCGGGTGACGATCTCGTCGACGGACTTCTCGGCGCCGGCGATGCGGGCACTGAGCTTGGCGCCGTGGCCGGTGTACTCGCCGAGCTGGTCGACGGCGATGCCCATGCGCTGCGCGCGCTGGGTGTCGAGCTGGCCGCGCAGGGCGGTCGCGCCGCGGTACGCGAGAGGCACTACGACCGGCGCGAGCAGGCGGGCCACACCCAGGTATCGGCGCAGCTGAGCGACCGTCAGACCCTTCTCGGCGGCCTTGACGGCGGCCTTCTCCTGGGCCTTGAGCGCCGAGATCTGGGCCTTGTCGACCTTCTTCTGGGCCTTCGAATCCGACCGGTGCTTCTTGCGGTCGTTCTTCGCACCGAGCTTTGCCTCGAGCTTCGCCTTGTGCTTGAGCGCCTTCGCCTCGGCCTTGCGCGTGGCGCGCCGCTTACGTTTCTTGAACAACCCCACTGGAAAGGCCCCTCCATCTGGTGTTTCGGCGCGGCGGCGGACTGCGTCACAGCTTATCCGTGCTTGTTTATGCTCTGCCGCTTTCGGCTTTACCCTAGGTGAGCACATAATCTTCCACATCGTGTGTTCCCCGATCGGCCCGCAGGACGGCGCCGACACCGCTGATACGGCGGCGTCGGCGAGACTCGGCGCCTCCCTGGTCCCTGTGCCCCCCGTGCTTCTGGAGCCGGGCGCACTGACGCGGTGCCGCCATCGGGTGCACCTGGATGCCGCCAACCCGGATCTGCTGGTGGCCGCGCCCGAGAACACCGGGGTCAAGCAGCGGCAGGAGGCGGCGGCCGCGCAGCGCGAGGCGGTCCGGGTCCGGCTGATGGACGCCGACCCCGACGCGTGGGTGCGGATCGCACCCGACGGCCCGGCCGGGCAGCGGGCCCGCGACACCCTCGAGGCCTGCCGAGCCGGAGCCGACAAGATCTGGGGCGCGATGCTGCCCGCCGAGCGCGATACCGGACGACGCGGCCGCATCGAGATCCTGCTGCGCGACGTCGACCGCGGCGGCTATATCCCGGTGATCGTCGTCAACCACAAGGTCACCGATCCGGGTCGGGGCGCCACCACGTCGGGGCTGTTCGAGTGGGCCCCCGCCGTTGACGAGAAGCGCAAGGTGCGCGCGCAGCTGCGCGACCAGATGCGGCTGGCGCAGGTGTACCGGATGCTCGAGCGGCACGACCTCGCCAGCCCCGCCCTGCTGGGCGGCGCCATCGGCTACGGCGCCGACTGCGTGCTGGTGCACGATCTGTCCACCGTGCTGAGCGACTACGACGAGCGCTTCGCGGACCGGATCGCCGTCGCGCGCGGCGAGATCGTGACGGTGCCGTCGCAGATCGGCGAGTGCCGGTCGTGCCCGTGGTGGTCCGGATGCCGCGCGAAGCTCGAGGAGACCCGCGACGTGTCGCTGGTCGCGACAGGCTCCCGCGCCGACGTGCTCCGCGAGCACGGCGTGACCACCATCGAGCAGCTCGCCGCGTGGGAGGGCGATCCCCCGGAAGAGTGGCCGCACAATTCGTTCCACGACACCGTCGTCACCGCGAAGGCGTGGCTGTCCGGTGCCGCGCTGGTGCGCCGGCACGAGACGGTGACCGTGACCCGCGCCGACGTCGAGGTGGACGTCGACATGGAGAGTTACCAGGAGCACGGCGCCTACCTGTGGGGCACGCTGCTCAACGTCGCCGGCACGTCGGTGTACCGGCCGTTCGTGAGCTGGGACCCGGTGCCGACCGCCGACGAGGCCCGGTCCTTCGCCGAATTCTGGACCTGGCTCATGGCCGAACGCGCCGGCGCCGCCGCCGTCGGGAAAACCTTTGCCGCCTACTGCTATTCCCGCTCCGCCGAGGACAAGTGGCTGCTCGACTCGGCGCGCCGCTTCGCCGGCGCCCCGGGCATCCCCACCGTCGCCGAGATCCGCGAGTTCATCGACAGCCCGCAGTGGGTGGACATCTACCAGGCCGTCGGCGACAACTTCGTGTGCCCGAACGGCAAGGGGCTCAAGAAGATCGCCCCCGTCGCCGGATTCCACTGGCGCGACGCCGAGGCCAGCGGCGAGGCGTCGATGAGCTGGTACCGCGAGGCCGTCGGCTACGACGGCGACCCCGACCTCACCCAGCGGCAGCGACTCCTCGAGTACAACGAGGACGACGTCATCGCCACCAAGGTGCTGCGGGAATGGATGTCCGACCGGGCGATGGACGAGATCCCACACGAGTCGGAGCTGTAGCGCGGGTATCTCGAGCCCCGGTTCCCCGCGTTTTGCGCACTTATCGCTCTTTCGCGGCCCTCGATTCCGCGTTTTGCGCACTTAGCGCGGGGGCGATGAGTTCTGGGGACGTTGCGGGTCTGTACCTGTGACAGCACCCCACGAGACGGGAGACACCCCATGACCGCGCAGTTGCCCGCCGCCGAACTCGACCGACGGTACAGCGCCGAGAGCGCGCCGCCCTCCACGTGGGAGCAGGTGACGGCGGCGCTCGACGCCGCCGAGGTGTTCTGGCTGTCCACCGTCCGGCCCGACGGGCGACCGCACGTGACACCGCTGATCGCGGTCCGCGTCGACGACCGCATGCACTTCTGCACCGGCCCGGACGAGCAGAAGGCACGCAACCTCTCGGCGGCCGACGCCTGCGTGCTGACGACCGGGACGAACGCCCTCGGATCCGGGTTGGACGTCGTGGTCGAGGGCCGGGCGGTGCAGGTCTCGGATCCGGAGTCGTTGACCCGGATCGCCGACGCCTACCGCGCGAAGTACGGGCCGGACTGGAGCTTCGACGTCGCGGACGGCAACTTCGTCAACACCGTCGGCGGGCCGGCGACGGTGTTCCGCGTCGAACCGGCCGCAGTGTTCGCCTTCGCGAAAGGTGAGTACGCGCAGACGCGTTGGCGGTTCTGACGGCTCAGTTCTCCCACAGCTCGGCGCTGCGGGTGTCGATCGACCCGACGATGCGCCGTAGGGCGTCGTCGACCGGTTGCGGGTCGATCCGGCGGCCGTCCCGAAGGCGCAGGGCGACATGGCCGTCGGCGGCCTCCTTGGGGCCGATCACCGCCTGGTACGGCACTCGCCGAGAGTTCCGGATCCGGGCGCCGAGGGTGCCGTCGGCCCGGCTCACCGCGTGCGCACGCAGGCCCGAATCGAGGCAGCGCTGCACCAGACGCTCGGCGTCGTCCGTCTCGTCGTCGGTGACCGGCAGGACCACCACCTGGGTCGGCGCGAGCCAGGCCGGAAAGGTGCCGTCGTGCGCCTCGATCAGGTGCGCGACGACTCGTTCGAGGCTGCCGATGATGCTGCGGTGGATCATCACCGGCCGATGCCTGGCGCCGTCGGAGCCGATGTAGTGCAGGCCGAACTGCTCCGGTTGGTGGAAGTCGACCTGGACGGTGGACAGGGTCGATTCGCGGCCCGCGGCGTCGGAGATCTGCACGTCGATCTTCGGGCCGTAGAACGCGGCCTCGCCAACGACGGCGTCGTACGGGACGCCGGAGGCGTCGAGGACCTCGGTGAGTATCGCCACCGACCGCCGCCACAGTTCGGGTGCCGCGACGTACTTGCCGCCCGGTCCGGGCAGCGACAGCCGGTACCGGGATGGCCGGATGCCGAGCGCGTCGTAGGCACGGCGGATCAGGTCGAGGGCGGCGCGCGCCTCGTCGGCGACCTGGTCCGGGGTGCAGAAGATGTGGGCGTCGTTGAGCTGGATTGATCGGACGCGGGTGAGGCCGCCCAGCACGCCGGACAGCTCGGAGCGGTACATTCCACCTAATTCGGCTATGCGTAAGGGTAATTCGCGGTGGCTGTGCGATCGGGAGCGGTAGATCAGGGCGTGGTGCGGGCACAGGCTCGGGCGTAGCAGTACCTGCTCGGCGCCGAGTTGCATCGGCGGGAACATGTCGTCGCGGTAGTGCGACCAGTGGCCGGAGATCTCGTACAACTCACGTTTGCCCAGGACCGGCGAGTAGACGTGCCGGTAGCCGGCCCGCCGCTCGATGTCGCGGACGTACTCCTCGAGGGTGTGGCGCACGGCCGCGCCGTCGGGCAGCCAGTAGGGCAGGCCCGCGCCCATCAGTGGGTCGGTGTCGAACAGGTCCAGTTCGCGGCCGAGTTTGCGGTGGTCGATCATCTTCGGTCTCCTCGCGGATGGGGAGCGAGTGACCAGACGACGAAGCCCCGGGGCACTCGCCCCGGGGCTTCGGACTCAGTCAGCAGTCAGCGCGCCGGGACACTCTCCGGCGTCGTCGTCGCAATGGCGCGCTGCATGTCGGCCACGGTAGCAGCCGAATCAGGCACGCGCATCAACTTTTTCGCATTGTTACCGCGGCGCCATGCGCAGCGCGCCGTCCATGCGGATGGTCTCGCCGTTGAGGTAGTCGTGCTCGGCGAGGAACTGCGCGAGCTGCGCATACTCGTCGGGCTTGCCGAGGCGCGACGGGAACGGGATGCCCGCCTCGAGGTTCTTGCGGTACTCGTCGGTGACGCCGGCGAGCATCGGGGTGTCGATGGTGCCGGGGGCGATGGTGTTGACGCGGATGCCGACCTGCGCGAGGTCGCGTGCGGCGGTGATCGTCATCGCGTGCACGCCACCCTTCGACGCGGTGTACGCGATCTGGCCGATCTGGCCCTCGAACGCCGCCACCGACGCGGTGTTGACGATCAGGCCGCGCTGGCCCGAGTCGTCGACCGTCGGTAGGTGCTGCATCGCGTTCGCCGCCAGGCGCATCACGTTGAACGTGCCGAGCAGGTTGACGGTGATGACCGTGCGGAACAGTTCCAGGTCGTGCGGGCCGTTCTTCGACAGGATGCGGCCCGCCCAGCCGACACCGGCGCAGTTGACGACGATGCGCAGCGGCACGCCCGACTCGGTGATCTGGTCGATCGCCGCCTGCACCTCGGCCTCACTGGTGACGTCGGTGGGGATGAGGGTGACGCCGGCCGGCACGCTGTCGCCGGCGCGCTCGATGGACTGGGCCAGGTCCAGGCCGAAGACGGTGGCACCCGCATCGGCGAAGCGCTTGGCGGTGGCGGCCCCGAGACCGGATGCCGCTCCGGTGATCAGTGCCGCGGTTCCCTGGATTTCCACTGCTGTTCCCCTTCGGTCCGGGTCGGCCCTCATCGGCCGGCCGTGGTGATCTGCACCCTAACGCGGGGTGGTGGGCGGCGCTGGACCTGTGCTCACATCGGTCCACCCGATGTCGCCGCGAGGTCGTGCCGGTGCGCCCACGCGGCGACGTCGCCGCGCTCGAGCGCCACCGCCAGCAGGTCCGGGAACCGGTCCGGTGTGCACGCGAACGCCGGAACGCCCAGTGCGGCAAGTGCTGCCGCGTTGTCCCGGTCGAACGCCGGTGCGCCGTCGTCGGACAGGGCCAGCAGGACCACCACCTGGACCCCGGCGTCACGCATCGCGGCCACCCGCGAGAGCATCTCGGCGCGGATCCCGCCCTCGTACAGGTCGGAGATCAGCACGAACAACGACTCGGTCGGGCGGGTGATCAGCGACTGGCTGTACGCGATCGCGCGGTTGATGTCGGTGCCGCCGCCCAACTGGGTACCGAACAGCACGTCCACCGGATCGGACAGCCTGTCGGTGAGGTCCACCACCGCCGTGTCGAAGACCACCAGCGACGTGCGCAGCGCCCGCATGGATGCGAGGACCGCACCGAACACCGACGCGTACACCACGCTCGACGCCATCGACCCCGACTGGTCGATCGCCAGCACGACGTCGCGCTGCACCGCCTGGGATCGGCGGCCGTAGCCGATCAGCCGTTCCGGCACCACCGTCCGGTACTCCGGCAGATAGTGCTGCAGGTTCGCGCGGATCGTGCGGTGGAAATCCAGGTCGCGCAGCTTCGGATTGGTGGAGCGCGCCGCCCGGTTCAGGGCCCCGGTCACGGCGGAGCGGGTGGCCCGGGCCAGGCGTTCCTCGATGCCGCGCACCACCCGTTCCACCACGATCCGGGCGGTGGCCTTGGTGGCTTCCGGCATCACCCGGTTCAGGCTCAGCAGTGTCCCCACCAGGTGGACGTCCGGTTCGACGGCCTCGAGCAGCTCCGGTTCGAGGAGCAGCTGGGTCAGCCCGAGCCGTTCCATCGCGTCCCGCTGCATCACCTGCACCACCGAGGTGGGGAAGTAGGTACGGATGTCGCCGAGCCAGCGCGCCACGCGCGGTGCGGAGCCGCCGAGACCGGCACTGCGCCGGGGGTTTCCGTCCGCGGAGCCGCGGTCGTCGTACAGCGCGGACAGGGCCGAGTCCATCGCGGTGTCCGACGCCGATGCCAGTCCGCCGGTGGACTCCTCGGCGACGTCGCCGAGCAGCAGCCGCCAGCGGCGCATCCGCTCGTCGTCGATCGGTGTGGTCATGCCGGGATTCCCAGGATCAGGGCGGTGGCCGTCAGGGCGCGACCGCCGCGGTCGGTGTCGAGGGCACCGTCGGTGACGGCGGCCCGTTTCCCGTCGCGCAGCACCGCGCCGAGCGTGCGGCGTTCCGCGGGTCCGAACCCGCCGAAGGTGCGGCGCAACGCCGGCAGCGCGTCGACGAACTCGTCGGCGTGCAGCCCGGACACCCAGGCGTCGACGAGTGTGAGCAGGTCTCGGTCGTGGACGAACAGCAGTCCGCTGCCACCGGCGAAGCCGTCGATCCACCGGGCCTTCGCGGCGGCCGCGACACCGGCCGACAGCGCCCGACCGACCCGGGCGGTGGTCTCGGGGGTGTCGAGCCGGCCCACGTCGCGCAGCAGTCGCACGGTGCGGCCGGTGAGCAGCCCGTCGGCGTCGTCGCGTCCGGCCAGCGTCGTGAGGGTGTCGAACCACCGGTCGGTCGACGCGGGATCGTCGCGCAGGGTGAGCGCGGCGTGGACGGCGTCGAGCGCGTCGCGCAGCCCGTCCGCCGCGTCGGTGTCGAGACCGGTCACCGCCGCGGGCAGGCCCGCGCAGATGCGCACCAGCAGCGCGTCGACGACGTGGTCGAGCGCGGAGAGGTCGGTGCCGCGTACGTCGCCGTACCGGAGGGTGCGCACCAGCGGCGGCAGCGCCGCCATCAGGTGTGCGACGTCGTGGTCGAGGGCCGCCGCGGTGTCGACGGCGTCGAGCAGGTCCGCGACGGTGTCGCGCAGGTCGGCGAGCAGGGCCTGCTCGAGCAGCCCGGTCACCTCGGCCAGCGTGACGTCGGGCCGGGCGGCGCGGTCGCGCACCACCGCGTCGGCGGCGGTGGCGACGGTGGTGCCCCAGCGCGCCGCCTCCACCACCGCCACCGCGAGTTCGGGACGCCACCGCAGTTTCCACGATTCCCGGAACGTGCCGGTCGACCGCACCGTGGACTGGGTGGGCGCCGCCCACTCCACCTCGATCAACCGCAGCCGGTGCAGCAACTGCGACCGCTGCCGGTCGATGTCGGTGCGCAGATCCAGGTCCAGATCCTTGTCTGTCGGGGAACGCTTGAGCCGCAGCGACTTCGATCGGGCCTGCAGATCGGCCTCGAGCGGGACGGTCGGGGTGGAGTCGGGGACCTCGCCGAGGGACTCCCCGACGACCAGGCGCCGCGTCACCAGGTCGAGCAGCACTTCGTCGCCGTCGCACAGCACCGCGCGCGTGGCCTCGGTGACCTCCGCCAGTCCCGGCAGCGGCCGGTCCCGCAGGGCCGCCAGGGTGTCCGCGAGCCGGGTCGCCTCGATGACGTGTGCGCTCGACACCGGTAGGTCCTCGGCGCGCAGAACCCGCGCGACCCGGGTCAGCCACCGCGCGACCGTGTCGTCGGGGGCGGTGAACAGGTGCTCGTACCAGCCGGGGGAGACGATGCCCGCGCCGTAGCCGGACGCGATGGACAGCCGGGAGTGTGTCCACGGCACCCAGGTGAGCGACGCCTTGACCTTGGGGAGCCCGCGCAGCAGGCGGGCGTCCGGCGCGGCCGGGCCGAGTCTTCCGGCCAGGGCGGGCGCGTGCATCGCCCCGCACACCACCGCGATCCGCAGCGCACCCGCCTTGATCGTCGTGCGGAGCACCTGCCGCATGTGCGCTTCACGGCGCGCGGTGTGGTCGTCGAGCTCGACGCCGTCGCGCAGCGCCGCCATCGCCTCGGTGATCGCATCGAAGGCCGAGGCCGGGTCGTCTCCGTCGCCGGTATGATCTTCATCTTCGACTGCAGGGCAACGGGATTCGACGACGGTGTCCCACCACTGCTCGAAGTCGCCGTAACCGGCCGCCGCCGCGAGTGCGGTCAGCGGATCCGGCCGGGTGGCCTCGTCGGCGCCGCGGTCCGCGGCGAGCGCGAGCGTCGCCGGCAGGTCGCAGAACCGGACATCGGCGTCGTGGGTCACCGCCCAGTGCAACGCCTGCCACTCCGGCGAGAACACCGCCAGCGGCCAGAATGCCGCGCGCGCAGGATCGTTCGCAGCGTAGCCGAGCAGGGCCACCGGCGGCCGCAGCCCGTCGTCCGCGGCGAGTGGGACGAGCGCATCGGCGTCGGCCGGCCCCTCGATGAGCACCGTGTCCGGCTCGAACGCGTCGAGGGCGCGCAGCACGGCCCGCGCGGATCCGGGACCGTGGTGGCGGATGCCGAACACCCGCACCTGCGCGCCGGCGGTCGCGGTGGTCACCCGGTCACCTCGCGGCACGCCCGGTAGAAGTCGTCCCATTCGGTGCGGTGGCGCACCACGGCTTCGAGGTATTCGGTCCACACCACCCGGTCGGCCACCGGGTCCTTGAGGACGGAGCCGAGGATGCCGGCGGCGACGTCCGCCGGTCGCAGGGTGCCGTCACCGAAGTGCGCGGCCAGGGCGAGACCGTTGGTCATCACGGAGATCGCCTCGGCGGTGGACAGCGTGCCCGACGGGGACTTGAGCTTGGTGCGCCCGTCGGCGGTGACACCGTCGCGCAGTTCCCGGAACACGGTGACGACGCGGCGGATCTCCTCCGCGGCGGCCGGTACCGGCGGTAGTTCCAGTGCGGCGCCGAGCTGTTCGACGCGACGGACCACGATCGCGACCTCGTCGTCGGCGCTCGCCGGCAGCGGCAGCACGACGGTGTTGAAGCGGCGACGCAGCGCCGACGACAGGTCGTTGACGCCGCGGTCGCGGTCGTTGGCGGTGGCGATGACGTTGAACCCCTTCGCCGCCTGCACCTCGGTCCCGAGTTCCGGAACGGGCAGGGTCTTCTCGGACAGGATGGTGATGAGCGCGTCCTGCACGTCGGCGGGGATACGGGTCAGTTCCTCGACCCGGGCGATGGCGCCGTCGCGCATCGCGGTCATCACCGGCGACGGCACCACCGCGGCGGGCGTGGGGCCCTCGGCGAGCAGTCGCGCATAGTTCCAGCCGTAACGCACCGCCTCCTCCGCGGTGCCGGCGGTGCCCTGCACCAGTCGCGTCGACTCGCCGGAGATCGCCGCGGCCAGATGTTCGGACACCCATGTCTTCGCGGTGCCGGGCACGCCGAGCAGGAGCAGGGCGCGGTCGGTGGCGAGGGTCGCGACCGCCACCTCCATCAGGCGGCGCGGACCGATGTACTTCGGGGTGATCACGGTGCCGTCGGCCAGTGCGCCGCCGAGGAGGTACGTCACCACGGCGTGCGGCGACAGGCGCCACGACGGCGGCCGGGGGCGGTCGTCGGCCGCGGCGAGCGCCGCGAGTTCGTGTGCGTACTGCTGCTCGGCGTGGGGGCGCAGCAGTGCGGGCTCGGTGGTCAGGGTGTCGGTCACGTCAGCTCCTCGTGAAGGTGTCGGCGGTGGGTGAGGATGTCGGCGGCGGCCGCGAACAGGGCCAGTCGATCGAGGTCCCCGGTGCGGGTCGCGGCGTCGGACAGGACCGACTCGAACTCGAACGGCGCGCGGTGCCCGAGCAGGTCCACCGGGTGCCGCACCCGGGCCGTCTGGTCCCGGGACGCGTACACCGCCCGGAGCACCGCGGCGGTCACGTCGTGCGGCCACGGGGCAGGCAGCGCCTCGAGCAGGCTCGCGTCCGGCAGCACCCCGTCGGGGGTGGCGAGCAGGTGCGCGACGACGACGTCGCGCGGCACGTGCGCGGCCACCGGCGCGGCGACGGTGCCCTCGCGGCGCAGCAACGCCACCGCCCAGGCAGGGTCGCGCTGCGCGGCGACGGCAGCCGACCACGCGTGCTCGAGCTCCGACCTGAACGGTTCGGCCACCGTCAGATGCGGCAGATCCTCTGGGGTGACACCGATCTCGGGCCACACCGACAGCGGTGCGGCCTGTACGGCCAGGGTCAGCACGACGTCCGGGCGCCGCGCGGTGCGGTCGTCGAGGCCGTCCCGCCCTGCGGCGTCGTCGAGGCGGTCGGGCAGGGCCGCGGTGACCACCCCGTCGGCGACCTCGATCCACTCCCGCAGGCGCCGCGCCATCCGCTGTCCGTACGCGGAGTGCGGCAGCTGACGCAGCAGCCCCGCCGCGGCCTGCCGCACGCGTCGGCTGCGGTCGTCGAGGGCCTGCTCGAGCAGGGGTTCGTCGTCAGGGCCGATGCCGACGGCGAGTTCGGAGACCAGGGCGGCGCGTGAGTCGGCGTTCTCGGACCGCCACGCCGCCGACAGTCGCGAGGTCGCCGCGGCCGGGTCGCTGCGGCGCAGGGCCGCGAACCATCGCCGCCGCACGGCGGGGGTGCCGTGCCGCCAGTCCTCGTCGTCGGACGGGTCCGGGTCACGTAGCGCTGCCCAGTCGAGGTTGCGGGCGGCGAGCCATTGTCCGCGCGGTCCCGCGAGCGCGACCAGTCGCTCCCGGTGCGGGGTGGGGCGGACCGCGGCGCCGAGCACCTCGACGAGCATCTCCGGCGGGGATCGGAAACCTGCAGCGGCATCGAACCATTCGGGCAGCAGCGGGGAGTCGACGACGAGCAGGGAACGCAGTCGCGCCGCGGCCGCCGCCGGCAGCAGCGGACGCGGATCGTCGGGGGCGGGTGCCGGTATCGCTCCTGTCGTCGGTGCGCTTGCCCCGGCGAGGAACACCGACTCCAGCGCCGCCGCCGCGAGAAGCGTCGGAGCAGGCTCGCCGTCGAGGGCCGTCGCCGCGGTTGCGGTGTGCAGGCCGGACAGCGGCGTCGTCGATCTCGCGGTCCCGAGAAGTGCTGTCGCCGTGAGGGACTCCGGATAGGGACGGATCATGCGGCGATCACCGTGCCGGCGTCGAACACGGATGCGGGCAGCAGTGCGGTGCCGGTCCAGTCGCCGCACACGGTGACCGGGTGGCCGCCGGAGACGGCGAGCAGCTGCCATCGTCCCGTGTCGTCGCCGCCGACCGGGAGGGCCCGCCCGGTACGGTCGACGACGTGCCAGGTTCCTGCGGTGACGGTGGGGGTGACGTCGGCGAGGAGCATCGGCCACGCGCGGATCCACGGGTCGGCGGCGAGTGCGGTGGTGTAGCTGTCGAGGGCGGTGACCGGGTCGGTGGCGCCGGGCAGGGTCGTGAACGGTTCCGGGGCGGCGTGCTGGGTGCCCAGTTGCGCACGTAGCGGTGCGGCGCCGGGGTAGTAATGCAGGTCGGCGTCGATGAGAGTTCCCGGAATCGGTGCAGCCGTAGTGAATTGGGCGCTGCCGTGGGCGAAGTCGAGGAGCAGTGCCCAGCGGCCGGAGTCGCGTCCGCGCAGCCACGCCCGGCGGGTAACCAGACGCCCCTCCTCGGCGGTGCGGACCGCCAGTACCTGCCAGCGGTCGCGCACGGCGGGCTCGGCGCGCACCTCGTCGGCGCGCACGGGCACCCCGAGGTGTGTCTGCACCGAGCGATTCAGCGGTTCCGGCAGCCGGCCGCGGTCCCGAAACGCGCGGATCAGCAGGTGCAGGCGCGCGTACTCGGTCAGCAGCGGCGCCGGCCAGTCCGGGTCGGTGGCGACGAGCGTCGGCAGCGCGCGCAGGGTGGCGGCGGCGCCGGGGGCCTGCGCGTCGACCATGCGGGCGGCGATCGCGTCGTAGGCGGCGGCGTCGTGGGCGACGGAGCCCAGGCCGGCGACGATCCGATCGGTCAGCCACCGGTCCAGCTCGTCGAGACCGGCGGCGATCCGCTCGGTGCGGCGCTCGGTGGTGGCCGGATCGGGTGCCGCCTTTGGGGATGCCTCGGGGGTGGCCGCCGCGCGGGCGGCCCGGGTCGCGAGCCAGTCGGTGACGAACTCGGGGGCGTCGGCGGTCGGCACGGCACCGTCTGACCAGCGCAGCAGCAGGCTCACGGCGTGCTTGCACGGGAACTTGCGGCTGGGGCACGAGCAGCGGTACGCGGGGCCGGTGAGGTCGACCGCCGCGAGGTACGGATTCTTGCCGCTGCCGCCGCACGACCCCCACAGAGCGGTGTCGGTGCGGCCGGTGTCGGCCCATTTCGTCGCCAGCCCGCGGGCAGCCGACAGTGACGCCGCATCGGGTGCGGCGGCCGCGACCTGCGCGGAAGACCAGGGTTCTGTCACGTCAGCAAAACGTACGGCAGATGCCCGACAAGATGCCAAGCGCGCAGGCCGTCCGTGGGCTTCGTCACGCAGGGCGTTACCGTGGTCGGCGAGTGTCCTGGGGAGGAGACATATGTACGGGGAGGGTCGTCTGGCGTTGCCGCCGGTTCCGGATCGGGAGACCGGTGAGCCGCGTCCGCCCGCGGCGCCGGGAGGGTCGAGGGGGACGAACGCGTTGTCCTCCGGACCCGTTCCGGATGCGCATCCTCGTGTCCCCGACCATCTGGGCCCGATGCTGGAGTGGTCGCTACCGAATCGCAGGTTCCGTCTGCAGATGAGCTTCGCCGCGGTGGCGCTCGGGGTCGTCTATTCGACCGCGTGGACGGCTTCGCCTGGCTGTCGAATTGGCAGCTTTGGGCGTTCCTGGTTGCCTTTGGTGTCTTCGCGTACTGGCGTTTCGGCGGGCAGGAGTGGCGGGCGGCCGGCGCGGTGTGGTTCCAGGCGGGAAAGTCCTGGGCGAACACCTACGAGCTCGTCGAGGTCAAGGTCTCCGGGGGAAACCGCCCCACCTTGGAACTGAGGGATTCGTCGGGTCGACAAGCCGTGACGGCATTGGAAGATATTCGAGCAAGTCCGCGAACATGGGATCTCGTCTACAACGGCATTTTGCATTCGGCGGCCTCGGGCGACTGTTATGTGAGTGCGTCGGCGCGGAAGGCGTTGAAGCTGCCGTCGGTGGTCGTGACGGTGGATGGCTCTTCGGGTGATCGGATCCGATCAACTCGTCGACGGTCGGCGCGGGACGTGGCAGGGGGAGGCGTGATCTCGCGCGGGAACGGAGTCGTGCGGTGGCCTGATGAATGGCCGCGATCCGTGATCTCGATCTGGCTCGCGGCACCGCTGGCAGTTGCTTTCGTGTCCGGTGGTGTGGCACTTCTCAGTGTCACGGCTGGGCTGCCGGCGCAGTAATCAGCATGTGGTTCTTCGCGATTGGGGCGATGTTCCTGTCGGCGTGTGGACGGCCCAGGCCGTCGGCGCTGTCGGGGCGGGTGCGGGTCGAGAAGCTGGTCCCGAGCACCGGGGAGATCATTGACAGCGGCACGCCCGGGATCCTGATCCCGGCGTCTCGTTGGTTCTGGTTCCGGAATCTATCGATCTCACTCGTGGTGCTGCTCGCCGGACCGGCCTTCACGTTCATGTACATCGATCCGGAGTCCGATATCCCGCTTCCTGTCATGGTCGGCGCGTGGATCTTCACCCTGTTCGGGATCTGGTTCGCCGGTGTGACTTTGCTCCCCGGAGGCGGCTTTCGTCCCCGAATCCACCTGTCGAGAGAAGGCATGTTCGTGAGCAGCAACACCTCGTGCGCGTTCACGCGGTGGACCTCGGCGGACTCCGCAACCGCGACCCGTCAGGGGAGGGTGAGGACCATCGCGGTGAGCGGCGGCTACCCCGCGGCCGTCAAGCGACGGCGCTGGGGCCGCGACAACCTGGTCGAGTACCCGGACATAAACGTCAGCGCCCTGTCCTTCGATATCGACAGCGCCCTGCTCCTCGAGGTCCTGGACCGAGCTGTCGGGGACGAACCGGGCTGGCGGGACAAGCTCGGGAACGGCGAGGCGCTGCGGGAGTTGAAGTCCCTCCACTCCCAGGTGAACGCGCGATAGGGATGCAGGTGGGGTCAGCTGGTTGGGCAGTCGACATGCCGATCCGGCCGCGGGCTATGGTCTGGGCGAATTCGTTGCTGCCTACCGCAGAGGGAGTACTCGATGTCCATGACCGAGGTTTCCGCCGACCACCCGTACAGCCCGGCGTTCGTGGCCGCGGGGCTCGTATTCGTCTCCGGCGCACTGTCCGTCGATGCGACGGGGGTTCCGGTGCCCGGCCGCATGGCAGCGCTCGACGCTGCGGTCGACCGGATGGTCGAGCGACTGGCGACGGTCGGCGACGAACTGAAGGACGTCGTCAAGCTCACCTACTTCGTGACCGACCTGTCGCTGCGCGAGGAGGCGAACCGACAGTTCGAGCGTCTCTTCGACGCTCCGCGTCCCGCCCGCACCTTCGTCGAGGTGAGCGGGCTCCCTTACGGCGCGACGGTTGAGATCGACGCCGTCGCGGCGGTCGACGCGCGCGCCTGAGACCGGACGGCCAGCGCGGGCGACGCGGCGTCGGCGACCGATCGAGCCGAAACCCTGGCCACACCCGGACAGATGAGTGACACTGAAAGTGACACATATCTGGGGAGGGTGAAGCTGTGGAGCGGAACACGCAGTACGACGCCGTGATCGTCGGTGCCGGTTTCGGCGGGATGGGTGCGGCGATCGCGCTGAACCAGCTCGGCCTGACGAACCTGGCGATACTCGAACGCGAGGACGACCTCGGCGGCACGTGGCACGTCAACCGCTACCCGGGCCTGGCCGTGGACATCGCCTCGGTCACCTACTCGTACTCCTTCGAGCCGAATCCGTACTGGTCACGGCTGTTCGCGCCGGGCGCCGAACTCAAGCGGTACGCCGAGCACGTCGCCGACAAGTACGACCTGCGCCGGTACATGCGGTTCCGGACGGTCGTCACCGGCGCCTGCTGGGACGAGACCGCCCGGCACTGGGTGGTGTCTCTCGAGAGCGGCGAACAGGTGACCGGGCGCTACCTGCTCACCGCGACCGGATTCCTGTCGCAGCCGCAGCTGCCGGACATCGACGGAATCGACACGTTCTCCGGTCACGTCCTGCACACCACCGCGTGGGAGGACGGTATCGACCTGGCCGGGTCGCGGGCCGCGATCATCGGTACCGGTGCGACCGCCGTCCAGTTGATCCCTGAGGTCGCCCGGAAGGCGAGCGAACTCACCGTCTACCAGCGCACCCCGATCTGGGTGGTGCCGAAGGCCGACGTTCCGATTCCCGGTGTCGTGCAACGACTCTTCTCGCGTGTTCCGGCGACGCAACGTGTGGCCCGCTTCGTCAGCGACACGATCCTCGAGGGCATCATGGTCAGCGCGGTGCTGCACTACCGGCAGGCGAAGATCCTCAACAAGGGGGCCGCGGCGGCGTCACGGCTGTTCCTGCGCGCACAGGTGCCCGACGCCGATCTGCGCCGCAAACTGACCCCCGACTACGACTTCGGGTGCAAGCGACCCACGTTCTCCAACAGCTACTACCGGACCTTCACGAAGAAGAACGTGAGCCTCGAGACGACGTCGATCGCACGGATCGAACCCGACGCGATCGTCACCACCGATGGCCGTCGCACCGAGATCGACACCCTGATCCTGGCAACCGGGTTCAACCTGTGGGACGTGAACTTCCCTGCCATCGAGGTCATCGGACGCGACGGCCTCAACCTCGGGAAGTGGTGGCGCGACAACCGCTTCCAGGCGTACGAGGGCGTCGCGGTGCCGAAGTTCCCGAACTTCCTCACCCTCGCGAGCCCGTACTCGTACAGCGGACTGTCGTACTTCACCACGATCGAGTCGCAGATGGCGCACATGACACGACTACTGACCGAGATGCGCCGCCGGGGCACCGACGTCTTCGAGGTGACCGAGGACGCCAACGCCCGGTTCCTCGACCGGATGACGGCGAACCTCGACGACTCCGTCTTCTACGGTGGCAGATGCGGCTCGGCGCGGTCGTACTACTTCAACCAACACGGTGAGGCCGCCCTGCTGCGTCCGACGTCGACGGCCAACGCGTTCACGGAGGCGCGGAGCTTCCCGCTCGGCGACTACGACTTCTCCGCGTCGGACCCGACACCGGTGCGGTAGCGGCGGGGTTGCGGAGGTCGCTCTCGGACGCACGCCCTGGACCGGATTTCGTGTGGCGCTGTGGCAGTGGTTTCGTGGCTGCCTCAGGCGGGGGAAGCGCAGAGCCGTCGGTGGCCGGTTCTATACAGTTCTGTCTGGGTGTCGTCGAGCAGAACAATTGTGCGCCTGACCGCCGTCGTAAATGCGCCATGCAGCACGAGAGAGACAGTGATGAGTGAAATCAATCCGGCCGCAAGCGATGAGAACTTCGAACTGCTGCGCCGCGAACCGTTCTTCGAGGTAGCAGTCGACCTGATCGCCGGCTACCTCGCCTCGGCGTTCGACGATCCGGCGTCGGGCGAGGTGGACGAGTGGACACTGACGTGTCTCCCGACGACGAACAAGACCGCCGAGAGTGAACGTCTCTTCACGCTCAACATCGGACCGATGGAAGTGCTCTACGTGGAGCGCTACACCGAAAACGGCGAGACCGTCGACTACCGCACCGTGCTGTACACGTCGTTGTCCGCGCTGATGCGCGGCACCGGGTACAGCCTCGACGGCCTCACGATGGCAAACCCGTTGCTGCGCTTCCGTGAACCCGACCTGGCCTCCGCGGACGGCGACGGCGTGGTGATCGACTGGTTCCTCTCCGACGAGGGCGCGGACGACCAGTTCTTCGAGCTTCCCCTCGACGAGACGACCATCCGCCCGCTCGCCGAGCGACTTGTCGGCAAGGGTCGAGGCCCGTACGCGCAGTATCACAATCGACGGTTCGCGCAGCATGTGCTCGACGTGATGACAGAAGAGGCCTGACATGACGATTCGTCTTCCGAAGGTCCTCGCGTCCGGTGACGACGGCGCCGCAGTCGAGGTGTTGCAGCAGTACTTCCGCGCGCCGTGGGTGAAGACCGGCCGGCTGCGCAGCGGCGCGCTGTGGGACGAATGGGATTCCAGCGGAACCCGCGAGCGCGACGTCGACGTCTTCACCGCCGACGACCTGGTCGCCGTCACCCTGCTCTCGGTTGCGGTATCCCCGGACGGCGCCGACATCATCCTGCGCGAGCGCCGCGACGAGTTCGCCGAGCTGCTGCGGGAGGTCGGCGCCGACCGCGACCTCGTCGACGAAGCGGACGAGATGACCCCCGAGTCGCCGGCGTGGCGGCTGGAGACTGCGCTGTGGACGGTCCCCAGCGTCGGGCGGACCGTGGCGTCGAAGCTGATCGCGCGCAAGCGGCCGCGGCTGTACCCCATCTACGACCGCGTCGTCGGCGAGGTTCTCGACACCAAGAAGGCGCACCTCAACCCCGTCCGGCAGGCCCTGCGGGACAACGACCGCGAACTGCACAACCGGCTCGTCGCGTTGCGGGAACGGGCGGAGTTGCCGGCCGCGGTCCCGGCCATCCGGATTCTCGACGTGCTTGCGTGGATGCAACTGAAGGCACCGGGCTGATGCGGAGGTTGCTATCCGCGACAGGCCGTACGACGCGCATCCGGTTCCGGGAACTTCTGTCGAGGATCTCGACATTAGATTGGTGACAGCAGGATTGGCTGTCTCCAGTGGTGACCGCGGCGGCACGACCTACCATCTGGCGCCAGACCTCGTCGACGGCGCCGTGCGCGCGGTACCCAAAGTCGAGATTCTCGAGCTCGCCGTTTCCATGGGGCTCAAGCAGCATCAGGTCAAGTATGCACTTGGAAAGCTGATCGACAGCGGGGCGGAGTGATCCCTTTCCGAAGCGGGCAGGACCAGGAGCTTTGTAGGTCAGTGAGGGTTGCCCAGCGTGAGTGTATATACACTGACAGTCACTGTATATACACTGTGGCGTGCGATTCATGCAGTGATGCTCGGAAAGGGGACCGGTGGACGCAGCGAAGCTGGCTTCTGTGGTCGCGACGTTGCGGAAGGCCGGAACCGACACCGCTCTGTCGAAGTGAAGAGCGCCGCGACGAAGATCGGGGCAAGCCTCTGGCCGACGCTGAGTGCATTCAGTAACACTGTTGGTGGTCTGGTCATCCTGGGGCTGGATGAGAAGACCGGATTTACTCCGGTACCCGGATTCGATGCCTCAAGGGTCGTCGAACAAGTCAAAGAGGCCGCGCGGCCGAGACGCCGACCGGGCGGAGTGGGACTCGCTCTCCGAGCAGAGGGTCGCCGAGATCATCGAGAACCTCGCACCGCTGCCGACCACGGTGCGCGATACCGACGAGCTGGCCAAGAGGTTCGACCTGATCGTCCTGCGCGGCCAGTTGGCGGTCGTGCACGCCGACGGCACCCTGCCCAAGTTCGAGGCGCCGATCCGGCAGGTCGCCGACGGCCTGCTCGACGAGGGGCTGAACATCCCGAAGGTGCGCGACTACCTGCGGCGGCAGCCCGACAACCTGGCGCTGTCGAAGGTCCGCCACGGCAAACCGCTCACGACCGCGGACCCCGCCTCGCTCGAGGAGATGCTCGCCCGCAGTGGTGCCGGTGAGCCGCAGGATCTGGAACGCGCGGTCGAGAATGCCAAGGGACTGGCCCGATTCATCCGCTCACTCGTGGGCCTTGATCAGCAGTCCGCCGCCGAGGCGTTCGCGGAGTTCCTGCACGGCAAGACTGCGACGGCGGACCAGATCGATTTCGTGAATCTGATCATCTCCCACCTGACACGGCACGGCGAGATGGATCCGTCGCTGCTGTTCGAGTCGCCGTTCACCGACAAGGCGCCGCACGGACCCGGGCAGGTATTCGGCGACGACCAGGTGATGCGCCTGGTCCAGGTGATCCGGTCGATCAACGAGTCCGTCGACACCACCGACGCCGCCAGCGCCTGATCCGACCCGCGGCTGTCCCCAGCAGTCACGGTGGCACCCAGGATCGCCGCCGGCGGGAGACTGTGGCGGGTTCGCGGGTGGTTCACCCGACGGACTCGACCTTCGTGTATACCCGATCTTTGACCCGATATGTCCGCATCGACCACTTTCACATCGAAGGAGCCGTAACGCCGTGACCGCACCGCTGACCAAGGGGCAGAACGCCCCGATCACTGCCGGCGACGTCGTCGTCCTGCTCGATCTGACCGCGGCCGCTGATTTGTCGGCTCTTCTGGTCACCGCGAACGGGAAGGTTCGCTCCGACGCCGACTTCGTCTTCTTCAACCAGCCGAGCGGTCCTGGCGTGCAGCTGCAGCCGGGCCCGCCCGGTCAGGCTGCAACGCTGCGCGTTTCACTCGCGTCGGTGCCCGCCGACATCGACCAGATTCGTACCGTCATCACCCTCGAGGACGCCACGTCGACGTTCGGTCGCTATGGCGCTCCGACCGCGCGTCTGGCCGATGCCAACGGAAACACACTGTACGAGTATCGGATCGACGGCCTCGACACCGAGTCGATCGTGATCGCACTCGAGCTGTACCGGCGACAGGGCGGGTGGAAGGTACGCGCCGTCGGGCAGGGATACGCGGGCGGTTTCGCCGCGCTGGTCACCGACCACGGCGTCTCGGTGGACGACGAACCGGCCGCTCCTGCGGCTCCTGTCGCGCCGCCGGCGCCCCCCGCGCCGCCTGCGGCTGCGCCGGCCCCTGCCGCGCCGCCGGTTCACCCGGCGCCCCCGGCCGCGGGTGCCGAAGTCAGCCTCGTGAAGGGCCGCCCGGTCAGCCTGACCAAGGGCCAGAAGGTGAGCCTGCGCAAGGACGGCGGGGTGGCCCTCACCATGGTGAGCATGGGCCTGGGTTGGGATCCGATCGAGAAGCGAGGAATGTTCGGCAGCCGCGCCGTCGACGTCGACCTCGACGCCTCGGCCGTCCTGATCGCCGACAACCAGATCGTCGACGTCGCGTACTACGGGCAGCTTCGGTCCAAGGATGGCTCGATTCTTCACGAGGGCGACAACCTCACCGGCGTCGGTGACGGTGACGACGAGGTGATCCATGTCGACCTGACGCGGGTACCGCCGTACATCACCACGGTCATCTTCCTGGTCACCTCCTACAAGGGGCACACCTTCGAGCAGGTCAAGAACGCCTTCTGCCGGCTCGTCGACGCCACCACGAGCAGCGAACTCGCCCGATACACCCTGCAGGGTGGCATGCCATTCACGGGCATGGTCATGGCCAAGGTGTTCCGGTCGGGCGGTGACTGGAAGCTCGAAGCGATCGGCGAGGGAATCCAGGCCCGGCACGCCGGCGAGGCCGCACCCCAACTGCACCGGTTCATCGGCGCGTAGAGGACCGACAGTGCACCTGACGCCTGGACAGAACACCGTGCTGTCGACCGCGACTCTGCGGTTCACCGCCAACAGCGCAACTGCACTCGACGTGTCGGCCCTGGTGACCGATTCCTCGCTCCGTGCACTGTCGTCCGACGACTTCGTGTTCTACAACCAACCACGGACGAGCGGAGTCCATCTGGGACCGGACGGCGTCGAGATCGATCTCGACGCCGTCCACCCCGATGCCGGCGCCGTGCTCTGCATCGCGAGCGTCGACCCGAACGCTGCCCCCGATGCGGCTTTCACCCAGCTCACCGCGACGCTGCACGACCACAGCGGAGCGCCTGTCGCCACCGTCGACGTCGGCTGCAGATCCGCTGAATCGGCAGTGATCTGTTGGGAGCTGTACCGGCGAGCCGGGCAGTGGAAGGTCCGCGCAGTCGGGCAGGGATACAACGACGGGCTTGCGGGCCTGATCACTCGGCACGGCGTGGACGTCGACGACAACGCGAGTGAACAACCCGCGGCGCAGATGGCAGCCCCAACCACCGCATACGCGCCGATCGAGCCGCTCGACCCGGACAGGATCGTCGAACGGTTCGGGATGATCCAGGAAGACGCTGCTCGCTCGGCCGGTGCCCTTATCGCCGCGCGCCAGTTCGCAGAGTCCCGCCTCGACGACGAGATGACCGCGGCGGTAGCCGATCCCGCCACCCGCAACAGCCCGGAAGCGGGGCAGGCGAGGGCACGAGCGCAGCAGCGACATGACACGGTCGTCGAAGAGGCCTTCATCCGATACCGCCGAGACAGCGCCCACCTCGAGGCTGAACTCCAAGCCGTCGGACCGATGCTGCCGCGACCGTTCGCAGACTGGAACTCTCCAGCCTGGACCAACCTCAGTGCAGGTGGCGGAACCGCAGACGGAATCCGCATCGGGGAACTGTCAGCCCCCCAGTGTGGTCCACTGCGAATCCCGGTGTGTCTGCCGTTCCCACTCCGGCAGCCGCTTCGAATCATCGGCCCGGACACACCCGGAACTTCAGCCGTCGTCTTCGCTGTCGCACTGCGGATGTTGGCCTCCTACGACGACATTGCCCTCGATATCGTCGATCTCAGCGGCGGACTTCGACCGCTGACGTCCGCGCTGTCCCATCGTCCCCACGGAACCACGATCGCAGGTGTCGACGAAGTAGCCGCCTACCTCGAGTCGATCTCCGCGTCGGTCGAACTCGGCATACTCGACGGGGCCGGCGGAGTCCGATGTTCCGCACGTCCCCAGCGGCTTCTCGTTCTGAACCACTTCCCGTTCGGCTACGAGCAGCGGCACTGGCCGGCGATCGCGTTCCTCGCAGAGCATGGCCCGTCGATGGGTGTTTCGATGGTGATCGTGGGCGAAGATTTCTCCTCCGTCGAGGCGATCGACAGCGACCTCGTCCACCGCAGCTACGCCCTTCCGGCCGCGGACCGATCCGAGTGGTGTGACCCGTGGACCTTCAACGACTGGACCTTCACCCCCGATCAGATACCGGCCGACGCCAACCGCCTGGCACAAGTGCTCGCGCACTTCGCGGACCGGTAGCAGGTGCGGTCGGCACCTGTTCTTGGGTCGACGCTGGACTGTGCTGAGTTCTCGGGTGGTGGATCAGCGGCCGGGAGCGACCGCCGTGATGGCCTGTGTGTTCGACTGTTCGGTGGCGTCGAAGCTCGCCGCGATCTTCTCGAACACCGACTGCATCTGCTCGACGACGGTGATGTGATCGGCCAGAGCCTGATCGAGCGGGTAGGCGCCGCCGGACGCCTTCTGCTCGAACTTGCGGGCCAGCGCGACTCCGGAGGGGAGGATGCCGAGGCCGTCGACACGGCTGAGTCCAGCGGCTCCGCGCTTGATCCGATCGAGTTCCCTGACCATTTCGGCGCAGCGTTGCGCACACTGCTCGGCAACGCCAGGTTCCAAGTAGAGAAGACCCGCATCGACCTGATCACCGAGTGCACTCCACGAGTTGCTGTTCACAGCGTCGGCCGTCCTGTCAGTTGGGGATCGTCGGAGCGAGGACCTGGGCGTTTCGAATGGCGAGGGGGCACGGGCCTTCAGGTGGAGTTCTTCCGACGAAGTAGCCCGATTTGATCATCACGGTGTCGGTTCCAGAACTGAACATGACATCGCAGTACTCATTGCGAGTGTCGGATGCCTCGCGGAAGGTGAAGGCCTTCCGGCCGCCCAGATCGACGGGAGTGAAGTCGGTGAAGCGGTCGTTCTCTCGGACCTCGTCGAGGGTGCGTGCCGCAATGAACACCGTTACCGCTGTGCTTTCACCGCCCCAATCGCACAGATTCCACCCTGGCTGTTTGACCCCGAGGATGTCGCGCGTCTCTGACGCCGGATCCACCCCCGCCGCTCGCAGCGCCTCGTCCGGGATGCTGCACGGGTCGAATGCCGGTTCTGCGGCCCCGGGTATCGCCGGGTCGGCCTGACCCTCGACGCTGGTCGATCCGCAGCCGGCCAGGCCCAGAACCCCGACCGCGGCGACGGCAACGGCACTCCACCGTCCCACAGACCTCACGTTTCCCCTCTCGTTCGGCGACGATCCGCTCATTGGATCAGACGCACGGTGACCCCCCTCGGTTCCACCGAAGATCTCCACTGACGACCGGTGACCCGGGCGCCGCCACGGATTCGACACCGGAGTCCTGAGCCATCCCGGCTAGGTTCTGCTCGTGACTTCTACCTCCGGCGCCTACTCCGGCCGGCCGCTGCGCCTCCCCGCTCCGCCGACCGTGGAGAACATGCCTGCCCTCGCGCAGGCATGTTCGCACTCGGTTCGCGCCAACACCGGACACGACCTGCCCTTCACGCTCGCATCTGCACGCGATGTCGACGCCTTCCTCGGCGAGATCCGCGACCAGGAGGGCGGTGGCGACTACCTCGCCGAACTCGTGTTCAAGTTCGGCGCCTACCTCGGCGAACTGCTGGTCCGCCACGCCGGAGGGAGGTGGGTCGAGCCGCCCACCGAGATCGGTGGCTGGCCCGGCATCGAACTGCCTGACGGGACCTTCGCGGACCCCATCGGCAAGGCGTTCAAGCGCGTCGACAACGGCTCCGAGGACGCCGTGCAGTCGTTCGTCGACGTGGCGGTCGACCTCGCCCGCCCTGCCCCGAAGCGGCGCTGGTTCGGGCGGTCACGGTAGCCGCTGCGCGGCAAGCGGTTCGAAGTCGACCTCGGTCGCGCCGAACAACGTCGCGGATTCCGCCCGCAGCACCGGCGCCGCAGCATCCAGCGACGGTCCGAGCAGCCGCAGCGAATTCATCCGCTGCGAGCAGTACACCGGGAACTCGCCTCGCTCGTCACGAGCGGCGGTGTCCCACAACAGCACATCGCCGTTCTCGCTGATGGCGAAAACCTGGAGCGAGTCGACGAGCGCCCAGTTGCCGTCCGGCTCGATCATCCAGTCGAACTCCTCGACCTGCCCGTCGCGGTAGGCCTTCGCTCGTGAGGATCGCGCTCCTGGCCTGGCAGCTGCGGCGTAGCCGCCCCGCACGGGCGGGTACACGAGCCAGAGCCCGAACAGCCTGCCCCAGCCCAGTTCTCGCACGAAGGCCCGGTACGAGTCGGGAAACCCCGCGCCGTCGGGGAACCGGAAGGTATCGAGGAAGTCGACGTCGATGTGGGTATCAGGCGCGCGCACCCGGACGGTTCTCTTCGGCGTCGGAATCGGCGCGGATGAGTCCATCGCCGTACCGATCGGCATCCTCGACGGCGAGTCCGGAGTCCGTGATGATCAGGTCGACTTCGCCGAGCGCGGCCACCCGCGTCAGTGCTCTGTGTCCGAACTTCGAACTGTCTGCGACGACGGCCGAGCGGGCGGATGCCGCGATCATGGCCCGTTTGATCGGGACCTCGAGGGTGTTCGTATTGGTGACCCCGGCGGTGGGATCGATGGCGTCGGCCCCGAGGAATGCCCAGTCGACGGAGTAGTCGGCGAGGAACTCCACCGAACGCTCGCCGACCAGCGTGAATACCGACCCGAGGAGTTCTCCGCCGGTCACCAGCAGGCGCACCTCCGGGAACGTGGCGACGTACTTTCCGATGCGCAGGTCGTTGGTGATGATCGTCAGCTCGGACCTGTGCCGCAGCGCGGCCGCGACCTGGTAGGTGGTGGAGCCGCTGTCGAGAATGACGCTCGCGCCGTCGCTCACGAGGTCCGCGGCCGCACGAGCGATGGCGATCTTCTCGGCCCTGTGATCGCTCTCCTTGACCGCGTAGGGGATCTCGGACATCGCACCGGCGATCGGCCGCGCGCCACCGTGTGTCCGTTCGGCTTTGCCGAGTCGGACGAGAGCGTCCAGATCGCGCCGGATGGTGGACGCGTCCACGCAGAGCTCCCGCGACAGCGCCTTTGCCTCGACGTAGCCGTCTGCCACGAGCCTGCGAAGTATGTCCTCGCGCCGCTGTGCACTCCCGGACAAGCCAGTTCCTCCTCGGACGGTGCCCGCCGTTGCCGACCGGGCGGGCTGGTCGATTGTAACTTCCGGGCTGCGCAGATATTGACAGATCAGGCAACGGTTTGCATGATTTCACGCAACGGATGCGCGAATTCGTGCAATCCGATTTCTGTCCGGATGGCGTGTCGATTCCGAGGAGTGCCAATGCAGATGGGTCTGATCGGCCTGGGCCGGATGGGCGCGAACATGCGCGAACGCATACGCGGCGCCGGGCACGACGTCGTCGGGTTCGATCCCGGAACCACCGCGAGTGACGTGGAGTCGCTCCAGGAACTGGTTGCCCGGCTGGCGACTCCACGGGTGGTGTGGGTGATGGTTCCGGCAGGCGAGCCGACTCGCACCGTGATCGAACAGCTGAGTCACCTGCTCGGGGCCGGCGATCTCGTCATAGACGGGGGAAACTCGCGCTTCACCGACGACAAGGATCATTGTGAGTTGCTGGGCGACAGGGGAATCGCCTATCTCGATTGCGGTGTGTCCGGGGGTGTTTGGGGTCTGCAGGAGGGGTATGGCCTGATGGTCGGCGGTGCAGCGGGCGACGTCGCGCGCGCCATGCCGATCTTCGACGCCCTGCGGCCCGCCGGCGAACACGCCGAGGGGTTCGTCCATGCCGGACCCGTCGGTGCCGGGCACTACGCGAAGATGGTGCACAACGCCGTCGAGTACGGGCTCATGCAGTCTTACGCGGAGGGCTACGAACTCCTTGCTGCCGAGCCTCTCATCACCGACGTCGGCGCCGTGCTGAAGGCCTGGCAGCGGGGGACCGTGGTGCGCTCGTGGCTGTTGGAGTTGCTGGTGGCCGCGGACAGCGATGATCCGGGGTTCGAATGCCTGACGGGCTACACCGACGACTCCGGTGAGGGGCGCTGGGCCGTCGAGGAAGCGATCGCGCACGCGGTACCCGCGCCGGTGATATCGGCGGCGTTGTTCGCCAGATTCTCCTCGCGCCAACCCGATTCCCCGGCGATGAAGGCGGTCTCGGCGCTGCGCAACCAGTTCGGTGGACACGATGTACGTCTGAAGGAGTTGTCGGCATGAACCTGCGGTTGGGGTACAAGGCATCCGCGGAGCAGTTCGGCCCGCGGCAGTTGGTGGAGTTGGGTGTGCTGGCCGAGGCCCACGGGATGGACTCGGCGACGGTGTCGGATCATTTTCAGCCGTGGCGGCACGAGGGTGGTCATGCGCCCTTCTCTCTTGCGTGGATGACGGCCGTGGGGGAGCGGACATCGCACCTGATGTTGGGGACGTCGGTGATGACTCCGACGTTCCGGTACAACCCGGCGGTGGTGGCGCAGGCGTTCGCGACGATGGGCTGCCTCTACCCGGGGCGGGTCATGCTGGGCGTGGGTACGGGTGAGGCGCTGAACGAGATCGCGACCGGATTCGCCGGGCCGTGGCCGGAATTCAAGGAACGGTTCGCGCGGCTGCGGGAGGCCGTCCGGTTGATGCGGGAACTGTGGTCGGGGAACCGAGTGGATTTCGAGGGGGAGTTCTACCGGACGACGGGTGCATCGATCTATGACGTGCCCGAGGGCGGCATACCGGTGTACATCGCGGCGGGTGGTCCGGTGGTGGCACGGTATGCGGGCCGGTCGGGCGACGGGTTCATCTGTACGTCGGGTAAGGGGATGGAGTTGTACACCGACAAGCTGATGCCCGCGGTCGCGGAGGGGGCGGACACCGCAGGACGCGACATCGCCGCGATCGACAGGATGATCGAGATCAAGATTTCCTACGACACGGATCTGGAACTGGCACTGGAGAATACGCGGTTCTGGGCGCCGTTGTCGTTGACGGCGGAGCAGAAGCACAGCATCGATGATCCGATCGAGATGGAGAAGGCGGCGAATGCGTTGCCGATCGAGCAGGTGGCCAAGCGGTGGATCGTGGCATCGGATCCGGACGAGGCGGTGGCGCAGATCCAGCCGTACATCGACGCGGGGTTGAACCACCTCGTCTTCCACGCGCCGGGCCACGATCAGAAGAGGTTCCTCGAGCTGTTCGAGAAGGACCTCGCTCCACGACTGCGTGCCCTCGCATGATCGGAGTCGATGTCACGAAATCCGCGTTGTGGCAGGAGCTCACGGTGCATCAGTCCACGATCGCGTCGACCGATCTGCGCTCGCTGTTCGCGTCGGACCCGAGCCGCGGCCGTCGCCTCACCGTGAACGCCGGCGATCTCTACATCGACTTCAGTAAGCACCTCGTCACAGCGGAGACGCTCGACCTGTTGACCGCGCTGGCACGATCGGCCGGTGTCGAACGGTGCCGTGAGGCGATGTTCGACGGCAAGCGCATCAACAGCACCGAGGATCGGGCGGTGCTGCACACGGCACTGCGAGCGTCTCGGGGCGCACGACTGGTCGTCGACGGAGAGCACGTTGTCGACGACGTGCATGAGGTTCTCGACCGAATGGCAGACTTTGCCGATCGCGTCCGATCCGGCCGGTGGCGCGGCGCAACGGGCCGTCGAATCCGATCCGTCGTGAACATCGGAATCGGTGGATCCGACCTCGGCCCCGCCATGGCGTACCGCGCTTTGCGGTCCTGTGTCGACGGTCCGGAAGTGCGCTTCGTGTCGAACGTCGACCCCGCAGACCTGGCCTCCGCGCTGGCCGGGTTCGAGCCGGAAACCACTCTCTTCGTGGTGGTTTCGAAGACCTTCTCGACTCTGGAAACCCTGACCAATGCAACCGCGGCGCGCCGTTGGTTGACGAACGTGCTCGGGGAGGACGCTGTACCCCTGCACTTCGTCGCGGTATCGAGCGATGTCGAACGAGTCGAAGCGTTCGGCATCGATCGAGCGAACATGTTCGGCTTCTGGGACTGGGTCGGCGGCCGCTACTCGTTGGGATCGGCCGTCGGACTCAGTCTCATGGTCGCGATCGGGCCCGAACAGTTCGGCGAGTTCCTGACCGGGTTCAGGCGAATGGATCAGCATTTCCGCACCGCGCCGCTCGAATCGAACGCGCCGGTGCTGCTCGGACTGCTCGGTGTCTGGTATGCGAGCTTCTTCGGTGCCGACACACACGCGGTACTGCCGTACGCGAACGACCTCGCGAGGTTCCCGGCGTATCTCCAGCAGCTGGTGATGGAGTCCAACGGCAAGTCGGTCCGATCCGACGGCACCGGTGTGGGCACCCGGACCGGCGAAATCTACTGGGGTGAGCCCGGAACGAACGGGCAGCACGCCTTCCATCAGCTTCTCCATCAAGGCACCCGTCTGGTTCCCGTGGATTTCATCGGGTTCGTGAATTCGGCAGCCGGCGTCACGGAAGTCGACCCCGACGGGTCGATGCACGATGTGCTGGTCGCGAACATGTTCGCCCAGGCGAAGGTCCTGGCGTTCGGCCGCTCCGCGGCGGAGATCGAGTCCGAAGGTGTTGCGCAGGAACTCGTTCCGCACAAGATCATGTCCGGGAACCGCCCGTCGACGACGATCCTCGCGCCCCGGCTCACACCCTCGGTCCTCGGACAGTTGATCGCGCTCTACGAGCACCTGGTCTTCGTGCAGGGAACGATATGGGGCATCAACTCTTTCGACCAGTGGGGTGTCGAACTCGGCAAGAAGGCTGCACTCGAGTTGACGGCCGACCTGTGCGATGTCGGCGTCGCGGTCTCCGATGGGGACACTTCCACGACAGAGCTGATGGGGGTCTACCGGCGGGAGCGGGACAGCGTGCGGTGCCCGCACTGACGGCAGGCACAGCGAAACGCCCGGGGGCCGTCGAACCGTTTCGGTCGGCGACCCCCGGGCGGGGCGCGTGGGTCTACACGTCGCGCTTGCCGAGCCTCATCACCTCGCGATTGCCGGTGCACCACCGCTGGACCGCGCGCACCGAGCTGATCCGCCAGCCGTCCTCACCTCGCCGGAGACCCATGTCGTACTGACCTCCGGAGGTCCACAGCGGTCCACCGCTGTTGTTGGGCTTCACGTGGGTGGCCACCACCTGGGAGATGCACCTGGCCTCGTCGCCCGAGCCGCTCACGAGGTGCCCGGACACCTGGTGCTGCGTCGCGTCGAGGTTGCCGAGCAGACGCTCGGCGTTCCTGACGTAGTCGGCGCGCGGAGTGTCGGTGGGGGCACCGCCGAAGACACCCACGTAGTCCAAAGTGATGGTCTCGGTGAAGATCTCGTGGAGGTCGGCCCACCGGCGCTCGTCGATGTAGTACGTCATCTTCGTGCAGGTCTCGATGATCTCCGCACGATCGTCGGCGCTGAAGCGCTCGTCGGTCATTCAGTTGTTCCCTTCGTTCACGGATGATTGCGGACGCTCGCCGGCGGCGCCGCCGGCGAGGAGATCGTCGATCTCCACGGCGTCGACGCCCCACTCGCCCAGGACTTCACGAGTGTGCGCGCCGGGCGTGGCGGCCGGCGCCGGGGTCCGAGGAGGCGTGCGGGAGAAGCGTGGGGCCGGGGCCGGCTGTACGACGCCACCGACCTCGACGAACACATTCCGCGCGCGGTTCGCCGGATGCCGCGTCGCCTCCGTCGGGCTGAGCACCGGCGCGAAGCACGCGTCGGTGCCCTCGAGCAGGTCGCACCACTCCTGTCGGGTCCGGGTGGCGAACAGTTCGGCGAACCTGGACCGTGTCGCTGTCGCGTCGGCGGTACGGTCGACCTCGACACCCAGACGGTCGCACAGGTCGTTGTAGAACCGGGACTCCAGAGCGCCGATCGCGACGAACTGGTGGTCGGCCGTCTCGTACACGTCGTAGTGACCGGCACCGCCGTCGAGGACGTTGCTGCCCCGTTTCTCGGACCATTCTCCGGAGGCGATGAGTTCGTGGATCGCGGTGGTGAGCAGTGCCGCCCCGTCCACGATCGCGGCATCGACCACCTGGCCCTGTCCGGACGACCGCGCCTCGAGTAGCGCGCTGACCACACCGAGGGCGAGCAACATTCCGCCGCCGGCGAAGTCACCGACGATGTTGCCGGGTGGGACGGGACGCTCGGGTGTCCCGATGCCGTGGAGCGCGCCGGCGAGCGCGATGTAGTTGATGTCGTGCCCGGCGGTCTGGGCGAGCGGGCCGTCCTGGCCCCAACCGGTCATGCGCCCGTAGACCAGACGCGGGTTGCGTGCACGGCAGTGCTCGGGGCCGATGCCGAGGCGTTCGGCGACGCCGGGACGGAAGCCCTCGATCACCGCATCCGCGCTCTCACAGAGACGCAGGAACGTCTCGACGGCGTCAGGGTTCTTGAGATCGAGCGCGACGGAGCGGCGGCCTCGCCCAACCGGCTCGTGCTCCAGCAGTGCCTCACCGCGCGGTGCGAGACGGTCGATGCGTACGACGTCCGCGCCGAGATCGGAGAGCAGCATGCCGGCGAAGGGCAGTGGACCCATGCCCTGCAGTTCCAACACGCGGACTCCGGCCAGCGGGCCGCTCAATTCACGGCTCCCAGCCGGGTGGAGTACGCGCCCGCCGACCCGAGGGTGTGGACCAGCGTCACGAGGTTGTTCAGCAGTTGGCCAATGAGTTTCGTGGCCCCTGGATCGACGAGTGTTCCATCCTCGAACCGGGTGTGCGCGCGGGTGACGAAGACCTCCGGGTGGTTCACCACATGGGATTGCGTCGCCACGAACGACTGCCGCAGTTGGGATTGCGCGCGCGCCGTACCCAGGATGCTCGGCGATGCACCGACGAGGGCGACGGCCTTGCCCTCGAGTCCGGAGTTGCCCGGTGGCATCGAGATCCAGTCGAGCGCGTTCTTGAGCACCCCGGGGACGCCGTAGTTGTACTCGGGGGTCGCGATGACGATCGCGTCGGCAGCGCGTACGGCCTCTCGCAGCTCGGCCACCGCGGGAGGTTCACCCTGGCGGGCATGGTCCTCGTTGAACAGTGGAATCTCCGCCATCCGGGTGAACGGGTCGATCGCCAGATCGTCCGGGCAGAGCCGGATGACGTTGTCGAGCAACAGCTGATTGTAGGAACCCGCGCGGAGGCTGCCCACGATCCCGACCGCACGGAGGCTCCGGGGAATGGTCACATCATCGGTCATCGTCGGACTCTTTCCTACTGCTGTCGGACACGTGGTTCGCGCGGGAGTCCCAGGACGCGTTCGGCGATCACGTTCTTCATGATCTCGTCGGTTCCGCCGCCGATCCGCAGGCCCAGGGCGCCGGTGAGCAGTTCGGTCCAGGGGTTCTCGAGGACGCCGTCCGGGCCGAGGGCGCGCAACGCGGTGTCCGCGGCGAGGTACTGGCCTTCCGTCGAGAGCAGTTTCGTGATCGACCCCTCGGCCCCCGGCGGACGCCCTTCGTTGGCTGCGGTGCGCAGCCGGAGCTTCAGGATGCCGAGGATGTGCTGGATCGTGTACACGTCGGCGAACTGTCGGCGGATCGTCGGGTCGGTGACGTGCGTGCTGGTGCGGAGCATCTCCAGCAGTGGCTGCGCGCCAACGATATCCGGCTCCAGCGAGTAGCGCTCGGCCATCAGGGTGGTCATCGCGACCTCCCACCCCTGGCCGGGCTCGCCGAGAACCGCGTCGGCGGCGACCTCCGCGTCGTCGAAGAAGACTTCGTTGAAGGTGTGCGCTCCGGTCGCCTGCTTCAGCGGCCGAACCGTGACTCCTGGTTGCTTCAGGTCGACCAGGAACGCGGTCAGACCGCGGTGGCGGGGAGCATCCTCGCTGCGGGCGAGGAGGTAGCCGAATGATGCGTACTGGGCGTAGGACGTCCAGATCTTCTGCCCGTTGATCCGCCAGCCGTCCGCGGTCCTGCGTGCGGTGGTGCGGATGGCGGCGAGGTCGGATCCGGCGTCCGGCTCGGAGAACAGCTGGCACGAGAGTTGCTTGCCGGCCAGGAGCGGTGTCAGGTACCGGTCGCGTTGCTCGGCGGTTCCCCACAGGGAGAGAGTCGGCACGATCATCCCCATCGTGACCGACTGGGCATCGAGCGGCAGGCGGTATCGCCCCTCCTCTTCGGTGAACAGGAGTTTCTGGGGGACATCACCTCCCGCGCCGCCGTACTCCTCCGGGATGCCGATTCCCGCCCATCCGTCCGCGTACTTGCGGGCCTGCCAGGCGAGGGCCTGCTCCACGTGGCGGACGGATTCCTCGGTGGTGCGAGCGCCGAAGACGCTCAATCTGCCCGTGTCCGGCTCCTCGAAGGCGGGTGCGTTCGCGGCAAGCCACTTCGCAGCCTGCTCCCGGTACGCGATGTCAGCGGGCGAATCAGCGAAATCCATGGTCGCTCCTAGGGGGTCTCGGCGAGCAGAAGGCGGGCGGCAACCGCGTCGCGGTGATCGTCGGGACTTCCCAGAGTCATTGCGCGACTCCGGGCGCGGCGGACGTGCAGGTGCGCGTCGTGTTCCCACGTGAACCCGATCCCGCCGTGGGTCAGGAGATTTGCCTCCGCGGCCTGCACGTAGGTGTCCGAGCACCACGCCTTCGCCATCGATGCGACGAGGGCGAGTTCCTCCGTCGCGCCGGTGTCGGCGAGCCATGCGGCGTGATAGACGAGCGAGCGTGCGCCCTCGACCTTGAGTAGTACGTCCGCGCACCGGTGCTTGATCGCCTGGAAGGACCCGATCGCCCGTCCGAACTGCGTTCTCGTCTTCGCGTACTCGACACAGCTGTCCAGGCAGGCCTGCGCGCCTCCCAACTGCTCGGCGGCCAACGCGATGTTCGCGTGCGCGAACGCCCGCTCGACCTTGTCCGAGACGGGCGCGCCGAGCCGGACGGACGGGGTGTCGTCGAAGCGGATCCGGCTCGATCGGGTGACCAGATCGTAGGGTGTGGCCTCGTCTGTGGGGGCGTCTCTGGGCGCGTCGAGGACTCCGCGGTCGACAGCGAAAAGGTCGGTCCCGCTGGACGTGCGCGCGGGCACGATCAGCAGACCTGCCGACTCCGCATCGATGACCGCGTCGGCGACGCCGGTCAGTCGCGCGTCGTCCGACGCGTGGACCGGGAGGTTCGCCATCGACCCGACCCCCACGGGGAGCGCGAACGTGGCGATCAGCTCGCCTTCGGCGATCCGGGGGAGGAAGTCGGCGCACGCCGTGTCGTCGTCGGTTGCGAGGAGTGCGGTGGACGCCAGGCCGATGCTGGCCAGGTACGGCGACCTGACGAGACGGCGGCCGAACTCCTCGAGGACGATTGCGAGTTCGACCATCCCGCCACCGGCACCGCCGTACTCGACCGGAATCGGGACCGACATCAGGCCGAGCTCGTCTGCCGCTCGGCGCCAGACCGCTTCGTCGTAGCGGAGGCCGGCCTCCATGAGTGTTCGTACCTGCTGCCGATCGGAGGCGTCGAGGAATCGACCGACGCTGTCGCGGAGAGCAGCTTGCTCTGGGGTGAAACCGAATTGCACGATCTTGCCGCCTAGGTGAGGAGGTCGGCCATGAGGCGAACCGCCTCAGGCTGTCGGGTCATGAGGGACATGGAAGTGATCGGTGCCGAGGTCCAGGGGTCGAGCAGTTCCTTGATCCGTTCGGGTGGGCCGCACAGTGCGATGTCGTCGACCAGGTCGTCCGGCACTGCGGCGATCGCCTCCTCCTTCCGTCCCGCGAGGTACAGATCCTGGATCTTCACTGCCGCGTCCGTGTATCCGTAACGACATGCGACGTCGTTGTAGAAGTTCTTTCCCCGGGCGCCCATGCCGCCGACGTAGAGCGCGATGCTCGGCTTGACCTGCGCTCGGCACTCGGCGGCGTCGTCTCCCACGACCACGTCGAGAATCGGGCACAGGTCGAAGTCGGGTCGGGGCGTGAACCCGGCGGGAACGATCGCGTCGAACCTGCGCGGGGAGAAGAACACCGGGAACCAGCCGTCGGCGATCTCGCAGGCCAGTTCGATGTTGCGGGGCCCGATCGCCGCGAGGTAGATCGGCAGGTTCTCTCGCCGGGGATGCAGGATCATCTTGAGTGGCTTGCCCAGGCCGCTGCCGTCGCTCCCCGTATAGGGGACGTCGTAGTAGGTGCCGTGGTGTTCGAGGGGGGCCTCGCGGCGGAGCACCTGCCGGACCACATCGACGTACTCGCGGGTACGTTGCATCGGCTTGCCGTAGGGGATACCGTGCCAGCCTTCGACGACCTGCGGCCCGGACATGCCGAGACCGAGGCGGAATCGGCCGTCGGAGAGATGGTCCATCGTGGCTGCGGTCTGTGCCGTGAGAGCTGGTGAGCGGCCGGCCATGCCGAGAACGGCTGTGCCGAGCCCGATCCTGGACGTTTGTCCGGCAAGCCATGCAAGGGGCGTAATGCCGTCGGACCCGTAGGCCTCGCCGGACCACACGCAGTCGAACCCGACATCCTCGGCGAGCTGCACGAGGTCGAGAACGTCGTCTCTTCCAGATCCCCAATAGCCAAGGTTCAGGCCAAGTTTCATGACGTCCTCCGAATGCGGATGTGGGGGCGGCCGATGGTGCCGCCGGAGGGAGTGGGATCGCCAAGGGTGAGGTCCCGGGTGTTTCGTCGTCCCGAGAACATAGCAGATTCTGACCTGCAGAGGGATTTTCTGTAAACCCTTGTGACGTCACCGAACTCGTGCCATGCTTTCACCAGCCGAACGCACAGGCGAGCCGACCTCGAAAGGTGGGCCCTGGCGCTCGGTATCCAATTTTCCGACCAGGCTGTGGCCGCCGTTCGAGACGGTTTCGAGGGCCCGCCGCCGTTGAATGGAGTCCTTATGAAGGCCGTGGATGCCCCGATTCTCGTTTCGAACCCCGCCCCGGGCGTTCAGCAGATCACGTTGAACCGCCCGAACAGGCTCAACGCCCTCAACCCCGGCCTGATCATCGAACTCACCAAACACCTCGATTCCTTGGTGCGGGCCGACGATGTCAAGGTCGTCGTGCTCACCGGTGCCGGCCGCGGTTTCTGCTCCGGCGCCGACCTGTCGGGCGAGGTGTTCCCGACCGGCGTGGAGAGCGATCCGAATCGGCACTGGGCGGCCATTCAGTCGTGGTACTCCGGGGTAGTGGCGCGGCTGCGTCGGATCCCGCAGCCGGTGATCGCGGCCGTCAACGGACCTTGCGTCGGCGGCGGCTTCTCTCTCGCGATGGCGAGCGATATCCGGCTGGCCGCACCGGAGGCGTACTTCTCTGCGGCGCAGATCAATATCGGTCAGTCGGTTTCCGAGATGGGTGCGAGCTACCTGCTCCCCCGGATCATCGGCGGTCGTGCGACGGAGATCCTGATGACCGGCCGTCGAGTGCAGTCCGACGAGGCCGAGCGCATCGGCTTCGTGAGCCGCGTCTGTCCCGACGGTGTCGTGGACGCCGCACTCGAGGTGGCCGGGGTGCTCGCGGCCAAGGCGCCGCTGGCCCTGCGGATGTCGAAGGAGGCGCTCAACGCCTCCCAGGAGATCGGCAGCCTCGAGGCCGCGTTGACCATGGAGGACCGTACCCAGGTCGTCTGTGTCCTGAGTCAGGACCTGGCCGAGGGAGAACTCGCCTTCCGCCAGAAGCGCAAGGCCGTGTTCTCCGATGCTCTCGTCGGATCCGCGCAGGTGTCCGATGAGTAAGCCGCCCGGCAACCGCGCGGTGTCCCGCTTCGAGCTCTACCTGGATACGTCGCCGAGTGTCGCGGCCGGGTGGTCGATGGGCACCGTCCGCGAGCCGGCCCGACTCTTCGGGGCCAACGGGGTACGGCTCCATGCCGACGGACGCTTATGGATCTCGGAGCTTGTAGGCGAACACCTTTCGGCGTGGGACGCCGACAATGACGTCCTGTCGACCGTTTCACCGATGGGCTCGGAGCTCCAGGGACCCGACGACATCGCCTTCGACTCCGAAGGGACCGTCTACGCGGCCGAAACGATGAACGGGAGAATTAGCGGTCGCCGCGCCGACGGCACGTACTTCGTGCTGGTCGACGACTGCCCCGCGGTGAACGGCATCACCGTCGACCCCGAGACCGACAGGTTGTACGTCGACGAGATGCGTGAGGGCGGTCGGGTCCTCGAGATCGACCGGCACCAGCGAAACCAGGTCCGGGTGATCGCCGAGGGTCTGGATTGGCTCAATGCCCTGGCGATGGGTCCCGACCGGCGGCTGTACATGCCGCAGGTCTTCGCGGGGACCGTGTTGGCCGTGGACCCGGAGTCCGGCGCGGTCGAGAAGGTCGTCGACAGCCTCGCGCACCCGACCGCGGTCAAGTTCGCCCCGGACGGCCGGCTCGTCGTGGCCCAGGCGAGCATCGGCGAGGTCACGGCGGTGGATCTGAGCACCGGCGAGCGGCAGCGGCTGGTGAGCCTCGCCCCCGGCATCGACAACTTCGACATCGACACGCGCGGTTACATCTACGTCTCCAACTTCGTGGAGGCGAGTGTGGCTCGGTACTCGATGGAGACCGGTGAGCTCGACACGGTGCTCTCGGCGGGCTCGTTCCTCGGGCCGTACCAGGTCGCCCGTGCAGCCGAAGGTTTCATCGCGGCCGACCACGGGAGCATTTGCCGGGTGGACGGTGACGGCACCCTCGAGCGGGTGAGCAGGCTACTGCTCGACCAACCGTTCGCCGCCGTCGGTGCCGTCGAGGTCGCCGGCGTCCTCGTGGCGCTGAGCCAGGCAGGCGAGGTGTTCCGCCGTGTCGACGACTCGGGCGAGTGGGTCAAGATCTTCGGTTCGCTCAGCGGAGCGAACTCCGAGTACTTCGCCCAAGATGCCGACGGGGTGAATGCCGTCGGTGTCGGTGACGATCAGTTGCTGGTCGGGATGCGACGCGGCGACGTCGTCGTCCTGGATCTGGACGGCACCGTGAAGTCGCGGCGGCCGTCGGGGCTCACGACCGTCACGGCGATCACCGGTGACCGCGCTGCGATCGTCGTCAGCGACGAGACCACGGGCTCGGTGCTGGTCCTCGGCGAGGGCGAACCGTGTGCGCTGACCGGCTTCGTCCGGCCCCAGGGCGTCGCTCTCACCGACGACTACGTGGTGGTCGCCGATCAGGGCGCACGGCAGGTCGTGTGCGTGAGCCGGGACGGCGACCGACGCGAGGTGGCGGCCACGGATCTCCCTCTCGGACTGCCGCAGGTACAGGCCAACGACGGTCGCCGGTCGTCGGTGACCATCGCGGCCGACGGGTCGATCATTGTCGGATGCGACGGCGACGGGAGCATCCGCCGCCTCGTTCGCAGCTGAAGACCGCTGGGAGGGAACATGAATCTTGCTGGACCACTGCGGTACTGGGCGCAGCGCGACCCGGAGCGCATGGCGATCGCGATGGGCGATCGCGAACTCACGTGGGCACAACTGGACGACCGCACCTCGAGGCTCGCGCAAGGACTGCGCGGCCTCGGGGTGGGGCTCGGCGATCGGGTGGCGGCACTCGTTCCCAACTGCATCGAATTCTGCGAGACGGTCCTGGCTTGTTTCAAGCTGGGCGCGACCTTCGTGCCGCTGAACTACCGGCTGGCACCTGCGGAGCTGGCCGAGATCATCGACCGCAGCGGTACGACGACGATCGTCGCGGACCGAGCGATGCTGGACACCCTCCTCGAGTACGACGAACAGGCGGTCCGCCGGCACCGGCTCATCGTGACCGCGGCGCCTCGCGACGGTGAGCGTTTGTTCGAAGAGGTCGTGGCTGCGTCCGCGCCCGAGGACCCGCGGGCGTTCTTCGCCGGCGACCATCCGGCGTTCATCTGTTACACGTCGGGAACGACCGGCGTACCCAAGGGCGCAGTGCTCAGTCACCGCAATGTGCTCGCGGTGTGCGCCGAGCGGATCGCGATCGATGCGTGGAACTCCACCGACAGCACGTACTTCCCCTATGCGCTCGCCTTCACCGGCGGACTGATCGCGATGTGGATGCCGCTGTACTCGGTGGGCGGTCAGACCGTGCTCGACGCCGAGTTCGACCCGGTACGGACCCTCGAGGTCTTCGAGGAACGTCGTATCACCCAGTTCATCGCGGTCGGATCGATTCTGGAGGCGCTCACTCAGGCCGCAACCTTCGAGTCGACCGACCTGTCCAGCCTTCGGATGCTCGGCACGGGTGGCCAGGCCATCTCCGTCGCGATGCTGCAGGCGTTCGGGCGCCGGGGGCTGTATGTGTGCCAGGGCTATGGCCTCACCGAAAGCGGTGGGCTGTGTCTGGCGCTGTCCGGCGAGATGTCGGAGAAGAAGCTGGGCTCCACCGGTATCCCGACGCCGCAGACGACGGCCCGGGTGGTGGGGATCTCGGGCGACGACGTTGCCCCGGGTGATGTCGGCGAGCTGTGGTTGCGCGGGCCCCAGATCATGGAGCGCTACTGGGAGGATCCCGCGGCCACCAGCGATGCGGTCGTCGACGGCTGGCTGCGTACCGGCGATCTCGTCAGGCAGGACGAGGAAGGCTACTTCTACGTCGTCGACCGCGCCAAGGACATGCTGATCTCGGGTGGGGTCAACATCTACCCCGCCGAGATCGAGCGCGTGCTCGCGGGCTATCCCGGGATCAGCGAACTCGTGGTCATCGCCGCCCCCGACGAGAAGTGGGGTGAGGTGCCGGCGCTGATCGCACGACGCGACAAGCACGCAGCACAAGCGCCGAGCGCCGACGAGCTGATCGAGTACTGCCGTCAGCATCTGGCCCGTTACAAGGCCCCCAAATATGTCCTGTTCCAGGATGATCCGCTCCCTCGCGGCCTGTCCAACAAGATCCTCAAGAGTGAGGTTCGTGAGCAGTGCCTGCCGATGCTCGGTCTGAGCGTGGACGACACGCCGACGATGGCATGACGAAGAACTGATGGAGGCATGAGGAAGACGTGACACAGCTATCGGAGATCGAGACCACGTTCGTCGGCCTGGCCGCTCCGGGCCAGCCCCGGGCGGGAGCGGGCGGTTGGCCCTGCCAGGGCGTCTACCACCGTCCTCGGGGAACCCGGCCGAAGGTTGCCGTGATCGCAACCCACTACAACGTCGACTTCTCCCAGCACTACCTGGCCGATCATCTGGCCGCACGCGGATTCGGCTTCTTGGGTTGGAACACGCGGTTCCGCAACGATCCACTGCACTTCCTGCTCGATCGGGCACTCGTCGACATCGGAGTCGGCGTGAGGTGGCTACGCGAGGAGATGGGCGTCGAGTCGGTGATCATCCTCGGCAACTCCGGTGGATGCTCACTGATGGCGGCATACCAGTCGCATGCGACCAAACCGAATGTCGTTGCCCTACCGGGTATGCGACCGGCGCCCGGACTCGACGATCTCGTACCGGGCGACGCCTTCATTGCACTGGCAGCACACCAGGGTCGCCCCGACGTACTGACCAGTCAGCTCGACCCTGCGGTCATCGACGAGAACGACCCCACACTCACCGATCCCGAACTCGACCTGTGGAACCCCGAGCGGGAGAGACCGTTCACAGCCGAGTTCCTCACCCGCTACCGGGCCGCGCAGCGCGACCGCAATGCTCGGATCACTGCGTGGGCCAAGTCCGAGCTGCGTCGCGTCGCCGCCGCCGGTCAGCGCGATCGTGTCTTCACGGTCGCGCGGACATGGGCGGACCCACGATTCGTGGATCCGACCATCGACCCCAACGGGCGCAAGCCGAACCTGTGCTACCACGGTGAGCCCGAACAGTCGAACGGCTCGACCTGGGGCCTGGTGACGTCGTGCACACTGCGGACATGGCTCTCGATGTGGAGTCAGGAGACTTCGCAGTGCAATGCCGGTCCTCACCTGGCGAACATTTCGGTGCCGGGATTCGTCGTCAACGGTGACGCAGACACCGGGGTGTTTCCCAGCGATGCCGAGGCACTCCTGAACGGGCTTGCCTCCGTGGACAAGACCGCCGCAACGATCCCAGGCGATCACTACTTCGACCGGCCGACAGATACTCGCCCGCAGGTCGCTGACGTGATTGCGGAGTGGATCGGACAGCGGTTCCAGCTGTAGCGGGACACCTGGGACGGCCCGGTTCGAACGGTCGAAGACGAGGAGCTCGGGTCCTGGTGGTCGGCCCCCGGCGGCTCTGCACTGCCGGGGGTGAAGTCGCCGGTCAACGACGGAGGTGAGTGAGCACCTGTCGGTGGCCTCGTCCACGGCTCATCGGCTGCTGGCGACGATGCAGCATCGCGGGTTCCCGGGTGGGTATGTCGATGGCCGCGAGTTCGACCTCGTCGGGCAAGGCGCTGCCGTCGTTGCACGACAACCAGCGGATCTCAAACATCCTGCGATACAGAGATTCTCGATATCGCCCGCCCTCCTTGCAGGCCGCCGCCGCTCCGGGCGTTCGGACTGCGCTTCGAACCCTCGGCTGTCTCGACGGACGTGCGTGATGGCAGTGAGCCATGCGGATCGTCTGTGTCGGTAGGGGTTTCCTCGGTATCGGCTGAGCATCCCTCCGGTCGTGTGACGTGGCTCACCGGCGTGAGTCAGGTCTGATTGAACAGTCGCGAAGCTACCGGTGTCAAGACCAATCTATCGTTCGTTAGCTCGCTAGAGTGCCTGGAGGGCGCTCTTTCCGCCAGGGCTGATTCTGGCGAGCAGAGACATCTTCCGATTCTTCCGGCCGGGGCGATCCGTGCGTGCGCCGACGCTGTGCCCTGCAGGCCGGCGGGCTGTCTGCGAACAGGGATTTCGACGGTTCTCTGGACAACAGAATGATCTTCTAGCAAGGTAGTCCCCGAGCGGTGGATGCTTCGCGTGCCGGCCCTGGGTGGCCGGCCGGTATCGATGATCCGCGAGTCGGTCGATGCCGTGCCACGAATCTTGGTGAAGAGAGGCGAAAAGCGTTGAACAACAGTCAGTGTGAACTTGGTGGTGTGTTCTGTCCGGTGTCGGCGAGCATCACGATGACCGACCGGCGTACGGCTCCGGCCGGCGTGTGAACGACGTTCAACCGACCTCGATAGACGGTTCACCTGAGTCGAATTGGCGGAACCGCCACGTCTTTCGTCGATCGAGACCCTTCCTGCGAGAGGAACAATCGTGAGATTTCTAGGTGCAAAAGTCTGTGGTGCCGCTGCGATCCTTGCGCTCGCCGTCACCGGATGCGGCGGCCAACCCGCCGCGCAGGAGCGAACAACGACGGGACCCGCCGTCTCCGAAGCCGATCCGGCCGGGCACCTGCGGGTGGGCTACTTCCTCCCGCCGCGGCCGGTGGATCCCTACACGGCGCCCTCGACCGTTGCGGCATATCCGTACCTCACGCCGCTCTACGATCGTCTCACCCAGATCGTGAACGGTGAGAACGGAGCGGTGCTCGCCCCGATGGTCGCCACCGGGTGGGAATTCGGACCGGACGGCCGATCCGTCACCTTCACTCTCCGCGACGACGTCACGTTCTCCGATGGCGCGGTGCTCGATTCGTCAGCGGTGAAGGCCTCGCTGGAGCGCGCCATGCGCCTACCGGGATCGACAGTTTCGAGCTTCTTCTCGATGGTCGAGGGCATCGACGTTGTGGATCCGTTGCGGGTAACGATACGGACGAACCGGCCTGCCTCGGATCTTCCGTACGTCCTGTCCGGCGTCGAGGGGATGCTCATCAGTCCCAACGCCGTGAACAACCCGGATCTCGACGTGCGACCGGTCGGATCCGGACCGTACAAGCTGGACACCCTGCGCGTAGGTGATTCGATCTCGTACGTGCGGAGGGATGGGTACTGGGACCCGTCCGCGCAGCTGCCGGAACGGATAACCATCACCGGTTACGCGGATGGCAACGCGCGCATCAACGCGCTGCGCTCCGGCCAGATCGACCTCGCGTACGTGATGCCCGTCGACTACACTCAAGCGTCGAATCTCGGTCGCGGATACGGCTTCTACTCCTACCCGCCCTCCACGGAGTACGTGGTGAATGTGAACACGAACTCTGCCGACATGGCTCGGCCGGAGGTTCGTCAGGCGATGAACTTCGCGATCGATCGGGAGGGTATCAACAAATCGATCATGCACGGTCAGTGCACGCCCAATCCGCAGGCCGCCACGCCGGGAACCGTCGGATACCTCGAAGAGCCGCCGATCCGATACGACTTCGACCCGGAGCGTGCCCGACAGATTCTCGAGTCGGCCGGTGCGAGCAGCCTCGAGATCGACATGATGGCGCCGTCGCGGGTCTCCCCGGTGGTTGAACTTGCGACCGCGGTGCGATCGCAGCTCGAAGACATCGGAATCAAGGTGAACTATCAGGAAGTCGATCAAGCGGAGATGAATGCCCGGTTCGCGCAGGGCGATGCGTACGACGCGGTCCTCAACGGCCGGGTGCCACGGGCGAGTTCGCTGCAGTCGTTCCAGTATTGGTACCGGACGCCCCAGCTGTTCCCCGGACCGCGTCCCGCCGGCTTCGACGAGACCCTGGATCGAGCGTTCGACCCGGCTCTGACCGAGGACCAGCGCACGCAACTCCTCGAGGACACCGCCTCGATCGCAACCGAGCAGGCAATGAACGTCTTCATCTGTGCGACCCCCACTCAGTTCGCCTATTCCGACAAGGTCATCGGAGCCACCGAGATGGCGATGTCCCGAATCCAGGGAGTCCCTGACCTACGGCACGTCGGTGTGGCGAAGTAGCCACTCGAACCGTCGAACCGGTGGTGGCTGAACGCTGACACCGATGAACGAAAGCATGACCGGGGATTGGCTGTGACGGTACGGCCGAACGCGATCTTCTGCGTATCGGACCGCCGCGGCAGCCGATCCCCGGTCATGCTTGTTTGTAAACATGTTGGTAGACAACAGGACACGAGCTTTCAGCTATTGACGTTTCGGATGGAAGATGACTAACGTTCGTTAAAGATGTGAACTGTCACATGCTTCCAGTCATTTGCGAACCCCTTCTTCGCCACAGTCCCATAGTGGCTGCAGGCCCTCAGAGTTCGGGAGTTGTTGCATGAGTATCGATGTCGCTGGCCGATTGACGTCGACGCACGCTGATGCGGAGCCGGTGTTGCGGGTCGAGGGACTGTCGGTGGACTTCGTCACCGATCGTGGATGGACCCGGGTGGTCGACGGAGTCGACCTGTCGGTACCGGCGGGATCGGTGGTCGGTGTCGTCGGGGAATCCGGGTCCGGCAAGACGGTGACGTCACTCGCCGCGATGGGATTGCTGCCGGCGGCGACGTCGAAGGTGTCGGGGTCGATCCGAGTGGCCGGCCGTGAGCTGGTCGGCATGACCGATCGTGAGCTGGCGGATGTGCGCGGCACCGAAGTGTCGATGATCTTTCAGGAGCCCCGACGTAGCCTGGACCCGGCCTTCTCTGTCGGGTCGCAGATCGCGGAGGTCGTGCGCAGGCACGAACGGGTGGGTCGGAAGGCCGCCTGGGCGCGCGCGGTGGAGATGCTCGACGCCGTGGGGATCGACGACGCGGCGCGGCGCGCCGATGCCTATCCGCACGAGTTCTCCGGTGGGATGTGTCAGCGGGTGATGCTGGCGATCGCAATGGTGTGCCGACCGAAACTGCTGATCGCCGACGAGCCGACCACCGCCCTGGACGTCACCGTGCAGGCGCAGATGCTCGATCTGATGCGAGAGGTGCAGCAGCAGTTCGAGGTTGCGATCTTGTTCATCACCCACGATCTCGGCGTCGTCGCGCAGATGTGTGACGCCGTCAATGTGATGTACGCCGGACAGGTGATCGAGTCCGCACCGGTCGAGGATCTGTTTCTGTCCCCGCAGCACCCCTACGCCCAGGGCCTGCTCGATGCGATTCCGGATCACCGGGACCGGTCGGCTCCGCTGCAGGCGATCGCGGGAGCGGTACCCGCACCGTGGGACTGGCCGGATTCGTGCCGGTTCGCGCCGAGATGCCCCCATGCGGGTCCGGAATGCGAAGCCGGCCCCGTTCCACTCGCGGGTGCGGCAGCCGAGTCCACGCGGGCGGTGCGATGTGTACGCGCGAATGATCTGGTGTTGGAAGGGATCACGGGATGAGCCCGCTGCTGGAAGTATCGGATCTCGTCAAGACCTATCCGGTGAAGCGGAACCTGCTCGGTCGGGTGCGTGAACGTACCACGGTGACCGACCATGTCTCCTTCACCGTCGAGAGGGGAGAGACCGTCGGGATCGTAGGGGAATCCGGTGCAGGCAAGTCCACCGTCGGCCGTCTTGCCCTGCGACTGATCGAACCGGACTCGGGATCGATCGTGTTCGACGGCCGCGATGTTCGCGGTCTGTCCAGGGCGGAGCTGCGCGAGTTCCGGCAACGGGCTCAGATGATCTTCCAGGATCCGTTCTCGTCTCTCGACCCCCATATGACCATCCGCGAGGCGGTCGGTGAGCCGCTCACGATCCACCGCGGTTTGAAGGGGATTGAACGCGACGCCGCGGTGACCGCCTTGCTGGCGCGGGTCGGGCTGCGGGCCGACCAGCTCGACAAGTATCCGCGTGAGTTCTCGGGCGGCCAGTTGCAGCGCATCGCGATTGCGCGAGCGCTGACCACCGAGCCGGATTTCATCGTGTGTGACGAACCCGTTGCGGCACTGGATGTCTCGATCCAGGCGCAGGTGCTCAACCTGCTCATCGACCTGCAACGCGAGCGCGGACTGGCATATGTGTTTGTCTCGCACGACCTGTCGCTCGTGCGGTTCCTCGCGCACCGCGTCGCCGTGATGCGCAAGGGTGTGATCGTGGAGATGGGGCCCACCGAGCAGGTTTTCACCGATCCGCAGCACGCCTACACCAAGACCTTGCTGGAGGCGATCCCGGATCCGCGGGCGCACTTCCTCGGCAGACGAGCCGAAGCGGACGCGGGGCGTGCCGCGTCGGCGATGGTCGGCACCGGGAAGGAGTCCTGATGCTGACCCTGATCGCAAAGCGGATCGCCTCGGCGATCCCGATGTTGCTGTTCGTCAGCTTCTTCGTCTATGCGCTCGTCGATCTCGTTCCGGGCGATGCGGCGACGGCGCTGGCCGGTGACAATGCCAGCGCCGAGCAGATCGAACAGACCAGGCAGGCGCTCGGGCTGGACCAACCGTTGATCGTGCGGTACCTCGACTGGCTCGGTGGGGCGCTGACCGGAGACCTGGGGACCTCGCTCTACAGCACTCAGTCGGTGGTGCAGATCATCGCCGAACGACTTCCGGTGACCCTCTCGCTGACGTTCGTGACGATGCTGATCGTGGTGGCCGTCGGACTGCCGGCGGGCATCGCCGCTGCGGTGCGCCCGAACTCGTGGTTGGACCGGGGGCTGACCGTACTCTCGAGTGTGGCCATCGCGGTGCCGCCGTTCATCGTTGCGCTGGCGTTGGTGATCCCGTTGGCAATCCTCAGCCCGATCTTCCCTGCCACCGGATACGCGATGCTCACCGACGGGGCAGGTGCGTGGCTGCAGCATCTGATCCTTCCGGCGATCGCGATCGCCGCCATCTCCGCTGCCGAACTGGCGCGACAGACTCGCGCCTCGCTCGTCGACGTGCTGGGCCGGGACTTCATACGCACTGCTCGCGCCAAAGGTCTGCTGCAGAAAGCGATCATCGGAAAACACGGCCTCAAGAACGCCGGCGTACCGATCGTCACGGTGCTGGGCCTGCAGGTCTCGCGGGTCCTTGCCGGTGCGGTGACGGTCGAGTTCGTCTTCGCGCTCCCGGGACTGGGCACACTCGCGGTGAGCTCCGTCTTCTCTCGCGACGTCCCGGTGATCCTCGGCATCGTCATGGTCTGCGCGGTGTTCATCGTGGTGATCAACGTGATCGTCGATGCCACCTACGGCTACCTCAATCCTCGCGTCCGCGTCTGAAAGGCCTGACCATGATCAGCACGACCGATGCCGCGGTGACACGTCCGCCCAATCCCTTCGTCCATTTCTGGACCACCAGTCGCCCGCTCCGGTTGCTGCGGAGCAACCGGTTGGCGATGGTCGCCTTGGGATTCCTCGTCGTTGTGATGCTGCTGGCCGCGTTCGGCGGCCTGCTCGCACCGTACGACCCGAATGCGCAGGACTTGTCGAACAGTTTCGCCCCGGCCGACGGAGCGCACCTCCTCGGGACCGACCTGTACGGACGCGACAATCTCAGCCGACTGCTGGATGCAGCGTCGGTGACGTTCGCGGCCATCGTGCAGGCCGTCGGCGTCGCCGCGCTGTTGGGAATCCCGTTCGGATTGCTCGCCGGATTGCTCGGCGGCTGGGTGGGGGCCGTGCTGTCGCGGATCTCCGACGCGTTGCAGTCGCTGCCGCCCCTGATCCTGGCCATCGCCGTCGTCGGCATCCTCGGCCCGGGACTGACCAACGCGATGCTCGCCATCGGTATCGTGCTTGCGCCGTCACTCTTCCGTCTCGCCCGCGGAGCCGCCGAGTCTGTCGCCACCGAAACCTATATCGAAGCCTGTCGGGCACTGGGATGTTCGCAGTGGCGGCTGCTGTGGCGGCATGTGCTTCCCAACGCCGCGTCCCCGATTCTGGTGCAGCTCACCTTCTCCGCCGGCGTTGCGATCGTCGCCGAGGCATCGCTGAGCTTCCTCGGTCTCGGCGTGCAGGCGCCGCAGACATCCTGGGGCAGCATGCTGCGCGATGCATTCGACAACGTCTACACCGCTCCTGCCGCGCTGATCGCGCCTGCGGTCATGATCGTCGCAACCGTTCTGGCGCTTTCCACGTTCGGTGACGGCCTGCGCGACGCCCTCGAAGGCACCGGCACCACCCGCAAGGTCCGGCTGCTCACCCGAAACAGATAGGTATCGTCAGCGAATCCCGTCCCGCCGCAGGGCGATCGAGACGGCTGCGGCACGAGAGTCGACGCCGAGCTTGGCGTAGATGTGGGCGAGGTGGGTCTTCACGGTGGCCTCGCTGATGAACAGCCGCCGGCCCAGTTCCTTGTTCGTCAGGCCCTCGGCCAGCAGGGTCAGCAGTTCCGCCTCGCGTGCGGTGAGGGCCTGGTCGGGTCGGCGCATCTGGTCGAGCACGCGGGCCGCGACGGGCGGCGACAGCACGCTCTGGCCCACGACCGCGCCGCGGATCGCGGCGAAGATGTCCCGCGGCGCGGAGTCCTTGAGCAGGTAGCCGATCGCGCCCGCGTCGAGTGCGCGCACCACGTCGGCGTCCGTGTCGTAGGTGGTGAACACCAGTACCGGCTGGTCGGGCCGGGCGGCGCGGATGCGTCGAATCGCTTCCACCCCATCGATTCCGGCGCCGAGCGCGAGATCCATCATCACCAGATCCGGTGCGCGGTCCGCGGCGAGCGCGACGGCGTCCTCGCCGGTGTCGGCCTCGCCGGTCACCTCGATGTCGGGTTGCGAGTCCAGCAGGGCGCGCAGCCCCGCGCGAACCACGAGGTGGTCGTCCACCAGCAGCACGGAGATCACGCCGCACCCCCGACCGGAACCTGGGCGGCCACGACGGTGCCCTCGCCGGGTGCGCTCTCCACCGAGAACGTCCCGCCGAGCGCCTCGACCCGCTGCCGCATCGCTGTCAGCCCGAATCCGCTGCGGTCGCCCACGTCGAAGCCGACGCCGTCGTCGAAGATGTCCAGGGCGACGGCGTCGGGCAGGTATGTCAGGGTCACCCCCACAGTCTGCGCGTGGGCGTGCCGGCGGATGTTCGACACAGCGCTCTGCGTGATCCGCAACAGTGCGTGCTCGACGGCGGACGGCAGCGGCGCCGGTTCGCCGATCACCCGAAGCTGCGCCGACGGAACATATCCGCGGGCGGCGGCGAGCAGCGCCGCTTCCAGCGTCTGCGTCTCGAGGTCGGGGGAGCTCAGGTAGTGGACCAGATCCCGGGTCTGGGCCAGGTTCTCGCGCAGCGACGCCGTTGCGACGTGGACCTCCTCCCGCGCCCGTGGCCCCGGCTGCTCCCACACCTGCTCGGCCGCCTCGAGATGCAGCAGCGCGCTGGTGAGTCCCTGTGTGACGGTGTCGTGGATCTCCCGCGCGAGCCGTTCGCGTTCGGACAGCACGCCGGCCTCCCGCTCGGTCTCGGCGAGCCTGGACTGGGCGGTGACGAGTTCACCGAGCAGTCGTTCCCGTTCGGCGCTGTCGCGCTCCACCTGGCCGTAGGCGAGGACGATGAGGGCGCCCGTGCACAGCGGGGCCAGGAACACCGCCCATTCGGTCCGCCCGCTGAACGACACGAACTCGATGCCGGTGAACACCGCCAGCGCGGCGACCACCAGGAACGCGAGCCACCGCGGGAACGCGCGGGTGCAGAGGAAGAAGATCGGGAACGCCGTCCACGCGAAGCTCGGCGCGAGCCACACCAGTGCCACCCACGTGCTCAGGACCGGCCACACCCACGGCTGCCACACCGCGCCGCGGCGCGAGGTCACCACGACCACCATGTAGAGCGCCGCGAGTACGGCGACGAGGCTCGCGATGACCACCCAGCGGTCGCCGAACCCGTGATACGTGAGGTAGCGGGCCGTGGACGCCGCGAGCAGCACGTAGAACGAGAGGTGGATCGCGACCCCGATCGGTCTGCGGAACGCCGACTTGTCCTGCACGGCCCGATCCTACGGAGACCGCAACCCGCGCGGATCGGCCATTCGGATGATGTCTGCGTGGCCGGAGGGTCGAGACCAGCGCAGACGGGCGGGCGATGCCGTCGAACAGCCGTCGGAGCGAGGCTCGAATCGATCGATTCACCACCTCCGAGAGGACCGAAGATGACCACCTCCCTCCGCCTGCCCCGAGCCCTCGCGATCGCCGTCCCCACCGTTGCCCTGCTGGCCGCGGCCGCCTGCGGATCGACCGACGACGCTGCCGCTCCGCCCACCGCCATGGAGGTCGCGCCCGCCGCGGTCTCGTCGCAACAGCCCGGCGCCGCCGACAAGGGCACCGTCTCCGCGAACCGGCTGGCCGTGGCGACCGCCGGCCGCGCCGCGCAGGCCGCGCTCGCGAAGTGCCAGGCCGACGGCCTCGGCTACGTCACCGTCTCGGTGGTGGACCGCTTCGGCAACGTGCAGGCGATGCTGCGCGGCGACAACGCGGCCCAGCACACCGTGGAGGCGTCGCGGGCCAAGGGCTACACGGCCGCCGCGTTCGGTGCGAACACCAGCGACCTCACCGGCCGCGCGAAGGGCGACGGCCCGACCGTTGCTGACCTGCCCGGCACGCTGTTCCTGCCCGGTGGTGTCACGGTGAACGTGGGTAACGCGTCGATCGCCGGCATCGGGGTGGGCGGTGCGCCCGACGGCAACGCCGACCAGGCCTGCGCCGCAGCCGGACTCGCCGAGATCGCCGGGAGCCTGCAGTGAGGGCTGCCGTCCTGCTGGCCGCCGTCGCATTGACGGCGGCCGCGTGCGGCAGCGCCGAGGTGCCCGAGACATATTCCACGCCAGTGTCTTCCGACGTCGCGTCGCCCGTACCCACGCCGGTGTCCACGCCGGAACTCGAAGGGGCGCTCTTCGCGGCGGTACGGACGGGCGACGCGGTCCGAGTGCGCGACGCTCTCGCCGGCGGAGCCGATGTAGAGGCCCGGGGTGCGGGCGGCCGGACCCCGCTGGTGGAGGCGACCAAGGCGAACGCGGTCGCCGTGGCGGCGGCGCTGATATGCACAGCACCAACCGATTCGGTGGGACCGCGCTGATCCCGGCGTCCGAGTACGGGCACGTGGAGACCGTGCGGACCCTGATCCGGGCGGGGGTGCCGGTGAACCACGTCAACGACCCGGGTTGGACGGCGCTACACGAGGCGATCGTCTACGGCGACGGATCGGCCCGGTACCTCGATGTCGTGTCCCGCTGCAGAAGGCGCAGTCCCGCGGCCAGCACGACATCGTCGCGGTGCTGACCGCGTCGAACGGGAACTGACGGCACGCCCCGAACCCGAACCGTGCCGTGAGCTCCCGTTCATCGCTCGAGGTGGGTCGGGAGGTGGGGCGGACAGGTGTCGGGTCAGTCGGGGTCCTGGATCCGGGCCCAGGGCCGGGCGGCCTCGAGTTCGAAGGCGAGTTCGAGGAGGGTGCGCTCGTCGCCGTGGTTCGCGGAGAAGTGCGAGGCCAGGGGCAGACCGTTCGACGTCCGGTGCAGTGGGAGGGAGATGGCCGGTCCGCCGGAGGCGTTGTTGAGCGGGGTGAACGAGGCGTAGGTCACCAGGCGCTCGAACAGTGTGTCGAAATCTTGTGCGGGGGAGAGGTACCCGAGCTTGGGTGTGGTGTGTCCGAGGACCGGGGAGAGCACGACGTCGTACTTCTGGAACGCTCGGGAGTAGGTGCGGGCCGTGCGCCGCAACCGGTACAGCATGCGGGGTGTCTCGACCATGTGCTTGCGGTACATCGCATCCAGTCCGCGGCTGAGATTGTCGGTCTTCTTCGGATCGAACGTCGGTCCGAACATCCGCTTCCCGCCGGCGAGGATCGCGAAGGACAGGAAGCCCCAGTACAGCTTGAAGTCGCGCATGAAGTCCTCGCCGACCGGCAGCGACGCCTCCTCGACATGGTGGCCGAGTTCGTCGAGCAGATCGGCGGTGGATGCCACGGACTTGCGCGTCTCGTCGTCGGTGGGCACCGCGGTCACCGAGTCGGCGATCACGCCGACCCGCAGCCGCGTTGCGGCCGGACCCTCCACCAGGCGAATCGGCGGCAACTTCGGGTTCCGGTAGTACTGCTCGGCCGCGGCGTAGAAGCGGGCGGTGTCGCGCACCGAGCGGCTGATGGCGCCCTGCGTGACGATCCGGATCGGCATGGTCTTGTCGGTCGCATCGGCGATGGTGCGGCCGCGGGTCGGCTTCAGACCGACGAGCCCGCATGCCGCAGCGGGAATTCGGATGGAGCCGCCCCCGTCGTTCGCGTGCGCGAAGGGCAGAGCGCCGGACGCCACGAGCGCCGCCGAACCGCCGGACGACGCACCGGACGAGTATTCGGGGTTCCACGGGTTCCGGACCGGATCGGCGTCCGCGTACTCGGTGGAGGCGCTGAACCCGAACTCGGGCAGCCGGCTCTTGCCGATGGAGACGGAGCCCGTCGACAGGAACTGGTCCACGAAGTCGCTGTTGCGGTCGGCGGGGGCGGGGGTGAACGCGGCACTGCCCTGCCCGGTGGGCAGCCCCACGACGTCGACGTTGTCCTTGACGATCGTCGGTACACCGGCGAAGACGCCGCGGCGCGGGGTATCGGACAGCTTCAGGGCTCGCTCGAAGTCGCGGGCCTGGATACCGTTCAGCCTGCCCTGGACCTTCTCGGCGCGGTCGATGGCCGCCTGCACGACCTCCCGTGACGACACCTCACCGGCCGCGATGCGGGCGGCGACGCCGGTCGCGTCCAGGTCGCCGAGGGCGTCGTCACCGAATGTGTGGATCCGCGGATCATCGGTCATGTCCGGAGTCTAGGTCGCCGCGGGCTCGGTCCGGGAGGGTTCCAGCGGACGGATCAGCTCGCGTCGGGTCGGTCCGCGATGGCCTCGCGGATCGCCCGCAGTTCGGTGCGCAGTGAGTCGAGTTCGGCCCGGATGTCCTCGGCCCCGCCGGTCGGGGTCTCCGCTTCGGGGGCGGGGGCGGCGACGATCTTCTTGGTGCGTGCTCGTTTCGGTGCCGGCGGGAGGGGAGCGCCGTCGGTCTCTGTCGGCGCCGGGACGAACCCGTTGAGGAAGACGGTGGTGAGGGTCGTCGTCAGGGACTCGATGTCCCGGCTCAGGGTCTTGCGATGCCAGCGCACGGACATGAATACGCATTCGCGCATCATCCGCTGGAACTCGAAAACGTCTATTCCGGAATTGAATTCGCCGCCGCGGACGCCGTCCTCGACGATCCCGAACCAGGCATCGTGGGAAGCCTCGACCGCCGCGGCGATCTCGGTATAGCGGGGGAGCGTGCCGAGGTTCGCGAACTCGTTCTGGTAGATCTCGGTCGCGTACGGATGGGCGTCGGCCGTCTCGAGGGACACGCGCACGATCCTCGCGAGACGCTCGCGCGCGGTCTCCGGCAACTCGACGACGGAGTTGTAGCGCTCCACCAGGTCGGTCAGGAAGCTCACCAGGATCTCGGAGACGATTGCGTCCTTCGAGTTGAAATAGTGATAGAGCGTTCCCGAATTGAGTCCGACTGCCTCGCCGATCTCCCGAATCGTTGTCGCTGTGATGCCACGATCGGAGAACAGTCGTGCCGATTCAGCCAGGATCACCTCGCGTCGGCCCACTGACGCCACGGTTCACTCCTCTTGTTCAGGTATTGATTCGATCGTGTACTACCCGAGGCTAGCAGCGGGTTATCGGCCGCTTTACTGACGAAGCGCTTGTTCGATGGCACCGAATCGGCGGGGCAGGAACAGGACGTATGCCCACACGAAGCCGACGCCCGCCATCAGTGTGCGGCTCACCTCCGCGACGCTCGAGCTGACCACCTGGTTGTCCGGGGCTGCCGAGACCGGGATGATCTCGGAGACGAGGATCGGGACCACCAGCACGGTGACGAGCCGCGGCGTCCAACGCTGCTGTGGCTCGGTCGATGGGACTCCGGTGCCCGTCGAGAGTCCGTCGTCGAGGGTTCCCGTCACCGGGGCAGGCCCTTCGCGCCGGCCGGGGGCGGCGTGTACCGATGACCCCACACCGCGCCCTCGGTGATCCGGTAGGTCGGCGTCGGAGCCTCGATCCGCTCACCGCCCCAACCGATCTCGGTGGCATGCCCCTCGGGGGAATAGATGTAGAACGAGAGCATCCGGTCGTTGGTGTGCTTACCGAGCGACTGCATCATGGGGATGCCGAGGTCGTGCGCCCGGTCGAGCGCCTTGCCGACGTCGTCGATCTCCGCGGTCTCCACCATGAAGTGCAGCAGCCCCGGACCCTCGGCCGGATTGAGCCCGAGAGTGTGCTGACGCGGGTTGCAGCCCAGGAAGTAGCTGGTGCCGCCCGGCAGCTCGAGCGAGTTGCGTTCGGCGAATCCCATTACCCCCGTGTAGAAGTCGTAGGCGACCTCGGTGTCGGTCACATTGAGGATCACGTGGCCCATGCCCTGGTCGCCGGTCACGAACCCGGACACCGAGGGCAGGTCGACGGGCCGATGGCTCAGGACGGGTCCGTAGAACAGTTCCACCCGGTTGCCCGACGGATCGTCGAACGCGACGAACCCGGTGACCTGGCGCAGCGCACACTCCGCGGCGGTGCCGGCGTGCGTCGGGATACCGGCGGCCTCGATCCGCTCGACCAGGTGGCGCAGGTCCGTTCGGTCGAGCACCTCGAACCCGACGGCCGCCAATCCCGGTGTCGCGGACTCGGTCACCACGAGGCGCAGGTATCCCAGCGAGAGAACAGGCATTGCATCTCCTCGAATCAGTAGAGCGTTCCGGGGTCGCCGGTGAGCAGGTAGGTGCCGTATTCGTGGTTGACCTTGTCCGGCAGGTTGATTGCGTGATGCTGTCCGGCGTGGACGTCGCGTCACACCGACTGCAGCGCGCTGGACGTCGCGATCGAGCGGGGCCCGCCCACCTGGTACGCCTTGTCCGCGGCGGAGACCGCCAGGCCGACCGCGGCGATGTGATCGCGCTTCGAACGCTGCCGCATCTCCATCGGGACGACGTCGGAATCCGCCACGGCCGCAAAGGCGTCGGCCAGGTTCGACTGGAGGATCCGGTAGGCGGTGTCGATCTCGAAGTCCGCCTCGGTGAACCGGGCGAGGGTTGCCGGATGGGGAAGTGTGGTGGCGTCTGCGGCCGAGCGGGACTTGTGAATTCCGACCGCCTCGTCGAGCACGCGGCGGGACATCCCGACCAGCGGCACCACGACGGCGTTGACGAACAGGGTGTACCACGGCACCCGCAACAGCGCGCTCGGGTTGACCTCGCGGCCCGGGCAGCGGCCCGCGTACAGGTCCTCGACGTCGAGGACGCGGTGTTCGGGGACGAACACGCCGTCCACGACGATGTCGTTGCTGCCGGTGCCCGCCAGTCCGGACGTGAACCACACGTCGTCGATCCGGTAGTCGGCGCGGCCTCGAACCCGCCCCGGCGTTTGGGCTGGATCAGGCGCATGATGCCCGCATCGCGCAGGATCTTCGCGCTGTCGGCTGCGAGCCTGCGCTCCTCGACGCACTCGGATTCCAGTGCGCTCAGGCGGTCCCCGGCGGCGAGGACGCTATCGATCGCATCGTGCTGGAAAAGCATGTGTGAAAGCTCCTTTCGCCGGCTGGGATGCCGGGTCAGCGGGTGAGGAAGTCGGTCACGAGGGATTCGAAGTCGTGCTTGCGCTCGACCTGCGCCCAGTGCCCGCACTCGCCCAGGACGTGCAGGTCCGCCTTGGGCATGCGGCGCAGTGCGAACAGGGCGCCGTCGAGTGGCAGCATCCGGTCGTCGCGGCCCCACGTGACCAGGGTCTTGTGCGGGATCTCGTCGGTGCGCGTCCACAGCGGTGCCTTACCGGGCAGTGCGAGCGACGCCATCACCGCGCGCATGCGCTCGATCGCGCGGGGTGCGGTGGCGTTGGCCCAGCGCTCGTCGAGCAGTTGCGGCGTGACGGTGGCCGGGTCGTAGACCATCGAATCCACCCACGCCTCGAGGGCCTCGCGGGTGGGATCGACGAGGAAGGCGTTGAGCCGACGCGCGCCCTCACTGAGCATCGGTCCCAGCAGCGGCGCGTACAGGCCACCCGGGCCCATCAGGGCCAGGCGCTCGACGCGTTCCGGGGCGAGCGCCGCGGTCTCGAGCGCGACCCAGCCGCCCATGGAGTTGCCCAGCAGGTGCGCCTTCTCGATCCCGAGGTCGTCGAGCAGCGTCACGATCGACTGCGCGGCGATCTCGGGGTACGGGCGGTCGTACTCCATGTCGGGACTCGCGCCGAAGCCCGGCATGTCGACGACGACGGTACGGAAGTTGCGGGCGAACACCGGGAGGTTCTTCGAGAAGTTGGACCAGCCGGATACGCCCGGGCCGGAACCGTGCAGCAGCACCAGCGGATGGCCGTCGCCGGCCTCGTTGAAGTGCAGTTTGTCCGTGGCGGACGGTCCTCGGGTGGTGTCGACGTAGTCAGGGGTGCTCATGGCGGTCCTATCTCCTGGGCGGGCACGGGCCGGTACCTCCGTGCTCAGAAACATTGAGCTGGAACGAAACTCGCGTGATCTCGTTGAGGCGTGGGAACCGAGCCTACGGTCGAACCGGAAACCAATCATGCGATTGAGTGATATCGGTCTCCGTGTTTCCGGTGCGTGGGATATTCGCATGATCGAACAATTATGTTTGGGATACCGAACTCGAGCTAGGCTCGTGTCGTCACGCACCGAAGAGAGGCATGAGGACATGAACGGCACCGGCGGCTATGCACTTCCCGACCTGGCCTACGACTACGGCGCCCTGGAACCGGCGATCTCCGGCGAGATAATGGAGTTGCACCACGGCGCACATCACGCTGCGTACGTGAGGGGAGCGAACAGCACCATGGAACAACTCCACGAGGCCCGGGCGCGCGGCGACTACTCGGCGCTCGCCGGCCTCGAACGTGCCCTCGCCTTCAACCTCTCCGGTCACGCGCTGCACTCGATCTTCTGGCGCAACCTGTCGCCGCAAGGCGGCGACCGTCCCGACGGCGAACTGGCGGCCGCGATCGACGAATTCTTCGGCAGCTTCGACAGTTTCCGCGCCGAGATGACGGCGGTGACCGGCACGGTGCAGGGATCGGGGTGGGGCGTGCTGGCCTGGGAACCGGTCGGCGGTCGCCTCGTGGTGCACCAGTTGCACGATCACCACGCGAACTTCGCGGTCACCAGCACGCCGTTGCTCGTGTTCGACGCGTGGGAGCATGCCTTCTACCTGCAGTACCGCAACGTCAAGGCGGACTACATCGAACGGCTGTGGTCGATCGTCGACTGGTCCGATGTCGGCCGACGGTTCGACGCGGCCCGGGCCGGTCGGCTCGTCGGTCTGACGGAGGCGAGCGGCGGTGAGTGAACGGCGGGTCGACCGAGTGCACGCGATCAACTGGAACCGGCTGCCCGATCCCAAGGACGCCGAGGTGTGGGACCGCCTCACCGGCAACTTCTGGCTGCCGGAGAAGATCCCACTGTCCAACGATCTGGCGTCGTGGGAAACGCTCACCGACGTCGAGCGGGAGATGACGATCCGGGTGTTCACCGGACTGACGCTGCTCGACACGGCGCAGGCCACCGTCGGCGCCGTCGCGATGATCGCCGACGCCGTCACCCCGCACGAGGAGGCGGTGCTGACGAACATGGCGTTCATGGAGTCGGTGCACGCCAAGAGCTACAGCTCGATCTTCTCGACGCTGTGCTCCACCCGGCAGATCGATGCCGCCTTCGACTGGTCGGAACGGAACCCGCACCTGCAGCGCAAGGCGCAGATCATCGTCGACTACTACCGCGGGGACGACGCGCTGAAGCGCAAGGCGGCATCGGTGATGCTCGAATCGTTCCTGTTCTACAGCGGTTTCTACCTGCCGATGTACTGGGCGAGCCACGGCAAGCTCACCAACACCGCCGACCTCATCCGCCTGATCATCCGCGACGAGGCGGTGCACGGGTACTACATCGGGTACAAGTGCCGGCAGGCGCTCGAACACCTCGACGTCGGCGCCCGCGACGAGCACCGCGCCTACACGTACGAGCTGCTGCAGACCCTCTACGACAACGAGGTCGAGTACGCCGCCGACCTGTACGACGAGGTGGGCTGGACGTCGGACGTGTTGTCCTACATGCGGTTCAACGCGAACAAGGCGCTCGCGAACCTCGGCTACGAGGCGCTGTTCCCGGCATCGGACTGCGAGGTCAACCCCGCGATCCTGTCGTCGCTGGACCCCGGGGCCGGAGAAAACCACGACTTCTTCTCCGGCTCCGGCAGCGCCTACGTCATCGGGAAGCAGAAGCCGACCGAAGACGCCGACTGGGACTTCTGAGCGTGCTCTACGCGGCGCGCCGCAGCTCCGCGCGCAGGTGGTGCGTCATCGGCGTCGTGTCGAAGGCCATCCACATGTCGTAGCTGAGCACGTCGCCGTCGACGGCGAAGCGGCGCCGGATCTCGTGGACCGGCTTGGCGTCGGGCGACGCGCTCAGCGCGTGCGGTGCGAAGTCGAGGATGCCGTCGGACAGTGTGGCGCGGTGGATTTCGACGAAACCGGTCGGCTGGGTGACGAGCAGTTCGGCGACGCCGTCCGTGAGTCGCAGGTAGCCGGTCTCGGTGTGCATCGGCATGCCACCGCCGGGCTTGCGGGTGCGGGAGCGGTAGAACAGGAACGGCTTTCCGCTGGGGGAGAGCTCGATCTCCTCGTCGTACGCGAAGTCGTCGATGGTCGGGTAGTGGCCGGCACCCCCGCCCACCCACCGTCCGGCGAAGGCGGCGAGATCACCGAGAGGGGCGAGCAGGTCGGGCTGCGTCTGGTCCATGCCGTCAGTCTAGGAACCGCGGGGTGCGTCGACCTGCTCGGCGGGTGCCGGGGTGCGGGGCCCACGGACAGCGCGTCGGGCAATGGCCGCGACGGCGGAGGCGGCGACGATGGTGCCCGCCACGATCGGACCGGCGGGGCTGTCCGGGAACAGGCCCTCGAGCAGCAGCCAGGCGCCGAACGCGAAGAACAGCACCGCGGCGCCGATCTTGACGACCGCCTCGGGCAGATGCTTGCCGAGCAGCGCGCCGACGACGATCGCGAGGGCGTCGGCGGCCACCATGCCGACCGTCGATCCGATCCACACGCCAACCCAGTCGTTGTCCGCCGCGAGCGTGACGGTGGCGAGCATGGTCTTGTCGCCTAGTTCGGCGAGGAAGAACGCCGACGCGACCGCCAGGAAGGCCGATCCGGTGACCTTGCGGGCCTTCTGCTCCTCCTCGTCGGAGAGCTTGTCGCCACGCAGTGTCCACAGGCCGAAGATCAGGAAGGCGACGCCGCCGAGGATCGACATGGCGGTGGTCGGAATCGCGGCACCGAGGAAGTGGCCGACGCCGACGGAGACCAGGTGCACGACGGTGGTCGCCACCGTGATGCCGGCGATAACCACCCACCAGCGGTAACGCAGCGCGAACGTCATCGCCATGAGCTGGGACTTGTCGCCCAGTTCGGCGACGAAGATGACGCCGAAACTCAGCAGTGTCGCGGCCAGCATGTATTACCCCTCCTCCGGATTTCTCGCTTCTCGGAGGATGTCGGGGAAACCTTCCTCCGGCCCCGAACGCCACGTATGCGTTCACGGCCGAAGGTCTCGCCCACCGGAGAAGATCCGGTCCGCTGGGCCGGGCGGGCACTGCAATGTGCCGGCCAGTATGTCGACCCAGCGATTGGGGGCTACTCCCCTTCGCTGAGGCAACGATAACTCCGGATCAGCGAAAGCGCAAAGGCGACAATAAGTTTGGAATCCCGAACTTTCTTCTTCCGTAACGGTTCAGGCGGCGAGCAGCATCGCCAGAACTGCGGTGTCGGGATCGCTGATCGGATCGATACCCACACGCGAAATCATCGATGTGACAGTGCCGTCCGCCTCCGCCTCCACCCACGCCGCGCGGTGTTCGAGCCCGAGATGTGGCAGGCCGGGGAGCAGCACGCACCCGGATGCCACCCCGGCGCACTCGGGAAGCGACGGGACGGTCTCCGCAGGCGGGTGCAGGACCAGCAGTGCCGGGGGCAGATGATCGACGAAGCGCCCCGGCGCGACCGCGGACTCGCCGAGCACGGGTCCTTCGGAGACGATCAGACCGACCGTTCCGGGTGCGGGATCGTCGGGGAGTTCCTCCCGCGCCCCGAAGACGGTCGACGTGGGCAGCAGGCCGGGCAGGGATGCGATCCGCACGGCAAGGGCCAGCAGCTGCGCCCACTCGCGGGTCGTGTCGGGCCAGCGTCCCGAGATCACGAAGCCACGGAGGTCGCCGGAGGCGTGGAACGGTGCGACCCCGACATATTCGTGCTCGTTCATCGCGACCCCGATTCTCCCGTGCGGCACCTGGCGACGGGAGCAGCCGGGCGGGCCCCTGTGGTCGGAGCCCGCCCGGCGCGCACGTCGTTCACACCTCGTTGGGTACTACGAGCATGCGCTCCTGTATCGCTGGCACACAAGGGGTCCCGAGTGCCAGCCGGGAGTCAGAAACCCGCACCCGGAACCTGCACCCGCAGGCGCCGGATCGCGCCACCGCCGATGCGGATCGCGTCCTCCGGGACCCACGTGTCGGCCGTGCACACGAACAGGTCGCGGCCGTCCTCGCCGCCCAGCGCGACGGCGTACGGGTGCGGCACCGCGATGCGTTCGGCCACCTCGCCGGCGGCGGTCACGCGGATCACCTCCTGGTTGAACGGTGAGGCCACCCAGACCGAGCCCTCGGCGTCGAGCGCGATGCCGTCGGGCAGGACCGCCGCGTCGTCGAACTCGACGAGCGTGCGCCGGTTCACGAGGCTGCCGTCGGCCTCGATCGTGAACGCGGTCAGCCGTCCCGGGGACGCACGGGTCTCGGCGACGATCAGCGTCGCACCGTCCGGGGTGATCACCATGCCGTTGGCGAACAGCATCTCGGTCGCGACGACGTGCGCGGTACCGTCCGGTTCGACCATCGCCAGGTCAGCGGGGAACGGCGGTGCCGGGGGCGCGCTGTCGTCACCGTAGTTGCCGACGTAGGCGCGCCCGGACGCGTCGACCGCCATGTCGTTGAGGTGCCACGGCGCGATGCCGTGGAGATCGGCGTGGACGGTGAGCGTGCCGTCGTCCTCGAGGCGGTACACCTTCCGTTCCTGCACGGACGCGACGAGCAGGCGGCCGTCGGGCAGGAAGCCCAGCCCGCCGGCCTGGCCGGGGACCTCGACGACCCGCTCGACCTCACCGGTCGCCGGATCGAGGCGCAGGACGACACCGCGGTAGATGTCGGAGAACCACAGGCGGCCCTCCCGCCAGCGCGGGCACTCGGGGAAGGCAAGGCCCGTGGTGATGGTCTCGATTGTGATGTCCGTCATAGCAGCCACGATACCCATCGCGGTGAATCTCCCATTCACCCAACCGGATTGAGTGGACTCGGTGGCGGCCCGGGTGGTCTCACTCCGGAGTCGGGTCAGGGCTCGCAGCGCTGCAGCTACGCGACGTACGCGATGAACGGCGTTGCGACACAAACATGTCTGATTCTCGAGGATCTAGACGACGACTATGCCAACTCGCGTTTCGCGCACTTGTCGCGATTCTCCGGGCGCGGCAACGGCGATAAGTGCGCAAAGCGCGGTGGACGTGAGCGCGGAGCGCGACAAGTGCAAAGCGTGGGAGTGGGGGCAGCGCAGCGGCGCCGCGCCCGACGAATCGGGGGCGGCGCCGCTGAGATGTCTGGAGTGCTTTGCGCGCAGATCAGGCGGGGACGATGAGTCCGGCGGTCTGGGTGCGGGCGGCGGCGAAGCGGGTGGCGACGTCGTTCCAGTTGACGATGTTCCAGAAGGCGTT
>NZ_QQAT01000027.1:0-79902 GCF_003350365.1 Rhodococcus sp. AG1013
CATCGTCCGCGACATCCAACGCGCACTCGCCATCTGGATCGGCACCTGCCCACTGTGTCACCACAGGTTTCCAACCTAACAAAGTCCTACTAGTGGGGGGTGTCCCTACCCGGTTCGCAAGGCGGCTGCGTTACCGGAAGCGGACTGATATGACTGCACTCTCGGTATGAGGCCATTGGGTATGAACATGCAGTTTTGGGAGGTATCGGCGCTCTTCCGGCATCTGAGGAACTATCTCGTGAACGCCCGTCGATTCTTCGCAGGGTGGCGTGTCACCGAGATTCCGAGCACCGAACACCCTCATCCTGAAGACCGCTGAACGACCTGTTCGGTCCCAAGTTCGAATTCGCTGGGCCGGCCTTCGAGTCGTCCTCCGAGTCGATGCTCGTGTAGTGGCCGACCGGCGGCCGGACGTCATCGCATTCGATATCTGACGGAGGCTGCTCGGGTTGGTGGTCGGCGTATCGGAGGTCTCTGACGACGTCGAGTGCGACCCCGCTGTTCTGCGGATGTGATGCGACAGGTCAGGGGTTGGCGTGTTCTTGTGGCGCAAGGGAATTCCCGGGTGCGATGCTCGCGCAGTTGGACGGGGCGGGCTTACCGTCGAATCGGTCGTTGATCCAGACGAGGGCGCCCGGTAGCCAGAGCGCGCCGCCGGGGGAATGGCTGATGGTGTCGTACTGGTCGTACTGAACAGGCAGTCCGGCGTCGCAGTATCTGATGGCGAGGCTACGGACATCTCCCGTGACCATGATGCCGTCACCCGCTCCGATACCGGGGCCACCCGGTTGGGTGCCCTCGAGGGTTCCGTTGGCTGCCTGAGCGATGAACATCGGGATCGTGGGTATCGGCGCGGTACCCATGTTGATCCGGTTGACGGCATCGACGTACTCGGGAATCGAGTTGGGATCCGCGTACTCCGGTTTGACGAGATCCTGCCAGGTCAGGCCGGGATATTGCCCGATCACATTGCTGATCGACGCGTCGTCCAGTCGAGCCATGACCTCACGTCCCCGGTCGCTGAGATACGGGCTGAAGTCGATGTCGTACGAACGGGCCACACCGACCACGCCCATTCCGACAACACCGCCCCATCCGATGCTTCCGCTGGCGTATCGGAGATTGTTGACCGGATTGACGAGCACGCCGCCCTGGGCGGCACCGATCAGATCGTCGTTGATATCCGGTGCATATTCGGGCGCGAGGATCGATGCCCAGTTGGTGGCGATCGCACCACCGGAATACCCCATCAGGCCGATCTTGGCGTCGTCGGTGATTCCGGTTTCGGGAACGTTGCGGGCGGCGCGTAGGGAATCGAGGGTCATCATGCCGTACTCGGGTCCGGCAGCGAAGTGCGCATCCGGACCCTCGGTATCGGCGACGACGATCGTGTAGCCCGCCGCGAACAGTGGGCCGAACACGGCCGTTTCGACGGAGGGGAGTGTGCCGCCGATGTTGGGGTTGCGCCCGCTGGGGGTCACACCACCGATCGTGATGTCGCCGGCGATTGCTCTCGACGGGCCGTCCTCAGGGTTCAGCGAGTCGTAGAAGGACTGGTAGGAAACGACTCTGTTCGGCTGGGCATTCTCCGGTCGCAGGATCGAGGTCACATTTGCGGACGGCTGCCCGAGGGCGTCGGTCGATCGGTAGAGCACCTGCACTGCCTGCACCGGTGTCGGGACGTTGACCACGTGGTACGGCACGCTGCGTGTCTTGAGAACCGCACCAGGCTCGTAGGACGCCAATGGTGCGGTGCCGTCATATCGGTAGAAGGGGTCGCCCGTTGGTTCTGCGAGGGCGGCCGGCGCCGCAGCACACGTCAGTGCAACAGCGAGTAGCGCTACGGCGGTGCGTGACAGGCCCCTTGGCGACATGCTCAACCCCCACTGGAATGGGCCACGTCTGACCATGTGGCCGCGACATGACGACCACGATATATTTGCTGATCAGTAGCGTGGCGTGAATCGACCACTGTGATCACTTCGCATCGCAACGCTCCGCGGGTCCGGTAGGACTGATCCGGCATTGCAGACGACGGGCACTGCGGACCGGTGGCCGGCATGGGGGTTCTCGGGATGGGGCGCGGCCGAGCCGATGGCCCGCACGTCCGCAGGCTCACGGCGCCCGTCGGATAATTGCCGTCATGAGTCCCGACACCGAACGCCTCACCGCCTGGGTCCACGGATATGTCCAGGGTGTCGGATTCCGGTGGTGGACCCGGGCGCGCGCCCTCGAACTGGGTCTGTCCGGCCATGCGACCAATCACGTCGACGGCCGGGTGCTCGTGATCGCCGAGGGGCCGCGCGATGCGCTCGAGCGGCTCCTGGCGCTGCTGCGGTCGGGGCAGACGCCGGGCAGTGTGACGCTCGTCGTCGAGCACTTCGGCGCGGCACGCGGGGGCCTTTCCGGGTTCGTCGAGCGCTGATCCGCCGGTAGAGTCCACCGTCATGCACCTGAAGAGTCTGACGTTGAAGGGCTTCAAATCCTTCGCGTCTGCCACGACTCTGCGGTTCGAGCCCGGCATCACGTGCGTCGTCGGCCCCAATGGTTCGGGCAAGTCCAACGTGGTCGACGCTCTCACCTGGGTGATGGGCGAGCAGGGCGCGAAGGCGCTGCGCGGCGGCAAGATGCAGGACGTCATCTTCGCCGGTACCGCCGGCCGCGCGCCGCTGGGTCGCGCCGAGGTGACGCTGACGATCGACAACTCCGACGGCGCGCTGCCGATCGAGTACTCCGAGGTATCCATCACGCGGCGCATGTTCCGCGATGGCGCCGGCGAGTACGAGATCAACGGCAACTCGTGTCGGCTGATGGACGTGCAGGAACTGCTCAGTGACTCCGGCATCGGCCGCGAGATGCACGTCATCGTCGGTCAGGGGCGGTTGTCCGCGATCCTCGAATCCCGTCCGGAGGACCGGCGGGCGTTCATCGAGGAGGCCGCGGGTGTCCTCAAGCACCGCAAGCGCAAGGAAAAGGCCGTCCGCAAGCTCGATGCGATGCAGGCCAACCTCGCGCGGCTCACTGACCTCACCGCGGAGTTGCGTCGACAGCTCAAGCCGCTCGGCCGGCAGGCCGAGGTGGCCCGGCGAGCGCAGAGCGTGCAGGCGGACCTGCGCGACGCGCGCCTGAGACTGGCCGCCGACGACCTCGTCACGCGGCGCACCGAACTCGCCAGCCAGACGCACGACGAGAAGCTCGCCCGGCAGCAGCAGGAAGCGGTGCAGGCCGCGCTCGAGGCGGCCACCGCCGAACTCGGTGGGCACGAGCAGGCCCTCGCCCGCCTGACACCGCAGGCCGAGGCCGCGGGCCAGACATGGTTCCAGCTGTCGGCGCTGGCCGAACGGGTGAGTGCCACGATCCGGATCGCGCAGGAGCGGGCGCGTCATCTCGACGCCGAGCCGGACGCCGGTCGCGGACAGGATCCGGACGAGATGGAGGCCCGCGCCGAGCGGATCGCGCAGGAGGAGGCCGAACTCGTCGCGGCGGTCGAGATCGCGCGCGCCACCCTGGAGGCGGCCCGCGAGCAACTCGCCGAACGTGAGGAGGCCGCTGCCGACGCCGAGCGCGCCCACCTCGCGGCGGTGCGGGCGATCGCGGACCGACGTGAAGGACTGGCCCGGCTGTCGGGGCAGGTCGACACATTGCGGACCCGGGCAGAATCCGTGGACGCTGAGGTCGCCCGCCTCGACGTCGCGATCGACGAGGCCCGACAGCGCGGGGACGCGGCGCAGACCGAGTTCGACGCCGTCGAGGCCACGGTCGACGACCTCGACGCCGGCGAGGTGGGTCTGGACGGCCACCACGAACGTGCCGTCGCGGCACTGACTCTCGTGACCGACCGGGTCACCGAACTGCAGGCGGCCGAGCGTGCCGCGGGTCAGGAAGTGGCGTCGCTGAAGGCTCGGATCGACGCCCTGTCGATGGGTCTCGAACGCCAGGACGGTGGTGCGTGGCTGCTCGAGCATCACGCTGACCTGGGCCTGACGGGTGTGGTGGCCGAGTTGATCCGCGTCGACGCGGGTTTCGAGGCGGCCGTCGCCGCCGTCATGGGCCCCGCGGCCGACGCGATCGTCGCGGAGTCCGCCGCTGCCGCCGCGAGTGCGGTGCAGGAGCTCAAGGCCGCGGACGGCGGACGGGCCGCAATCATTTTCACGATCGAAAACCGCGGTAGTACAACACGTCCCACGCTGACTGGGACGGCGAAGTGGGTTGCGGACGTCGTCGAGTGTCCCGAGTCGGTGCGCTCCGGGATCACGGCGCTCCTCGCGGGCGTCGCGGTTGTCGACTCGCTCGACGACGCCACCGAACTGGTGCGGGCGATGCCGTCGGTGCGTGTGGTGACCCGCGACGGCGACCTCGTCGGGGCCGGCTGGATCACCGGCGGCTCGGACCGTCGGCCCAGCACGCTCGAGGTGCAGGCCGCGATCGACACCTCCGTCGCCGGCCTCGAGGCCGCCGAGCGGCGTGCCGAGGAGTTGACGGCGGCGCTCGCCGGCGCGGTCGCCGAACAGGCCGATCGGGCCGAGGTCACCGAGCAGGCCCTGGCCGCGCTGCACGAGTCCGACGCCGCGCTGTCCGCGGTCTACGAGCAGTTGGGGAGGCTGGGGCAGGTTGTCCGGGCCGCGCACGCCGAATCCGAGCGGCTCGTCGCGCAGCGGCTGAAGGCGGAGACCGGCCGGGACGAGACCCTGGCGTCGCTCGCGGAACTCGAGGGACGGTTGCGGCGGGCCGAGGAGGAGCAGTCGGGTGGGGATCCGGCCGATGCCGACGGTCCCGACGCCACCACCCTCGAGCGTGAAGCAGCCGCCGCGGCTCTGACCGAGGTGCGCGCGGTCGAGGTGGAGGCACGACTCGCGGTCCGCACCGCCGAGGAACGTGCGGAATCCGTTCGCGGCAAGGCAGATTCGCTCCGCCGGGCGGCCCAGGTCGAGCGTGAGGCCCGAGCCCGCGCGGAACGGGCGTTGCAGGCCCGGCAGACCGCGGCCGCTGTCGCGGCCGCCGTGGCCGACGCCGGTGGACGGATCGCGGGACGACTCGAACGGGTGGTCGCAGCGGCCGCCGCCCATCGGGACGAACTCGCCCGCCTGCGCGCCGCTCACACCGAACAGGTCGAGGCCGTCCGGGAACAGGTCCGGCAGCTCACCGCGCAGATGGCGTCGCTCACCGACGCGGTCCACCGCGACGAGGTGGCCCGCGCGCAGGCCGCGCTGCGGATCGAACAGCTCGAGCAGACGATCCTCGAGCAGTACGCCATCGCACTCGACGACCTGATCGCCGAGTACGGGCCCGACGTCCCACTGCCGCCCACCGAGCTCGAGATCGTCGAGTACGAGCAGGCCCGCGAGCGCGGGGAACAGGTCACCAGGCCCGCGCCGATACCGTACGACCGCGCGACGCAGGAACGTCGCGCGAAGCGGGCCGAGAAGGACCTCGCGACGCTCGGCAAGGTCAACCCGCTGGCGCTGGAGGAGTTCGCGGCGCTCGAGGAGCGCTACAACTTCCTGTCCACCCAGCTCGAGGACGTGAAGAACGCGCGCAAGGATCTCCTCGGCGTCGTCGCCGATGTCGACACCCGCATCCTCGGGCTGTTCACCGAGGCCTACGCCGACGTCGAGCGCGAGTTCGTCGAGGTGTTCGCGAAGCTGTTCCCCGGCGGCGAGGGCCGCCTGGTGCTCACCGACCCGTCAGACATGCTCACCACCGGCATCGAGGTCGAGGCCCGGCCACCCGGCAAGAAGGTCAAGCGGCTGTCGCTGCTGTCCGGTGGCGAGAAGTCGCTCACCGCGGTCGCGATGCTCGTCGCGATCTTCCGGGCCCGGCCGTCGCCGTTCTACGTCATGGACGAGGTGGAGGCCGCACTCGACGACACCAACCTGCGTCGACTGATCGGTCTGTTCGAGCAGTTGCGGGAGAAGTCGCAGCTGATCGTCATCACGCACCAGAAGCCGACGATGGAGGTGGCCGACGCGCTGTACGGCGTGAGCATGCGCGGCGACGGCATCACCACCGTGATCTCGCAGAGGCTGCGCGGTCAGGACCTGGTCGCCGGGTGACGCCGGAACCTTCATCCACGTGCACGCGACCGCGTGTCCGCACTCGATAACACTCGATGAGTAGACGAATGGGAGAACCGATGAACGCCCACGATTTCCCGGTGAAGACCGCGGACGGAACAACCGAGGATCTGAGTACCTACAAGGGCCGGTTGCTGCTGATCGTCAACGTGGCCAGCAAGTGCGGACTGACCCCGCAGTACGAGGGGCTCGAGGCGCTCTACGGGGCGAACAAGGATCGCGGGCTTCAGGTCGTCGGGTTCCCGTGCAATCAGTTCGGGGACCAGGAACCCGGCGACGACGCCGAGATCCAGCAGTTCTGCAGCGTCAACTACAACGTCACCTTCCCGGTGTACGCCAAGCTCGAGGTCAACGGCGACGACGCGCACCCGCTGTTCACGTACCTGCGCGCCGCCGCCCCGGGCGACTTCGGACCGGACCACGGATTCCTCTACGAGCACGTCAGCAAGACCCGTCCCGAGGCGATCGGCACCGACGAGGTGAAGTGGAACTTCACGAAGTTCCTCGTCGACCGCGACGGCGAGGTCGTTCGCCGCTTCGAGCCGACTGTCACCCCCGAACAGATCGCCGAGGAGATCGCCGGACTGCTGTAGAAGGCGCGCCGCGGCGGCACGTGACACCCGGGGATCGGATCCTCGGGTGTCACGTGCGGATCGCCGCCCCGCGTCGCCTCTCTTGCCCGGACACGTCACAGCCGCGAGCAGCCTGACAGGATGTTGGGGTGACTACCGGAGCCTGGATAGCAATAGCGGCCGTACTGGCCGTCCTTGTCGTTGCGCTCGTCGTCGGCCTCACCATGGCCCGACGTCGCCGCATCAGCCTGACCGCGCCCGAAAAGCCGGAGCTGACGGAGCAGCCGAAGGACCGTTCGGGCGGGTATCAAGCCGGTGGCGGATTCAACTTCAGCCAGGGGCCGACGGCCACCGCGCCGCCGAAGGTGCCCCCGGCCGCGCCGAAGACGCCGCCGGCAGCACCCCCGGTGCCGCCGGCCGCGCCGCCCGTTCCTCCGACGGCGCCCCCCGTCCCGCCGGCCGCGCCCGCACCTGCCCCGGAGCCCACGCCGCCGCCCGCCCCCGAGCCCGTCGCGGAGCCGGAACCCGTCGTCGAGCCCGAGCCCGCCCCCGCGGCGGAGCCGGTCGTCGAGGAGAAGCCGGTCGTCGCGCCGGTCGCGGAGCCCGAGCCGATTGTCGAGGAGAAGCCGGCTGTCGAGGAGAAGCCGGCTGTCGCGCCGGTCGCGGAGCCAGAGCCGGTCGTCGAGCCCGAACCTGTTGTCGAGGCCGCCCCCGCGCCGGCGATCGAGGAGATCGAACCCACCGAGGGCCGTCTGGACCGCTTGCGCGGTCGTCTGTCGCGGTCGCAGAACGCGGTCGGCAAGAGCCTGCTCGGCCTGCTCGGTGGTGGTGACCTCGACGAGGATTCGTGGGAGGAGGTCGAGGACACCCTGCTGATCGCGGACCTCGGCACCGCAACGACGACCAAGGTCGTGGAACGTCTGCGTGAGCAGATGGCGGCCCGCGGCGTGCGCAGCGAGGCCGATGCCCGCGCGCTCCTGCGCGAGGTGCTCGTCGAGGAACTGCGCCCCGAGATGGATCGCTCCATCCATGCCTTGCCGCACGGTGATCATCCCGCGGTGCTGCTCGTGGTCGGTGTCAACGGCACCGGCAAGACCACCACGACCGGCAAGCTCGCCCGCGTGCTGGTCGCCGACGGCCGCCGTGTCCTGCTCGGTGCCGCCGACACGTTCCGTGCCGCGGCAGCGGATCAGCTGCAGACGTGGGCCGAGCGGGTCGGCGCCGAGGTGGTGCGCGGCAAGGAGGGCGGCGACCCGGCCGCGATCGCGTTCGACTCGGTTGCCAAGGGCATCGAGGACGGCGTCGACGTCGTCCTGATCGACACCGCCGGCCGCCTGCACACCAAGACAGGCCTCATGGACGAGCTCGGCAAGGTCAAGCGTGTGGTCGAGAAGAAGGCGGCCGTCGACGACGTCCTGCTGGTCCTCGACGCCACCGTCGGGCAGAACGGCCTGATGCAGGCCCGGGTCTTCGCGGAGGTCGTCGACATCACCGGCGTCGTGCTGACCAAGCTGGACGGCACCGCGAAGGGTGGCATCGTGTTCCAGGTCCAGCACGAGCTGGGCGTTCCGGTCAAGCTCGTCGGCCTCGGCGAGGGTGCCGACGATCTGGCGCCGTTCGAGCCGGGGGCGTTCGTCGACGCACTTCTCGGATAGCCGGTTTCGTCCGGTGCGCCGATCCCTTCCGTCCGCGTTGTCCGGACGGGGGTCACGACGACGTAACGGATGACATGCACTCGGACAACGGGCCTCGGTAGAGCGATCTACTGGGGCCCGTTGTTCGTGACGTGTCGGGGGAGTCGAGCGCATCCGCGTTGCTCGGTCACGAGTTCACGCTGGGGGAGGCGCGTAGTGCGAACCGTCCGGACCTTTCTGACCGCCGCGGCAGGGGCCGTTCTCCTGGCCGGATTCGTGGGCACCGCCCCCGCGTCGGCCGACCCGTTCACCGATGCCCGGGCGCGGCTCGACGGCGCCGTCGCGGCAGCCGGGGGCAGCCCCGTCGTCTACCAGTTCGGCCCCGACTTCCGGCTGCCGATGCAGCGTGCGGACGGCAGCGTCTACGACATGGGCACCGACAGCCGGCTGATCGTGATCCCGGGGGCCTCGCGGTCACCGCTCACGTCGGAGTTGCTCGTGGATCGCAAGGCCGGTGACTCGTTGCGATGTGAGGCGACGCCCACCGCGGTCGCCGGTGGGATCCAGCAGACGTCGGAGCTGTACCCGCCCGTCGATGCGTGGAACCGCATGGGGCAGCCCGCAATTGCGATCAACACCAACTTCTTCGATGTGCGCCCGCAGTCCGAAGGCACGAGTTGGGCACGCAGCGGGTGCTCGTCGCCGCTCGGGACGTACTACGACACTCACCTGGCGACGCGGAGCCTGGATTTCTCGAAGTTCTGGGACCGGTACTTCGTCGGGTCCGAGGGCCTGAGCGACGGTGCCGGGCAGGTGTGGTCGCCGCTGTCGACGTTCTTCGTCGTCGACGACAACGTCGCGGGACTGCCGATGCCGGTGTCGTTCGAGCTGCACGACGCCGAAGGCCCGTTCAGCAACGAGGAGACCAGACGGCGGGTCGACCAGTTGGAGTTAGGCGGGCGCGAGTTCACGGCGTTCGCGGGCATCAAGCTGCGTGGGCCGGCCGGGGAGTTCCAGTTCGTCGACAACCCGATCCGACGCGCGGCCCGAACCGCCATCGGCTACAACACTGCTCGCGACCAGTTGTACATCCTGCAAGGCGGATCGAACGAGCCGGACGGTTTCACCCTCGGGAACGTGCAGGATCTGTACCGGGCGCTCGGCGCCGACCTGGCCGTGGGGCTCGACGGCGGTGGATCGTCCGCCCTCGTGGTGAACAAGGCGGCGGGAATCCCTTGGGCAGGACAGGGAATCAATGCCGGAATCGCCCCGCTCGGCTCCTGTCCGGAGGCCCCGGATGCGTACTGTTCGCCGGGTCCGAAGCGTCCGGTTCCGGGGTGGTTGGGCGTCGATATGCGCGAGCAGTTGGGCTCGTAACGGGCAGGATCCTCGCGAAAACTCCCTGATGAAACGTGCCCGCAACATAGTCTGGCCATGCGTTCACCTACGCGAAACAGCCGAGAGCCCTGCCGGAAACACCGCGTGACCACTCTTCTCCATGACGACGTGCTGCCCGGCGCGCGAGAGGGAGGTTCTAGTGAGTCCCGAGGAAGTGTTGGCGAGCTCCGGTAACGCCGCATGGATGCTGATGGCCGCGTCGCTGGTGCTGTTGATGACACCCGGCGTCGCGTTCTTCTACGGCGGGATGTCGCGGTCCAAATCGGTCCTGAACATGATGATGATGTCGTTCGGGTCCATGGCCGTGATCGGCGTCATCTACGTGCTGTGGGGCTGGTCGATGTCCTACGGGACCGAGGACATCGGCGGGGTCTTCGCGAACCCGTTCGAGTTCTTCGGCCTCAAGGACAGCATCACCGACGCCGACGGCAACTTCATCGCCGGCGCATGGGGTTACCCGAATGTCATCGATATCGCGTTCCAGGTGACGTTCGCGATCATCACCACCGCGCTCATCAGCGGCGCACTGGCCGAGCGCGTCAAGTTCGGCACGTGGATGGCGTTCTCCGCGTGCTGGGTGACGGTGGTCTACTTCCCGCTGGCACACATGGTGTGGGGCGGCGGGCTGCTCTCCGGCTCCGAGAACGGACTGGCCGCCAAGATCTTCGGAACCATGGACGACGGTGAGGGCGGTCTGGTCGCGCAGGTCGCACCGATCGACTTCGCCGGCGGCACCGTGGTCCACATCAACGCCGGCATGGCCGCATTCGTGCTCGCGGTCATCGTCGGCAAGCGGATCGGCTTCGGCAAGACCGCGTTCCGTCCGCACAACCTGCCGCTCGTGATGCTCGGCGCCGCGCTGCTGTGGTTCGGGTGGTTCGGATTCAACGCCGGTTCGGCCTTCGCCGCCGACGGTGCTGCCGGTCTCGCCTGGGTCAACACCACCTCGGCCACCGCGGCCGCGATCCTCGGCTGGCTCGCCACCGAGCGGATCCGCGACGGCAAGGCGACGAGCCTGGGTGCGGCATCGGGCGCCGTGGCCGGTCTGGTCGCGATCACGCCGGCGGCAGGTTCTCTGAGCCCGGTCGGTTCGCTCGTGCTCGGCGCCATCGCCGGCATCCTGTCCGCCCTCGCGGTGGGCCTGAAGTACAAGTTCGGCTACGACGACTCGCTCGACGTCGTCGGTGTCCACCTGGTCTCCGGCCTGTGGGGCACGGTCGCGATCGGATTCTTCGCGACCAAGACCGGGCTCTTCTACGGCGGCGACTACAAGCAGCTGGTGATCCAGATCGTGATCGCCGCCTGTGCGCTGACCTTCACCGCAGTTCTCACCGCGGTCATCGCCTTCGCACTCAAGCCCCTCGGATGGCGGGTGTCGAAGGAGAAGGAAGCACGCGGAATCGACGAGGGTGAGCACGCAGAAACTGCATACGACTTCGCCTGACGCGATACTGAAGGAAAGTGAACATCGGGCACATGAGACTTTTCGAAGGGATACAGAGATGAAGCTGATCACGGCGATTGTCAAACCGTTCACACTCGAGGACGTCAAGACCGGCCTCGAACAGGCCGGTGTGCTCGGGATGACGGTCAGCGAGGTGCAGGGCTACGGGCGGCAGAAGGGCCATACGGAGGTCTACCGCGGAGCTGAGTACTCGGTCGACTTCGTGCCCAAGGTTCGCGTCGAGGTGGTCGTCGACGACGCCGCGGTCGACAAGGTCGTCGAGGTCATCGTCGAGGCCTCCCGCACCGGCAAGATCGGTGACGGCAAGGTCTGGGTCACACCGGTCGAATCGGTTGTCCGAGTGCGAACCGGGGAACGAGGTTCGGATGCGCTCTGACCCTCACGGGTCCGGATTCGACGGCCCTGATCCCGTCGCCGCCACGGCGGCCGGGTCGGGGCCGTCCGCGTCTCGCGGTGCGGAGTCGGGACATCCGGACGAGGCCCGGGACCTTGCCCGGGCACGGGAACAATTGCTGACGGGCGGTTCCCGTCACCACCGTCTCGACGCCCCCTCGCTGCGCCACGCCCTGGTCGATCTGCACGAATTCTGGCTCACCACAAAAGGAAACGAACTGGGCATCCGCCCGGACTCGGGGTTCGCGATCGTCGCGGTCGGCGGACTGGGGCGCCGCGAGATGCTGCCCTACTCCGACCTGGACCTCATCCTGCTGCACGACGACGTCGACCCCGCGGTGGTCTCGCAGGTCGCCGACCAGTTGTGGTATCCGCTGTGGGACGCGCACATCAAGCTCGATCACAGTGTGCGAACCGTCCCGCAGGCCCTGCAGGTCGCGACAGCCGACCTGACCGCGACGCTCGGCATGCTCGAGGCCCGCCACATCGCCGGCGACGTCGAGCTGAGCCACCTGCTCATCGGTGGCGTTCGGCGACAGTGGCGCACCGGGATTCGTTCGCGCTTCGACGAACTCGTCGAGCAGTCGCGTACCCGGTGGGCGCGCAGCGGCGAGATCGCGCACCGCGCCGAGCCGGATCTCAAGAACGGACGCGGCGGACTGCGGGACGTCCAGTTGCTCAACGCACTGTCGATCGCGCAGCTCACCGACGGGATGCCCGGTCTCGGGCCGGACGCGCCGGGTGGCGGGCTGGCGCTCGCACACCGGCGCCTGCTGGACGTGCGCACCGAACTGCACCGGGTTGCGGGCCGCTCGCGGGATCAGTTGCGGGCGCAGGACGCCGACGAGATCGGTGCGGCGCTGCGCATCGGCGATCGGTTCGATCTGGCCCGCACGCTCAGCGACTGCGCCAGAACCATCAGCTATTCGGTGGATGTCGGGCTGCGGACGGCGAGCAATTCGCTTCCGCGGCGCGGTCTTTCGAAGCTCCGTGGGATTCCCGTGCGACGGCCGATCGACGAGGGCGTCGTCGAGCATGCCGGCGAGGTGGTGCTGGCGCGTGACGCGCGGCCCAAGCGGGACCCCGGCCTGGTGGTGCGGGTCGCGGCCGCGTCGGCGGCGACCGGGATGCCCATCTCCGCGTCGACGCTGAGTCGGCTCTCCGACAGCGCCCCCGAACTGCGGGAGCCGTGGCCAAAGGGCGCACTCGGCGACCTACTGGTGCTGTTGGGGTCGGGCACGCGGGCGATCCCGACGATCGAGGCCCTGGACCGGACCGGGCTGTGGGGACGGCTGCTGCCGGAATGGGGCGCGGTGCGCGACCTGCCGCCGCGCGACGCCGTCCACACGTGGACCGTCGACCGGCACCTGGTGGAGGCCGTCGCGCAGGCGGGCGCGCTCACCACCCGTGTCGCGCGCCCCGACCTGCTGATGCTCGGCGCGCTGCTGCACGACATCGGCAAGGGGCGCGGCGGCGACCACAGCGAGGTCGGGGCCGAACTGGCCACGCAGATCGGGACCCGGCTGGGGCTGTGGCCGTCGGACATCGGGCTGCTGACCGCGATGGTGCGGCACCATCTGCTGCTGGCGCAGACGGCTACCCGCCGGGACCTGGACGATCCGGGGACCGTGCAGATGGTGGTGGACAAGCTGGGCGGCGACCCGGTGCTGCTCGAGTTGCTCCACGCGCTCGCCGAGGCCGACTCGCTGGCGACCGGACCGGGTGTGTGGGGCGACTGGAAGTCGTCCCTGATCGGTGAGCTGGTGCGGCGCTGCCGCCTCGCGATGGCGGGGGAGAAGCTGCCGGTGCCGGATCCGATCGATCCTGCGCTGATCGACCTGGCGGCCCGCGGCGGGGTGCATGTGTCCCTCCATCCCGGGTCTGCCGCGCACACGTTCGTGGTCACCGTCGTCGCGCCCGACACGCCCGGACTGCTGTCCCACGAGGCGGGCGTGCTGGCCCTCAACTCGCTGCGTGTGCTGTCGGCGTCGCTGGGCAGCCACGGCACCTCGGCGATCAACTCGTTCGTCGTCGCGCCGCGGTTCGGGGCCCCGCCCCAGGCCGGCCTGCTGCGGCAGGAGCTGATCCGGGCGATGGCGGGGGAGGTGGACGTCCTCGAGCAACTGGACGCGCGGGAGCTGGAGTCGCGCGGGACGCAGCCGCTCGAGGATCGGACCGCGGCGGCCGTTCCGGTGCAGTACGCGCAGGCTCCGCCTCGGGTGATCTGGTTCGAAACCGAGGGAGCCGACGAATCGGGTCAGGTGATCGTGGAACTGCGTGCGGAGGACCGGTTGGGCCTGCTCAGCCGGTTGGCACGGGTACTCGAGCGAAACGGCGCCGACGTGCGCTGGGCGCGGGTGAGCACGCTGGGCTCGTCGGTGGTGGACGCGTTCTGTATCCGGCTGTCGGAGTCCGACACCAGGGCCGGGCGCGAGCGGCTCGAGCGTGCGATCCTGTCCGTCGTCCCGGCGCCGGAACCCGAGAAGGAGCCGGACTCCGAGTCCACCTGAGCCCGGCGCGGTCGACATCGGGCGGTTGCTGCGCTGCGCTCTCGGGCGTTGTCGCAGGAACCGCCCGCGGCGCCGTTCGCCGGTTCATCGGTGCCGGGTACAGGGTTGCCGCGCGGTCCGACCGCGTCGAGCGGTTACCCTGGTTGCGAGAATATTCACGGCCTTCTCTCAGAGCTCAGGAGCGCACTCGGTGTTCGAATCCCTTTCCGACAGGTTGACCGGAGCCCTCAAGGATCTGCGTGGCAAGGGTCGACTCTCCGGAGCCGACATCGACGCCACGTGCCGCGAGATCCGTCTCGCACTCCTCGAGGCTGACGTCGCGCTGCCCGTCGTCCGCTCCTTCATCGCCAAGATCAAGGAACGCGCGAAGGGCGCTGAGGTCTCCGGTGCGCTCAACCCGGCGCAGCAGGTCGTCAAGATCGTCAACGAGGAACTCGTCGGCATCCTGGGCGGCGAGACGCGTCGTCTGCAGTTCGCGAAGACGCCGCCGACGGTGATCATGCTGGCCGGTCTGCAGGGTTCCGGTAAGACCACCCTCGCCGGCAAGCTCGCGAAGTGGCTCAAGGACCAGGGCCACACCCCGCTGCTCGTCGCGTGTGACCTCCAGCGTCCCGGCGCCGTCAGCCAGCTGCAGATCGTTGGTGAGCGCGCGGGTGCCGCGGTGTTCGCGCCGCATCCCGGCACGTCGATCGGTGGTGGCGACAACGCGCTCGGTGTCTCGGCCGCCGACCCCGTCGAGGTCGCCAAGGCCGGTGTCGAGGAAGCCCGCAACAAGCAGTACGACGTCGTGATCGTCGATACCGCCGGACGTCTCGGCATCGATGCGGACCTGATGGCGCAGGCCGCCGGGATCCGCGACGCCGTCCAGCCCGACGAGACGATCTTCGTGCTCGACTCGATGATCGGTCAGGACGCGGTCAGCACCGCCGAGGCGTTCCGTGAGGGCGTCGGCTTCACCGGCGTCGTGCTCACCAAGCTCGACGGCGACGCCCGCGGCGGCGCCGCGCTGAGCGTCCGCGAGGTCACCGGCGAGCCGATTCTGTTCGCGTCGACCGGCGAGAAGCTCGAAGACTTCGACGTCTTCCACCCGGACCGTATGGCCAGCCGCATTCTCGGCATGGGCGACGTGCTCAGCCTCATCGAGCAGGCCGAGCAGGTGTTCGATGCGCAGCAGGCCGAGGAGACCGCGCACAAGATCGGCTCCGGCCAGCTGACCCTCGAGGACTTCCTCGACCAGATGATGGCCGTGCGCAAGATGGGCCCCATCGGCAACCTGCTGGGCATGCTGCCCGGCGCGGGGCAGATGAAGGACGCGCTCGCCAACGTCGACGAGAAGCAGCTCGACCGGATCCAGGCGATCATCCGAGGCATGACCCCGGAGGAGCGCGAGAACCCGAAGATCATCAACGGTTCGCGTCGACTGCGGATCGCGAACGGCTCGGGCGTCAAGGTCTCCGACGTCAATCAGCTCGTCGAGCGCTTCTTCGAGGCCCGCAAGATGATGGCCGCGATGGCCGGACGCATGGGCATGCCCGGTGCGCGAAAGCAGATGAAGGGCAAGAAGGGGAAGAAGGGGAAGAAGGGCGGCAAGGGCCCGACGCAGCCCAAGATCCGGGGCGGTTTCCCGGGCGGCTTCCCCGCCGGAATGCCGGGCATGGGTGGCATGCCCGCCGGCATGCCGGACCTGTCGAACATGCCCAAGGGTCTCGACCAGTTGCCGCCGGGACTCGAGGGCATCGATCTGTCGCAGCTCAAGCTCCCCAAGAAGTAGGCACATCCGTGAGCTCGTTCCACCTGCGGGGCACCGGACTGCCCGACGAGCAACCGTTCGACCTGTGGGTGCGCGACGGCGTGTTCTCGGCCGAGCCGGTGCCCGGCGCGCGGACGCTGTGCATGGACGGCTGGATCCTGCCGGGTCTCGTCGACGCGCACTGCCACGTCGGGATCCGGTACGGCGGCGGTGCGGAGGACCTGGACGGTGCGCTGGCACAGGCCCGCACCGAGCGTGACGCCGGCGTCCTGCTGATCCGCGACGCCGGATCGCCGGTGGACACCCGCTCGCTCGACGACGTCGCGGGGCTGCCGCGGATCATCCGCGCCGGACGGCACATCGCCGCCCCGAAGCGGTATATCCGCGGGCTGCCGGTGGATCTCGAGGACGAGTCCCAGTTGCCTGACGAGGTGGTGCGGCAGGCTCGCGCCGGTGACGGCTGGGTCAAGCTCGTGGGCGACTGGATCGACCGCGAGGTCGGTGACCTGGCACCGCTGTGGAGCGACGGCATCCTCGTCGAAGCGATCGAGGCGGCGCACCGAGAGGGCGCCCGGGTCACCGCCCACGTGTTCGGCGAAGACGCGCTGCCCGGTCTGATCAACGCCGGGATCGACTGCATCGAGCACGGCACCGGCCTGACCGACACCACCATCGCGATGATGGCCGAACGCGGCACCGCGCTGGTGCCGACGCTGATCAACATCGACAACTTCCCGGAGATCGCCGACGGCGCGACGCGATTCCCCGTGTACGCCGCGCACATGCGCGACCTGCACGCGCGGGTGAACGACACCATCGGCGCCGCCCGCGATGCCGGCATCCCGATCTACGCGGGCACCGACGCCGGAGGACACGTGAAGCACGGGCGGATCGCCGACGAGGTCGCCTCGCTCGGCAAGGTCGGCATGACGCCCACCGAGGCTCTCGGCGCCGCGTGCTGGAATGCGCAGACATGGCTCGGCGGTGGCGGACTCGAGCCGGGCGCCCCGGCTGATCTCATTGTGTACGAACAGGATCCGCGCACCGGGCCGCAAGTTCTCGCGGAGCCGTCGCTCGTGATGGTCGGGGGACAGGTCGTCACGACGCGGGGCTGACCCCGATTCTGTTGGCGGAGCCGGCCGATGAGGTCGGCGGGACCCACGTCCGACGAGCGGTCGTCGCATGCCTTGTGCCGGTGTCGCGGAGCTTCTCAGCACTGAATGGCCCTGCGGCAACGGCACCGGGTGTGCGACACCATGTCGGCGACGTTGCTCCGGTGGAGGGTGGTCGCGTCGACTCAGCCGAGTTGCTTCATCAGTGAGTACAGGTTCGCCACACCCCAGTGCTCGACGATCCGGCCGTCGCGCACCCGCATCGCGTCGACGGTCTCGAACGCGACCTCCCGGCCGGTCGGCGCGATGTCCATGAACGCGCCTCGGTGTGTGCCGTGGTACGTCTTGTACGTCGTCACCACGTCCCCATCCACTGTCTGCCAATGGATTTCGGCGTGGAAGTCCGGGAAGGCCGCACGCAGCGCGTGGTACAGCAGGCGGGCGCCGTCCTTGTCCGGCGATCGACCGGGCTGCGGGGTGTGGTCGACGAAGTCGTCGGCGAACAGTTCGTCGAACACCGCGTAATCGCCGCCGCCCTGCACCTCCTCGGTGTTCCGGCGGACCACGGCCTTGGCGGCCTCGCCGTCGGGTCCGGCCGCGGAATCGCCGTTCCGAATCTTCGCTGCCGGAACGGAATCCATCGCGTGTCGCCCGTTCGGCGTCGATGCGCGGCGGGCGATGCTTGCCGCGAAGCCCGGTGTCTCGCGTCGGTTGTGGTCGGCCGCCGCGGCGGTGGCGGTGTCGGCGGCGTCCTCGTAGGTGATGCCGTGCCCGTCGAGGAACGCGAAGTAGTCGCCGGTCGGCGTGAGCATGAGACGGTTGGTGATGGTGCAGCGTCCGTCGTCGGTGGCCTCCGCACGCAGTTCCCACGTGGCCTGGACGGTCGTGCGTCCGTCGGGGGTGACGGCGTCGGACGTGGACACCATCCGGCAGTGGTGTGGCGCGACTACCTCACCGATGTAGTGGTGGATCAGCAGTGTCTTGCCGATCTGCTCCACGCCGATGGACATCGGCCTACCACCCGCCCCGGTGCCGACGCCCACCGTGACGTGGTCCGGGGGGGCAACATTGCTGGAACTCCGCTTCGGGAAGCGTGAACAGCCATTCGGCGATGTCGACCTTGTCTGCCTGCACATCGATGATGTGGGTGAAGGTCGAGTCGGAGAGCGTTCGAGTGGACATCCCGGCCTCCCGTCGTGGTGGAGAGCTGCCTCGGTGGACCGCCGCGCCGTGCACGGGACGGGCGGTGAGAACCGACGCTAGTCGGGAGGGGGGTGCTCATGGACCCGGATCCGCAGATGTTTGCAACACAGACACTCGCGATGTGCCCGACCGGTGTGGTGTGCGAGCGAGGATGCGAACTGGCCGGTACTCCTCGCGCTGACTCTCCTCGCGCCGGAGGACGCGTAGGCGCGTTCTGCCGGTTCGTTCCGCCGCTGTCTCGTTCCGTTGTCACCCGGTAAGGGGTGTCGCTTTCGGCGGAGCTCGTCGTCGCGTGACACTCGGGCCCGGAACTCTATCTGCGTCCATAGGACGCTATTGTGGATGTCTGAGCAATCTTTACCGGAGGGGTGCATGACTGAACCGGGCTTGGCGCTCTCGCGACTCTGGGGCACTCCTTCGGTGCTCCGCCCGGGTCCGAAGCCGAGGCTGTCGCTCACCGAAATTGTCGATGCCTCGATCACGCTCGCCCGGACCGACGGGTTGGCGGCGGTCACGATGGCGCGCGTGGCCGAAACCGCACTGTGCGCGAAGATGGCGTTGTACCGCCACGTCAGCGACCGGGACGATCTACTTTCCGCCATGCTCGACCGAGCACTCGGTGAACCACCGCAGCTGAACGGCTCTTGGCGAGAACGGTTTACGGCACTGTGGGATGCCCTGCTCGGTATCTATGCGTCCGACCCTTGGCTACTCGAACTGCCGACGGACGTGAACGGCGTGACTCCGCAGAATCTCGCGTGGATCGACAGGGCACTGAGCCTGTTCGATGAGAGTCTGCTTCCATCGAGTGAGCGCTTGAGCACGGTGCTGCTGATAACCGAGAACATCCGGTTCGAGGCTCGCCGACGAAAGGCAGCGGGCGATCCTGTCGATGATCTTGATTTTCTGCTGGAATCCGCCGTGAGTGCAGGCCGGCGGTTGTCCGGCGAGCGGTACCCCCATCTCGCTGGACTGTCTCGGACTGGAAGCGACGGGGAACCAGCATCCCTGTCGAGCGCTCGTCACGTTCGTGACCTCATGCTTCGATCTGTCGCTGCGTACTTCCCGGAAGGGCATGAGGGATGAGCGGTACCCGGCGCCTGCGGGTCCTGTTCGCGCCGGAAACGTTCAATCTCGGCGAGACCTCCCGTGCGGTCGAGGTCGCGAAGGAGGTACGGGCCGACGGGCATGACGTGCTCTTCATGGGATACTCCCGACGCTTCGCCGGTTACGTCCGGGGGGCAGGGTTCGCGCTCGAGCTTCTCGACCCTGAACTGAGCGAACGGGAAGCGGAGCAGCTCATCGCGGTGGATCAGGGGCGCGCGCTGCGGCACCCGTTCACCGACTCCATGGTGCGAACGCGGGTTGCGAGTGAACTCGCGTTGATCGAACGGTGGCGGCCCGATTGCATCGTGATCGGCACCACGCTGACGCTGTTCATCTCGGCGAGGGCGGCGCGGGTTCCTCTCGTGTATGTCCGTCCCTATGCGATGAGCCATGGTCACCTGACCCGGATGACCATGTTCCCGCTGACGGCCGGCCAGGGTGCGGCGGCCGCTGACGTGAACCGTGCAGCCGCATGGTTCTTGCGCCAGGCCGCTACCAAGGCCCGGTGGAAACCTGGCTCCTTCCGCCGCGTTGCCGCCGAGCATGCCGTCCACCTGCCCGAGCGCACGCTGGCAGCGCTCGACGCAGACCTCAATCTGATCGCGTCATTGTTTCCGTTCGCCGACCAGCGGCCCCTCGCGGCCCGGGAGATCGCGGTCGGCCCCCTCTTCGCTCAGAGCGCTGGCGAGCTTCCGCATCGCGTAGCGTCTCTTGCGGAAAGGAAGCGACCCGCCGTGTACATCGGTATGGGGTCGTCCGCGGGACGACGACTCGTGCTCGAGGTGCTGAAACAGCTCTCCCGGATGGACATCGACATCGTGTCGAGCGCGGGGCGATACGTCACCGAGGACGACTGCGCGGCCCTCCCCGAGAACGTGCAGGTGTACGACTTCCTGCCCGCGCACCTGCTGGCGGGGATGATCGACGCCTCGATCATTCACGGTGGCGAGGGCACCGTGCAGACCGCCTGCGCATCCGGAGCGCCCTTCGCGGGGATCGGCCTGCAGCCGGAACAGCGAATCAACCTCGACGAGTGCGCCCGGTACGGCAACGCCCTCCGGTTCACCCCGCGGGACATCCGTCGCGGAAGACTGCCCCATATCGTGGAGCGCCTGCTGCACGACGAGAGTCTCCGGCACGCCGCCCGTACGGTGCAGCCGCTGGCGCAGCCAGTCGGCGCCGTGAACAGTGCTGCAGCGATCCTCGACCTCGCCCGCAGGGGCATGCATGAGAGCCACTGACGAACAGGCAATGACACCCGACCCGAGATTCATGAAACCGAGTCGGGGGTCATGTCGTTTGATTTGAGTGCGCGAGGGGGGACTTGAACCCCCACGTCCTGAGACACTGGAACCTAAATCCAGCGCGTCTGCCAATTCCGCCACTCGCGCGAGCGCTTGTCAGACTACGCCACCGTCGACCGGTCTCCATCGTCAGGACCGGCCGACGGTCGGAGTACGGCTGTTCGTCTACGCGGACAACGGCTTCGGTGCCCGCCTGCCGGCCTGTGCTCGCTGGTGCCGCCATACTGCGTTCAGCAGCGCTGCCGGATCGAGGTCGGCCGTCTCCGCGGCGCCGGCCAGCAACTCCAGGGCATGGGACTCGGTGACCGGTTGCGCCGATCCGGTTGCCTCCGTGACGAACATGCACAGAGCCTCGAGCGTTCGAGGGCCGATGAGCCCGAGGCGTAACACGAACGTCTCCCATGTTGTGGTGCCGAGTCCGGGGATGGCGGTGATGACGGACCAGGCGCCCCGCCCGTCGGCCAGTTTCCGGGAGGTGTCGATGCCGGCGTGCACGAGGCCTGCGGCGGCGAGAGCGGTCGCCTCGGCCTTGGTGGTGTAGTTGCCCGGAACGCGTTGCCGATTGCCCAGGATCTCGGCGAGTCGGTCCGGGGTGTCGGCGAAGTCCGCCAGCGCGCTGATGTCGTCGAGTCGCGTGCCGCGATGACAGCGCCAGTTCTCGATCACGCGTCGGACACCGGTGCGCGGTGTGCCGTACGTTGCCCGTGCCGAGAAGGCGGCGTCGAGCAGGGCGGCCTCGGCCTCCTCCGGCCAGGCCGGCGGCCACTGCGACCGCTCGCTCGGCAGTGTCGCGGCGATGTGTTCGACGAGTGCATCGACGAATGCATCATCTACGAATGCATCGGCGAGTCCGTGAACCTCCGGTGTATCCATGTTCCCCCCTGGTGTCGGTTGTCCGGCGGACGCTATCCGGGCACCCCGACAGACTCCGACGCGACCGCGACTCCCGATTTCGAACCGACCGCACGTTCGAGGCCCGCCGTCAAGGAGGTCACGAATTGATAACAATCAACGTGAGGGTTCCCTCAGGTTTGTGGACGTCCATGCATGGCCTGTGACCCGCAGTTACGCGGTCTACTGGCGGGTCACTTTCGCGCGATCCTGTGCGCAATGTCACTTGATACTCGCTGGTAGGGAAGGGGGTCGGTGGCAAACGTGAGGCTTCCCTCATGATTTTGTGCCAACCTTGACGCGCCCGGATTCGCTGGATTTCGAAGCGTGTTCGAGGGGTGCCGCGACATCGCCGCGACAGCTCTGCCGAGGGCGGCCGACCACGACCTACCTCCCGTCAGGGAACCAGGAGAGGACTTAACTTCAGTGACGATCGACGACACTGCAGGAAACGGACGAACCTCGAGGGAGAGCAGCCAGTTCGGATCGGATCGGGGTTCTGCCCGGTCCTCCGCGCAGGGTCCGCTCGTGGACCGGTTGCGGGCAGGCGAGCCGTACGCACTGGCTTTCGGTGGCCAGGGCGCGCCGTGGCTGAGCGCCCTCGCGGAGCTCGCACGTGACAGCGGCCTGGAGCCGACGCTCACCGAGCTGGTGAACGAGGCTGCCGCGCTCCTCGCGCCGGTCGCGCAGGACCTTCTGGTGGTTCGCCCGGTCGGTTTCGATCCGATCGCGTGGATCCTCGAGCAGGAACTCGCGGACGATGAAGACACTGCCGGCGCGCCCGCCGGCCCGTCCGCGGCCGCACTCACCTCCGCCGCAGTGTCGCTGCCCGGCGTCTTCCTGACCCAGCTCGCGGCGCTGCGTGCGCTGCAGCAGCAGGGCCTCGATCCGGCGGAGACAGCCCCGGTCGCGACGATCGGCCACTCGCAGGGCCTCATCGCTGCCGCCGCCGTGGAGGGTGGCGGTGCCGCTGATGGTGCGCTGCTCGCCACCGCCCAGCTCATCGGCGCCGGAGCCGGTCTCGTCGGCCGTCGCCGCGGCATCATCGCCACCGCCGACCGCGCGCCGATGCTGGCCGTCTCGAACGTCGACCCCGATCGTCTCGAGGCAATCGTCGCCGAGCTCGCCGAGGGCCAGGAGCCTGAGCGCGCCGCTGTCATGGCGATCCGTAACGGCCGCCGTCGTGTCGTGCTGTCCGGTCCGCCGGCCCAGCTGGCCTGCGTGCAGCAGCGCTGCGAGCAGATCGCGGCCGACGAGACCCGCGCCCGTGACGCCAAGACTCGCGGCGGCGCCGTGTTCTCGCCGGTCTTCGAGTCGCTGTCCGTCGAGGTCGGCTTCCATCACCCGGCCCTGAACGAGGCCGTCGACATCATCGGTGGCTGGGCCACCCGCTGCGGCCTCGACGCCGAGCAGGTGCGCGCCCTCGCGCAGGCCGTGCTGGTCGATCCGGTCGACTGGGTCGACGCGGTCGACGGCGCCGTCGAGTCCGGTGCCGCGTGGATCCTGGACCTGGGCCCCGGCGACCTGCTCACCCGCATGACCTCTGCGGGCCTGCGCGGCCACGGCGTCGGCATCATCGCCGCGTCCACCCGCGGCGGTCACCGCAACCTGCTCACTCCGGGCGCCGCACCCGAGGTGCCGCGCGCGTGGACCGAGTTCGCGCCCAAGGCAGTTCAGCTGCCGGACGGCCGCGTCGCCGTCGAGACCGCGTTCACCAAGCTCACCGGTCGCTCGCCGATTCTGCTCGCCGGCATGACCCCCACGACGGTCGATCCGAAGATCGTCGCCGCCGCGGCCAACGCCGGTCACTGGGCCGAGCTCGCCGGCGGCGGCCAGGTCACGGAGCAGATCTTCGCCGACCACGTCGAGGAACTGAAGGGCCTGCTCGAGCCGGGGCGCGCCGTGCAGTTCAACTCGATGTTCCTGGATCCGTACCTGTGGAAGCTGCACGTGGGCGGCAAGCGCCTCGTGCCGCGCGCCCGGGCCGCGGGCGCCCCGTTCGACGGCGTCGTCGTCACCGCAGGCATCCCCGAGCTCGAGGAAGCCGTCTCGATCATCGAGGAGCTCACCGAGGCCGGCTTCAGCTACGTTGCGTTCAAGCCGGGCACCGTCGCGCAGATCCGTTCGGTGATCCGTATCGCCAACGAGGTCCCGACGTACCCCGTCATCGTCCACATCGAGGGCGGCCGCGCCGGTGGTCACCACTCGTGGGAGGACCTCGACGACCTGCTGCTCGACACCTACGCCGAGCTGCGCACCCGGGAGAACCTGGTGCTCTGCGTCGGCGGCGGCATCGGAACCCCGGAGCGGGCCGCCGACTACCTGACCGGCCGTTGGTCCACCGAATACGGCTTCCCGGCAATGCCTCTCGACGGCATCCTCGTCGGCACCGCCGCGATGGCAGCCCTCGAGGCCACCACCTCGCCCGAGGTCAAGCAGCTGCTGGTCGACACCCCCGGCACCCCCGACTGGGTCGGTGCGGGCACCGCCGAGGGCGGCATGGCCTCCGGCCGCAGCCAGCTCGGCGCCGACATCCACGAGATCGACAACGCCGCATCGCGCACCGGTCGTCTGCTCGACGAGGTCGCCGGTGACGCCGAGGCCGTCGCTGCCCGCCGCGACGAGATCATCGCCGCGCTGGACGTGACCGCCAAGCCGTACTTCGGTGACGTCGCGGCCATGACCTACCAGCAGTGGCTGCGCCGCTACCTCGAGCTCGCCGTCGGCGTCGACTCCCCGCAGGCGTTCGACTGCGGCGGCGACGTGCAGGACGCGATCGCGGAGGCCACGCAGTCGGTATGGCTGGACGTCTCGTGGCGTGCCCGTTTCGGTGAGATGCTCCAGCGTGCCGAGGCCCGCCTGCACCGCAACGACCGCGGACCGATCGAGACCCTGTTCGCGGATTCGGCCACGCTCGACCAGCCGTTCGCCGCGCTGTGCGCGCTCGAGGCCGCATACCCGGACTACGCCACCACGGTGCTGCACCCGGCCGATGTCCCGTTCTTCACCGCGCTGTGCAAGACGCCCGGTAAGCCCGTCAACTTCGTGCCCGTCGTCGACGGCGACGTCCGTCGCTGGTGGCGCTCGGACTCGCTGTGGCAGGCTCACGATCCGCGTTACGGCGCCGACCAGGTGTGCGTCATCCCCGGCACCGTCGCGGTCGCCGGCATCACCCGCGTCGACGAGCCGGTGGGCGATCTGCTCGACCGCTTCGAGAAGGCCACGGCCGACGAGCTCGTCGCGACCGGTGTCACCCCGGCCCAGGTCGCGGGTCGTCGCCACGGTGGCTTCGGCACGGGTCTGCTCGACGCCGTCCTCACCGCGCCCGACGTGCTGTGGGCCGCGCGCCTGACGCAGAACCCGGTCCGTCGCCTCGGCGAGGTCGCCGAGTGGACCATCGAGTCCGACACCGTCGCGAGCCACGACAAGACCGGCGCCCGCCTGGTCGTCGCCGGCGCCGAGCACGTCGACCTCACGGTCCCGCTCGCGCTGGGCAAGGCCGTCGAGATCCGGATCACCGTCCCGGCCGCGGTCCGCGACGGCGGTGCCCCGGTCGTCACCGAGGCCGACGCCGAGGCGTCGATGTCCGCACTGCTCGGCGTCGCTGCCGGACAGGAGCTTCCGGCGGTCAAGGGTGGTGTCGCGCACATCAACCTCGCGTGGACCCCGGACCTGGTCGCCGACCACGCCGGTGTCACCGGCGTCGGCCTGCCGGAGACCGTGAGCACCAGCGGCAATGCGGTGCCCGACGTCGTCGTCGGCGCCTGCTGGCCGGCCGTGTTCGCCGCTCTGGGTGCCGCGACCACCACGGCGGGCGTCCACGTCATCGAGGGCATGCTCGACCTGGTCCACCTCGACCACGCCGTGCACCTGGTGGGTGAACTGCCCACGGAGACCAGCATTCTCGTGGTCCGTGCCGAGGCCGGCGAGATCGTCGACACCGACATGGGTCGCGTCGTCGAGGTCCGCGTCGAGGTCGGCGCGATGCTCGGCGAGGGCCTCGACGCCCCGGCCGTCGCGACGCTCACCGAGCGCTTCGCGATCCGCGGTCGCACCGGCAAGGGTGAGCTGGCCGATCCGGCCCGCGCCGGCGGTTCGCTCGGCGACGACGTCGCCGAGACCCCGCGTCGCCGTCGCCGCGACCTGAAGATGGTGGCGCCGCGGAACATGGCGGCGTTCGCCCGCGTCTCCGGTGACCACAACCCGATCCACACGTCCGACGCGGCCGCACTGCTGGCCGGGCTCGGCAGCCCGATCGTGCACGGCATGTGGCTGTCCGCCGCGGCACAGCAGGCCGTCACCGCCGTCGATCCGCAGTCGAAGACTCCGGCTCGTCGTCTCACCGCGTGGACCGCCCGCTTCCTCGGGATGGTCCGTCCCGGCGCCGAGATCGACGTCCGCGTCGACCGTGTCGCGACCGACCGCGGTGCCGAGATCGTCGAGGTGGGCTGCCGTGTCGACGGCGACCTGGTGATGGTCGCCACCGGCCGCACCGCCACGCCGAAGACGGTGTACGCGTTCCCCGGTCAGGGCATCCAGCGCCCGGGCATGGGCCTCGACGCCCGCGCCCGCAGCAAGGCCGCCCGCGAGGTGTGGGAGCGCGCCGACAAGCACACCCGTGAGGCCCTCGGCTTCTCGATCCTGGCCGTGGTCCGTGACAACCCGACGCTGGTCAAGGCGCGGGGCGTCGAGCATCGCCACCCGGACGGCGTGCTGCACCTGACCCAGTTCACGCAGGTCGCGATGGCCACCCTCGGCGTGGCCCAGGTCGCGGAGCTGCGCGAATCCGGTGCCTACGTGGAGGGTTCGTACCTGGCCGGCCACTCGGTCGGTGAGTACAACGCGCTCGCCGCGGTCGCCGGTGTGCTGCCGCTCGAGGCGCTGCTCGAGGTCGTGTTCCAGCGCGGTTCGGCGATGCACGAGCTGGTCCCGCGCGACGCGGCCGGCCGCAGCGACTACCGCATGGCCGCGATCCGTCCGTCGCAGATCGGTGTCGCCGACGACGAGCTGCAGGCCTTCGTCGGAGGCGTCGCGGACGCGACGGGTGAATTCCTGCAGATCGTGAACCTCAACCTGAAGGGTTCGCAGTACGCGATCGCCGGCACGGTCAAGGGTCTCGCCGCGCTCGAGCGTGAGATCGACATCCGCCGTGAGGCTTTCGGCGGCAAGCGCGCGTTCATCGTGGTGCCCGGCATCGACGTGCCGTTCCACTCGACCGTGCTGCGGGGCGGTGTCGACGACTTCCGCGCCAAGCTCGACGAGCTGCTGCCGCAGGACATCGATCCGTCGGTGCTGATCGGCCGCTACATCCCGAACCTGGTGCCGAAGCTGTTCAACCTGCGCCGCGACTTCGTCCAGGAGATCGCCGACCTGGTGCCGTCGCAGCAGTTGCAGGCCGTGCTCGCCGACTTCGACAGCTGGAGCGAGCGCCCCGTCGCGCTGACCCGCGTCATCCTCGTCGAGCTGCTGGCCTGGCAGTTCGCGAGCCCGGTCCGCTGGATCGAGACGCAGGACCTGCTGTTCACCGACGAGGCCGACGGCGGCCTCGGGGTGGAGCGGTTCGTCGAGATCGGTCTGGGTGCCACCCCGACCGTCGCGAACCTCGCCTCGCAGACGACGAAGCTGCCCGAGCATGCGAACAGCACGGTCGAGGTCCTCAACATCGAGCGTGAGGCGTCCGTCGTCTACAGCACCGATGTCGATCCGGCGCCGGTGGAGGATGACGAGCCCATCGAAAGTGCCGCTCCCGCAGCGGCAGCCGCTCCGGCTGTCGCCGCGCCCGCCGCGGCCCCGGCCGCGCCGGCCGGTGGTCCGCGCCCGGACGACATCGCGTTCAAGGCCGCCGACGCCACCAAGGTGCTCATCGCCCTGTGGACCAAGCTGCGCCCGGACCAGATCGGTCCCGCCGACACCATCGAGGCGCTGTGCGACGGCGTGTCCTCGCGCCGCAACCAGCTGCTCGTCGACCTCGGCGCCGAGCTGTCGCTCGGCGCGATCGACGGCGCCGCGGATGCCGACATGGGCTCGCTCGCAGTGACGGTCGACCGCCTGGCGCGCACCTACAAGCCGTTCGGCCCGGTGCTGTCCGACTCGATCAACGATCACCTGCGGAAGGTGTTCGGCCCGTCCGGTCGCCGCCCCGCCGCGATCGCGGACCGCGTCAAGAAGGTCTGGGAGCTCGGCGACGGCTGGGCCCACCACGTGACCGCCGAGGTCGCACTCGGCACCCGTGACGGCTCCAGCGTCCGCGGTGGCGCGATGGGCGGTCTGCACGAGGGTGCGATCGCCGACGGCGCAGCGGTCGACGCGCTCGTCGACGCGGCCGTGCAGTCGGTCGCCTCGCGACGCGGTCTCGTAGTTTCCTTGCCGGCCGCCGGTGGCGGTGCAGGCGGAACCGTCGACGCTGCCGCGCTCGGCGAGTTCACCGAGCACATCACCGGTCGCAACGGCGTTCTCGCCTCTGCTGCCCGTCTGGTGCTCGAGCAGCTCGGCTTCAGCGATGCGGCGGCGGCCGCGGTCGCAACCGAGGACACCGCGCTCGTCGACCTGGTGTCGGCCGAGCTGGGTTCGGACTGGCCGCGCCTGGTCGCCCCCGCGTTCGACGCCAAGAAGGCCGTCCTGATCGACGACCGCTGGGCCACCGCTCGCGAGGACCTGGCCCGGGCCTGGATCGGCGAGACCGAGCTGACCGTCGAGCGTTTCGACGGTGCCGGTGCTGCCGTGGCCGCCCACGCCCAGTGGTGGCAGCAGCGCGCCACCGACACCGGCCGCACCACGCTCGCCGAGATCTACGGCCGCATCGCGCAGGTCGCGATCGCCCCGATCGACGAGGCCGGTCAGTGGTCCGGTGAGATCGCGGTCGTCACCGGTGCGAGCAAGGGCTCGATCGCCTCTTCGGTGGCGGGCAAGCTGCTCGGCGGCGGTGCGACGGTGGTCGTGACCACTTCGCGCCTCGACGACGCGCGGCTGGGCTTCTACCGCAAGCTCTACGCCGACAACGCCCGCGCCGGTGCCGCCCTGTGGGTGGTCCCCGCGAACATGGCGTCCTACGCGGACGTCGACGCGCTCATCGACTGGGTCGGCACGGTCCAGACGGAGACCGCGGGTGGCGCGAAGAAGCTGATCAAGGAGGCGATGACTCCGACGATGCTGTTCCCGTTCGCCGCACCTCGCGTGGCCGGTGAGCTCTCCGACGCCGGCGCCCGCGCCGAGATGGAGATGCGGGTCCTGCTGTGGTCGGTGGAGCGACTGATCGGCGGCCTGTCGAAGATCGGCTACGACAGCGACGTCGACACCCACCTGCACGTGGTGCTGCCCGGTTCCCCGAACCGCGGCCTGTTCGGCGGCGACGGCGCGTACGGCGAGTCCAAGGCCGCGCTCGACGCGGTCGTCGGACGCTGGTCGGCCGAGCGCACGTGGGCCGAGCGGGTCACGATCGTCCACGCGCTGATCGGGTGGGTGCGCGGCACCGGCCTGATGGGCGGCAACGACCCGATGGTCGAGGCCGTCGAGGCCAAGGGCGTGCGCACCTGGTCCACCGACGAGATGGCCACCGAACTGCTGGGCTCGTGCACGGCGGACGTCCGGCGTGCTGCTGCGGATGCACCGCGTGTGGTCGACCTGACCGGCGGACTCGCCGAGGTCGACCTGGATCTGCCCGCGCTGGCGAAGGAGGCCGCCGAGGCGGCCGAGAACGCCGGCAAGAAGGCCGACGAGGCCGGTGTCGATGCGAATTCCATTGCGGCGCTGCCTGCTCCGCCGCGTGCGGTCGAACTGCCGGCCGTCGGGTCCTGGCCCGAGCTGGACGTCGATCCTGCCGATCTGGTCGTGATCGTCGGCGCCGGTGAGCTCGGCCCGTACGGTTCGTCCCGGACCCGCTTCGAGATGGAGGTCGACGAGCAGCTCTCGGCGGCCGGCGTACTCGAGCTGGCATGGAACACCGGCCTGGTGACGTGGGAGAACGATCCCGTCGCCGGCTGGTACGACGCCGAGACCGGAGACCTGGTGCCGGAGGCGGAGATCGCCGACCGCTACCACGACGCCGTCGTCGAGCGGTGCGGTATCCGCACCTACGGTGACGAGGGCGCGATGGTCGACAACACGGCGCCGCTGCTGACGTCGGTGTTCATCGACAAGGACCTGTCGTTCGTGGTCGGCTCCGAGGCCGAGGCCCGGGCGTTCGTCGACTCCGATCCGGAGAACACGACCGCCGCGGTCGACGCGGAGAGCGGCGACTGGACCGTCACCCGCAAGGCCGGCACCGAGATCCGCGTGCCGCGCAAGGCGAAGCTGACCCGCACGGTCGGCGGCCAGATCCCGACCGGGTTCGACGTCACCAAGTGGGGCATCCCCGCCGACATGGCCGGATCCGTGGACCGTGTGGGCCTGTGGAACATCGTCTCGACCGTCGACGCGTTCCTCACCGGCGGCTTCACCCCGTCCGAACTGCTCCGTTGGGTGCACCCGGCGTTCGTTGCCAACACCCAGGGCACCGGTATGGGCGGCATGACGTCGATGCGCTCGCTGTACATCGACACGCTGCTCGGTGAGTCCCGCGCGAACGACATCCTGCAGGAAGCCCTGCCGAATGTGATTGCGGCGCATGTCGTCCAGTCGTACGTCGGTGGCTACGGCGCGATGGTGCATCCGGTTGCGGCGTGCGCCACGGCTGCGGTCTCCGTCGAGGAGGGCGTCGACAAGATCCGGCTCGGCAAGGCCAAGCTGGTCGTCTCCGGTGGCTTCGACGACCTCGGTATCGAGGGCATCATCGGCTTCGGTGACATGTCGGCGACCGCGAAGTCGGACGAGATGACCGCCAAGGGCATCAGCGATCGTCGCTTCTCGCGGGCCAACGACCGCCGTCGCGGCGGATTCGTCGAGTCGGCCGGTGGCGGCACGATCCTGCTGGCCCGGGGCGACCTGGCCCTGGAGATGGGCCTGCCGGTCCTCGGTGTGGTCGCGTGGGCGGGTTCGTTCGCCGACGGTGTCCACACGTCGATCCCGGCCCCCGGCATCGGTGCCCTCGGCGCCGGACGCGGGGGACAGGACTCGCAGCTCGCGCTGTCGCTCAATGCGCTCGGTGTCACCGCCGACGACATCTCGGTGGTCTCCAAGCACGACACCTCGACCGCGGCGAACGACCCGAACGAGGCCGAACTGCACGAGCGTCTGGCCGCGGCCCTGGGCCGCAGCGAGGGTGCCCCGCTGTTCGTGATCTCGCAGAAGACCCTCACCGGTCATGCCAAGGGTGGTGCGGCGGCGTTCCAGCTGATCGGCCTGTGCCAGGTCCTCGGCCAGGGCGTCATCCCGCCGAACCGCAGCCTCGACTGCGTCGACGACAAGATGGCGGAGTTCTCGCACCTGGTGTGGCCGCGGACCCCGCTGCGCTTCGGCGACCAGTTCGCGCTCAAGGCGGGCCTGCTGACCAGCCTCGGCTTCGGTCACGTGTCGGGCCTGATCGCGGTGGTTCACCCGCAGGCGTTCGTCGAGTCGATCCCGGCGGATCAGCGCGAGGCCTACCTGGCGCAGGCACAGCAGCGCACGATCGACGGTCAGCGCCGTCTGGCCGCGGCGATGTGCGGTGGCGACAGCCTGTACGAGCGTCCGGCGGACCGTCGCTTCGGCGGGGACTCGGTGCCCGCCAAGGCATCCCGGCAGCTCGAGGCCGACATGCTCCTCGCCGAGGATGCGCGCCTGGGCAGCGATCACGTGTACCGCCTCGGGAAGCCGGGGTGCCAGTGATGGCCATTCTCGGAATCGGCTTCGACGTCGTCACGATCTCGGAGTTCGAGGAGCAGCTGAAGCGTCCCGGTACGGCGATGAAGTCGAGCTTCCGTCCGGGGGAGCGGCGCTACTGCGAGGCCAAGAGTGAACCGGCCCGGCACTACGCGGTGCGCTGGGCGGCGAAGGAGGCCGTGATCAAGGCGTGGGCGGCCTCCCGGTTCGCCCGGCCGCCGGCCGTCGGCGACAACGCCTACGTGCAGGTCGAGGTCGTCAACGACGCCTGGGGGCGCCCGACGATCAAGCTGCACGACGAGGCCGCGCAGTTCCTGCCGTCCGCGAAGATCCACCTGTCGCTCACCCACGACGGGGACGTGGCGGGAGCGATGGTCGTGATCGAGGAGCCGGACCCGATCGCCTGACCGGACCCGGACGAACGAGACCGGCCGACGGAGAAATCCGTCGGCCGGTCTCGTCGTTTCTGCCGGACCGCGGGCGGAAATCGCGCCGGATTGCCGCCGAACAGGGGGTCGAGGGACGGTAATCGGCGTAGAAACGGAGGCGAGGCTGTTCCGAACCTGTTCCGGGGTGATCCGAGACGGAAGGGCTAAACCGTGTTCCACTCGACACAGAACGATCAGATTTTCCGCAGGCCCGGCACGATCCGGGCGGTGACCGCGGTGGGGTTCGCGGCACTGCTGGCCGTGACCGGGTGCTCGTCGAACGACGACAACTCGTCCGGTTCGACCAGCGCCTCCATGACATCCGCGTCCATGACATTCGGGACGGGGATGACCTCCCCGAGCGGGACGGGGACGGCGATGCCGATGACCGGGGCGTCGAAGGACGTGAACGACGCCTTCGTCGCATTCTTCTCCGGGGAGACATCGGGAGGCCAGAAGATCCTGCTGGTGCAGAACGGCGAGGCGTTCGCCGACACCATCAACGCGCAGGCCGAATCGCCGATGGCGAAGGGCACCACGGCGACCGTGACGAACGTGGACATGGACGCCCCCGGCCACGCGACCGTCACGTACACGATCGAGATGAACGGTCAACCCGTGCTGGCCGACCGGATCGGTGAGGCCGTCGAGCAGGACGGCCAGTGGAAGGTCGCACAGGGCACGTTCTGCGACCTGCTGACCCTCGAGGGAAACCCGCCGCCGGTGTGCGGACAGCCGACGACATCGGCGGCGACACCGAGCTGAGTTCGACATGAGCCGCGGTGTCGTCGCGCCGATCGGCGCGACGGCGCAACCGCGCGCCGCGCTCGCGACTGTCTGCGCGGTGCTGTTCCTGACGTTCCTCGACACCACGATCGTCAGTGTCACGCTCGGCAGCGTGCAGTCGGACCTGCATGCGGGTGTGGTGTCGCTGCAATGGGTCGTGAACGCCTACACGCTGGTGTTCGCGTCTCTGATGCTGACGGCGGGTTCGCTCGGCGACCGGTGGGGACGCAAGCGGGTCATGGTCGCGGGCATCGTGATCTTCTGCGTCGGTTCGGCGGTGTCGGCGGTCGCGTCGACCGTCGCGGTGCTCATCGTGGGGCGCGCGGTGATGGGCGTGGGAGCGGCCGCATCCGAGCCGGGCACGCTGTCGGTGATCCGCCACGTGTTCCCTGATCGGAGCGACCGTGCCAAGGCGCTCGGTGCGTGGGCCGGTGTGTCCGGTCTGGCGCTCGCGCTGGGCCCGGTGGTCGGCGGTCTGCTGGTCGGCACGTACGACTGGCGCGCGGTGTTCTGGTTCAACCTCGTCCTCGGCGCCGTGTTGTTCGTCGCGGCTGTTCGATTCGTTCCCGAGAGTTCCGATCCGCAGCCGGGGCGACTGGACCTGGCGGGGTTCGTGTTGGGTTCCACCTTCCTCGGATGCGTCATCTTTGCGGGCATCTCGGGGGAGAACGTCGGCTACGACGCACCGTCGGTGATCACACTGTTCGTCGTCGGCGGAATCTCGTTGGTCGCCTTCGTGATCGTCGAGCTGCGGGTCCGCAACCCGATGCTCGACTTCCGGTACCTGCACCCGCCGCTGGTGCGCAGCGCGCTGATCGTCGCGTTCGCCGTCTACTTCGGGGTGTTCTCCATCTTTTTCTTCACCGCGCTGTATCTCGAGGAGGTCTACGCCTATTCGGGACTGCACGCCGCGGCGATGTTCACGCCGATGGCGGTCGCGATCGTGGTCGGCTCCGCGCTGTGCGGATTCTGGGTGGCCCGCAGTTCGGCCGCGGTGCCCATGATCGTGGGGTGCATTCTGGCGGCGGTGGGCATCCTGCTCACCCGAGCGGCACTGAGCGGCGACCCGTCCTTCGTTCCGTTGGCCGGCGCGCTCACCGTCGCGGGTCTCGGGTTCGGGATCGCGGTGGTGCCGTTGACGTCTGCCGTCCTGTCCGGGGTGCCCGCCGCGCACTCGGGGATGGCGGCTGCGGCCACCAACACGATGCGTCAGATCGGGGCCGTAGTGGGGGTCGCGGCGCTCGGCGCGCTGGTCAACTCCCACCTGACGGAGGACCTCACCGGCAGGCTCAACGATCTGGACATTCCCGCCAACTTCCAGTCCATCGTCATCGACGCGATCAAGACCGGGGCCGTGCCGGCCGGCGGAAGTGAGGAGGCGTCGTCGGCCTACGGTCCGATCGTCGACCAGGTCATCGACGCGACGTACGCGGCGTTCCATGCCGGCCTCGACACGGCGCTGCTGGTCTCCGCGAGCATGATCTTCGTCGCGGCCGCCATCACGGTCGTCGCAGCAGTGCGGGTGCGTGGCAGGACCAGCGGTGGCTACGACGGTGTGGCGGAGGTGGAGGCCCGCTGACCCCGGTCGGGTGCGGTGGACCTCAGGTCGAGCGTGATTCCTTCTCGGCCACCAGCAGATACGCGACCATGAGCCGTTTGAGTTCGGCGACGGCGTCGGCGTGGCTCTGGCCGTCCTGTACCGAGAAATTCAACATCGAGTAGACGACGTGGACCAGGACCTCGGCCATCATCTTGCGGCGCTCGCGGGGCGTGTGCGGGGTGAGCGGCGCCAGCATTCGCGAGACCTGCTCGGCGAACTGTTTCTCGTGGATCACGCCGGTGGCCCGGGTCGACGGCGTCGACTGCATCGCCAGCCACACCTCACGCCGCGACGGATCCGACGTCCACAGCCCCGCCATGTGATCGACGAACTTGTTGAGGAACCGGAGCCAGTCGAGCGACGGTACCTCGCCGTTGAACGCCTCCAACTCCTGCTGCACGCCCACGAGATCCTGGCGGTTGAGCTCGCACACGATCACGTACTTGTTCGCGAAGAACTGGTACAGCGTGCCGATCGGCACATCCGCCCTGGCCGCCACCTCCTCGCACGTGAACGATTCGAAGCCGACGTCGACCAGCAGTTCCCGCGACGAGGCCAGTAGGGCGTCGAATTTGCGGCGGCTGCGCTCCTGCGTCGGGCGCCGCCGGGGCATGAGTTCCTGGGGGTCGCTCTGGACCTCCAGCGCGGGGTCCACCCTGCGAGGGGGACGGCGGCTGGTAGTGGACTCCACGAGCACAGATTATCGGTCTTTGCCGTCAGATTCGACGACCTGCCCGTTCTGGTGTTTCCCGCGGTACCGCTAACGCGTCGTCCGCCTGCGGTACAGCACCGTGGCGCCGACGAATCCGACGACGGTGACGGCGGCACACCACAGGACGGCCAGCACGGCGCTGTCGCCGATCGGCGTGCCCATCAGCAGCCCCCGAACCGTCTCGATGACGGGGGTGACCGGCTGGTTCGCGGCGAACCACTGCAGCCAACTCGGCATCGTGGCAGCCGGCACGAACGCGCTGCTGACGTAGGGCAGGAACAGGATGACGAACGTGAAGCCGCTCGCGGCTTCCGGGTTCTTCGCGAGCAACCCGAGCGCGGTCGACAGGTACGACAGCGCGAACACGAACAACGCGATGATCCCGATCGCCCCGAGCCACCGCACGGGGTCTGCCGTCGGGCGGAACCCGATCAGCAGCGCGAATGCGACGACGATCGCGGTCGTGATCATGTTCCGCACGACGCTCGCCAGCACGTGTCCGTTCAGGACCGCGGACCGTGCGATGGGCAATGTGCGGAACCGGTCGATGATGCCGTCGGTCATGTCGCTGGAGACGCTCACCGCCGTCGTGGACGCGCCGAAGGCCGCGCACAACAGGATGATGCCCGGCACGACGTAATCGATGTAGGCGCCGCCGGTGTCGATCGCGCCACCGAACACGTAGACGAACATCACCATCAACATGATCGGCAGGGCGAGGGCCGTGAGCATCGTGTCCGGGCTGCGCGAGATGTGGGTGAGGTTCCGCCACAACATCGTCCAGGAGTCGGACAGTGCGAACACGGGTTCGTTCACGGTCAGGGTCGATGTCGTAGATGGCACGGTCATCGGACTTCCTCCTTGCGGGCTCCACCGGTGAGGGCGAAGAACACGTCGTCGAGATCGGGGGTGTGCAGGGTGAACCGATCGACGGACAGCGTCGGGTCGTCGATGCGGTCGAGGAGCGCCTTGAGGGAGCGGATGCTGCCGTCGGTCGGGATCTGCAGCGTCGAGGCGTCGAGGTCGACGACGGCGTCGGACAGCGCTGCGCTCGCCCGCGCGAGCTGGGCCGGGTCGTGGACGGCGATCTCCACGTGCCCGCCCGGTACCAGCTGTTTGAGCTCGTCCGCGGTGCCTTCGGCGACGATCCTTCCGGCGTCGAGGACGGCGATCCGGTCGGCGAGCTCGTCGGCCTCGTCGAGGTACTGCGTGGTGAGCAGGATCGTGGTGCCGTCGCGGACCAGTTCGCGCACCATCGCCCACATGTCTCGACGGCTCCGGGGGTCGAGCCCGGTCGTCGGTTCGTCGAGGAACAGCACCCGCGGCCGCGCGACCAGGCTCATCGCGAGGTCGAGGCGTCGTCGCATTCCACCGGAGTAGGTGTCGGCACGCTGGTTCGCGGCGTCGGTGAGGTAGAACTGCTCGAGGAGTTCGTCTGCGCGGCGCCGTGATTCACGGCGACCGAGGTGATGCAGGTCGCCGATGAGGGTGAGGTTCTCACGGCCGGTGAGCAGTGTGTCGACCGACGCGTACTGGCCGGTGACGCTGATGTCGGCGCGGACCGCACGCGCCTGCGACGGCAGGTGGTGTCCCGCGACCTCGACCTGCCCGGCGTCGAACGGCAGCAAGGTCGACAGGATGCGGACCGTGGTGGTCTTGCCGGCGCCGTTGGCGCCGAGCAGCGCGAACACGCTGCCCGTGGGCACGTGGAGATCCACGTCGTCCAGCACCGTGCGGTCGCCGAAGGTCTTCCGTAACCCGGTCGCCGAGATGGCGTGCGTGGTCTGTGGTCGGTACATGAGCCGTCCTCCCCAAAACTGCGTACGTGATACACAACTGTTTACAACATACGCAGTTTTAGGATGAGCGCAAGAGTCGGCTCGAGAGAGGAGCGGTGACGCGGATGGAGACCACTGAGGGCGCGGCGCTGCCTCGGATCGTCGAACTCGCCTGGGGACTGGGCGAAGCCGGCAGCCGTGGCCCCAAGCGGGGCCTGAGCGTGAGCGAGATCCTCGATGCCGCCATCGAACTCGCCGACGACGAGGGCGTGGCGGCGCTGTCGATGGCGCGGGTCGCCAAGCGTCTGGGCTTCACCACGATGTCGCTGTACCGGTACGTCGAGAGCAAGGACGAACTGCTCGAGTTGATCTCCGATCGCGTCATCGGCCCGCCGCCGACGATTCCGCCGGAGCTGTCGTGGCGGGAGGGGCTCGAGGTGTGGGCGCGCGCCGAGTACGACACGCTCATGCGCCACCGGTGGTGGCTGCACCTGCCGATCAGCGGGGCCCCTCTCGGGCCGAACAACATCGCGTGGCTCGAGGCTGCTCTCGGAACTCTGGCATCGACGGCGCTGCCCGAGCCGCTCAAGGTGCAGGTTGCGCTGAACGTCTCGGTACACGTCATCGGCCGGGCCCGGTTCACCATCGATCTGGTCCCCGACGTGGAAGCGGACAACTACGCCAGCATCCTGCCGAGGGTCCTCGACCCGGCGCAGTTTCCGGCCCTGATGTCGGCGCTGGACAGCGGTGCGTTCGCGGAGGACGACGTCGATTGGCAGGACGCCGATTTCCGGTTCGCGCTGTCGCTGCTCCTCGATGGCGTCGAACGTCTCGTGGCGCAGTACGACACCTAGCGGCAGTACGCCACGTCGGCCGTCTCCGGCTCGTAGGCTCGGATGCGACGCGTCGAGAATGCTGGAGGTGGCCGTGGTGGTGCAGAAGTCGGACGAGATCCGGGCCCGGGTTCGGGAGCTGATGCCGACCGCGCGTGACGAACTCGCCGCGCTCGTGGCATTGCGGTCCATCGCGGATCCGAGGCAGGCCCCGCCCGAGCAGTGCGCCGCCGCCGCGAACTGGGTCGCCGACGCCTTCCGGGCGGCCGGGATCGGCCACGTCGAACTGATCGGGACGTCCGACGGTTCCCGCGCGGTCGTCGGGCATCAGCCGGGACCCGAGGGTGCGCCGACGGTGCTGCTCTACAGCCACTACGACGTCCAGCCTGCGGGCGACGAGGCGCTGTGGGCGACGCCGCCGTTCGAACTCACCGAGCGCGAGGGCCGGTGGTACGGGCGCGGTGCCGCGGACTGCAAGGGCAATGTCGTCATGCACCTGCTCGCGCTGCGGGCGCTCGCGGGAGCAGGGGAGCCGCTGCCCGTGGGGATCCGGATCGTGTCGGAGGGCTCCGAGGAGATGGGCGGCGGGGGGCTCGAGGATCTGGTCGAGCAGCGGCCCGAACTGTTCGCCGCGGACGTGGTCGTGATCGCGGACACCGGCAATGTCGCAGTCGGCCGGCCCACCCTCACGACGAGTCTGCGGGGAATCGCGAACGTCGTGGTGCATGTGGAAACCCTCGCGGGCGAACTGCATTCGGGCATGTACGGCGGTTCCGCGCCGGACGCTCTGGCCGCGCTCGTCCAGATGCTCTCCACGTTGCGGGACCACGGCGGCAACACCGTCGTCGACGGGCTCGACACCGCGCAGGACTGGGACGGTGTGGACTATCCGGAGGACCAGTTCCGGGCGGATGCCGGCGTGTTGGACGGGGTCCGGCTCACCGGTTCGGGCTCGGTCGCGGACGCGGTGTGGGCGCGTCCGGCGCTGACGATCCTCGGGATCGACGCTCCGCCGGTCGTCGGGTCCGCGGCGGCGATCCAGCCGCGGGCGTCGGCCCGGCTCAATCTGCGAGTGCCGGCGGGGATGGATCCGCACAAGGCGCAGGACGCGCTCATCGCGCATCTCGAGAAAGCGGCGCCGTGGGGCGCCCACGTGACGGTGGAACGTGAGGCGGTCGGGTCGCCGTTCCGGGCGAAGACGTCCGGGCCCGGCTACACCGCTCTGACGTCCGCGCTCGCGGAGGCGTTCGGCGCCGACGTGGCGGTGGCGGGGCAGGGCGGCACGATCCCGCTGTGCAACACCTTGGCCGGACAGCTCCCGGACGCCGAGATCGTGCTGATGGGTGTCGAGGAGCCGCGGGCGCTGATCCACGCGCCCAACGAGAGCGTTGACCCGTCGGAGATCGAGAATCTGGCCGTCGCCGAGGCCCTGTTCCTACAGGGCCTCGGCTGACGGGGCGGCGTCAGACCGACAGGTCGCGGCGGAGCTTGGCGACGTGGCCGGTGGCGCGCACGTTGTACTGGGCCACCTCGATCTTGCCGTTCTCGTCGACGAGGAACGTCGAGCGGATGACGCCCTGGACGACCTTGCCGTACATCTTCTTCTCGCCGAACGCGCCCCACGCGGTGAGCGTCGTCTTCTCGGGATCCGACAGCAGCGGGAAGGTCAGGCCCTCGTTGTCGCGGAACTTCGCGAGCTTGGCGGGCTTGTCGGGGGAGATGCCGACGACGTCCAGGCCGGCCTCGTTGAGTTCGGCGAGGCTGTCGCGGAAGTCGCACGCCTGCTTGGTGCAGCCCGGCGTGCTCGCGGCGGGATAGAAGTACACGATCACCTTGCGGCCGCGGTAGTCGGCGAGCGACACCTCGTTGCCGTCGGCGTCGGGCAGGGTGAAGTCGGGTGCGATGTCGCCGGGGGCGAGCCTGTTCTCGGTCACAGCGACTGAGGCTACCCAAGGCCCCCGACGGCTGTGGCCGACCGCGGACGGGCGCGGACGGCACGAGCGACGGTCCGCACGACGCCCCGCACTCCCTTCTGCTCTACGGTTGTGTCGAGCTGTGCCGGTAGCGTGACCGGCACAGCAGCATCACAGCCGCACCGATTCGAACCAGTTGGAGGACACGTGCCCAGGGACACCGAGAGCATCGAGCGGGACATCGAGAACGCCCGCAATCAACTCGCGCAGACACTCGACGTGCTCGCCGTCCGCACCAACCCCAAGCGGCTCGTCGAGACGACCAAGCAGAGTGTCCTCGCGAAGTTGAACGAGCCCGCCGTGAAGGCGGCGCTCATCGGTGCCGGTGCTGTCGTCGGGTTGCTGGTGCTGCGCAAGATCTTCCGCTGACGCGACCGGACCAGGTCCGGCAGCTCGAACGGGACGTCAGGTCACACATTCCCCGGGATCGTGTGACCTGACGTCCCGTTCGTCGTTTCGGAGGCATCGAGCCTTCGATCGGAAACGACGAAAGGCCCCCGCACATGATGTGCGGGGGCCTTTCACGGTGCGCCCACAGGGACTCGAACCCCGGACCCAGTGATTAAGAGTCACTTGCTCTACCAACTGAGCTATAGGCGCATGCCCATTTTGCCGGAGAACCGGCTGCTAGTGAACTAGCGTGCGCCCACAGGGACTCGAACCCCGGACCCAGTGATTAAGAGTCACTTGCTCTACCAACTGAGCTATAGGCGCATTGCTCGTCGCGAGGTGTCCCTCGTTCGGTGCGAGGAGAACATTAGCGGACGGCTTCGAGCGAAAGCAAATCAGTGGTCCTGTAACCCTCGAGCCGCAGGTGGCGATTGGTATTCGACCGTTACTCACGTGTCCGGCACGTCGGGGAAGTCGGCTGCGCGAACCTGGCATCATGCAGGAGCGCGGGTGCCGGAGGGATTGTCGGGTCGGCACGTGGGTGGGGTGGGTCGAAGGGACTTGCCTCGGTAGGTGTGCAGTGTGAAGTGGGGTTTTCATGAAGGTCAGTCGCGGTGAGGGTCGTCGGCGCGGGGGTGGAGCGACGAGATCGAGGCTGCCTGCCGCCGCGGCAGTGGTCGCAGCGGCTCTGGGGATGGTGATGCTCGTCACGGGGTGCACCATCTCGACCGGTGCGGCCGGCGCCTCCACTTCCGATACCGGGCCGGTCGACTCCAATCCGCTCGTCGCATTGATCCAGCCGAAGCTCACCACCACCGTCGTGGACGGCGCCGTGGGCTTCTCGCCCGGCGACCCGGTCTCGGTCCGGGTGGCCGACGGCCGGTTGGCGAACGTGGCGCTGCGCAACCCGGACGGCAAGACGGTCGCCGGAGCGGTGGCTCCGGACGGGCTGTCGTGGACCAACACCGAACCACTCGGATACAACCGCAAGTACACGCTCCAGGCTGACGCGTACGGACTCGGTGGCTCGACATCGACCACTCTGTCGTTCACGACCAGTGCCCCCGGGAACCTCACCAAGCCGTACGTGATGCCCGGCGACGGCAGCGTCGTCGGTATCGGCCAGCCCGTCGCGATCCAGTTCGACGAGAACATCCCCGACCGCAAGGCTGCGGAGGGCGCGATCGAGATCGTCACCGCGCCGCCGGTCGAGGGCGCCTTCTACTGGCTCAACAATCGTGAGGTGCGCTGGCGGCCGCAGAACTACTGGGCGCCGGGCACCACGGTCACCGTCGACGTCAAGGCGTACGGCCGAGATCTCGGCAAGGGATTGTTCGGGCAGGAGGACGTGCACTCGTCGTTCACGATCGGCGACGCCGTGGTCATCACCGCCGACGACGAGACCAAGCAGGTCACCGTCAACGTGTCCGGTCGCGACGTCAAGACGATGCCGACGTCGATGGGCAAGAACAGCACCCCCACGGACAACGGGGTCTACATCGTCGGAGACCGGTTCGATCACCTGGTGATGGATTCGTCGACCTACGGTGTCCCGGTGAATTCGCCGGACGGCTACAAGACGCCGGTCGACTGGGCCACGCGAATGTCGTACAGCGGCATCTTCTTCCACTCCGCGCCGTGGTCCCTCGGCGAGCAGGGCAACACCAACACCAGTCACGGCTGCCTGAACATGAGCCCCTCCAACGCGAAGTGGATCTACGACAACACCAAGCGTGGCGACATCGTCCTGGTCAAGAACACGGTGGGCGGCACCCTGTCGGGCACCGACGGACTCGGGGACTGGAACATCCCCTGGGAGACCTGGCGGGCCGGCAACGCGTAGCGGGCGATTATTCTGGGTGTGACCGAATCGTCCGAAGGAACGGGAGCTGAGCGTGGTAGCGGTGGGAGTCGGGGATCTCGTTCAGGCGGCGGGCCATGCGGGCCCGTGGACTGTTCTCGAGGTCCGGCATGGCATGGCGTTGCTCGAACACGCGGATGGGCACCGGCTCTCGCGTCGGACGACGACGCTGACCGTGGTGCGTAAGGCTGAACCAGGTGCGCGCGCCGCACGTTCGGTAGACGACGCGGACAGCGGCGACTCGCCGACGCTGTTCGACTAGTACCTGTCGCGACGCGTCTGCAAGATCGTGGCGTGAGACACAGCAAGAAGCGGCCGGCACCCATCGGGTGCCGGCCGCTTCTCGTGGAGCAGTCTGTGTGTCGACCTCTACGCGGGGAAGAGGGCGTTCAGTGCACCGACCAGGCCCAGGATTGCGCCGACGCCGGCAAGAGCGCCGCCGATGCCGGTGATGACCGGCTGGATCTGCTTGATCAGGGCGAGGTCGGAGTCGGAAGAACCCATTGTGAAGCTCCTTCATGTGATGCGGATTGGGGGGCGTGGCATGTGTCATGCCGCTGCATCAAAGATGCTGTGCGTCACAGTAGGGGCCGGATGAACAAACGGTTAATTGGAGGTCCCACTGAGTGGGACTTGTGAGTTTTTCCTGTTCAGGGCGATTTGTGTGTGTCACCGGGTACTTGAAAAGTGAACTGCATCACGCCGGCGTTGCTATCTCGCCTTTTGTGTATGCGGCGGACTTCGGAGGGCCTCGGCGGGCGATCGGTGCGCAGAACGCGCGGTGGCGGCGGAGCGCACGACGTGAGGGTGAGGTGCCGCCGGAGAAACGAGAAAAGCCCCCGGCGATGCCGGGGGCTTTTCTTCGGGGTGACTGACGGGACTCGAACCCGCGACAGCCAGGATCACAACCTGGTGCTCTACCAACTGAACTACAGTCACCATCGCTGTCGCTTCCGGCGGAACCGGTTGCTGCAGCGAGATGAATATTAGCCTGTCGATCGAGGAAAGTGCCAATCGGCTGGTCAGGCCGGTCCCAACTCCTTCGCGACGGCCGCGATCTCGGTGGTCGAGGGGCCCGGATCCGCCACGAACGCGGTGCGCCGGTAGTACTGCAGTTCGCGGATCGATTCCTTGATGTCCGCGAGGGCCCGGTGCGAGAGGCCCTTCTCCGGCTGGCCGAAGTAGATCCGCGGGTACCAGCGGCGGCACAGCTCCTTGATCGAGCTGACGTCGATCATGCGGTAGTGCAGGTGCCCGTCCAGTTCGGGCATGTCCCGGGCGATGAAGCCGCGGTCGGTCGCGATGGAGTTGCCTGCCAGCGGCACGGTGCCGGCGACGGGCACGTGCTCGCGGATGTAGGCGAGCACCATCTGTTCCGCCTCGGCGACGGTCACCGTCGACGCGCGTACCTCTTCGGTCAGTCCGGACTTGGCGTGCATCTGGGTCACGACGTCGGGCATGTCCGCCAGAGCGTCGTCGTCGGCGTGGATCACGATGTCCACGCCTTCACCCAGGATGTTGAGGTCGCTGTCGGTCACCAATGCAGCGATCTCGATGAGCTTGTCCGTACCGAGCCGAAGGCCCGTCATTTCACAATCGATCCATACCAATTTGTCCTGCACGAGAAACACAGTAGTCACGCCCGGGCGGGATATTGTCCACGGTGGAGAACTTCCCGCACGCTTTCTGCTCGAGGAGGACACCACATGACGGTTGACCCGACGCCGGCGGAGAAGGCTCGGATCGCGAAAGCGGCCGCCGAGGAGGCGGCTCGCGTCGCTGCGGAAGCGGCAGCGGCTGCGGAAGCGGCCGAGCGTGAGGCGGCCGAGCGTGAGGCGGCCGACGCGGAGCGGGCGGAGTGTGAAGGCGCGAAGGCCGGTCCGGACAATGGGGGTTCGGCCGAGGGGTTCGGCGCCACCGCCGAGATCGCGTCCGGATACGCGTCGGAGGGAGCGGCCCTCGAGCTCGGGGCGGTCGTCGTCGACGGTGCAGTGGATGCACGTGCCCGCGTGCGGATTCCGCTGGCGACCGTCAACCGCCACGGACTGATCGCCGGCGCCACTGGCACGGGCAAGACGAAGACACTGCAGGGCATCGCCGAACAGCTCTCGGCGGCAGGTGTTCCCGTCGTGATGGCGGACGTCAAGGGCGACCTGTCCGGGCTGTCCGCGCCGGGGGAATCGAACGACAAGATCACCGGTCGAGCCGCGGAGACCGGGGACCCGGACTGGGTGCCCACCGGCTACCCGGTCGAGTTCGTGTCGCTGGGAACCGAGGGCATCGGGATCCCGGTGCGTGCCACCGTCACGAGTTTCGGGCCGATCCTGCTCAGCAAGGTCCTCGGACTCAACGAGACCCAGGAGTCGACGCTGGGGCTGATCTTTCACTGGGCCGACACCCGGGGGCTCGCCCTGCTGGATCTGAAGGACCTGCGCGCGGTGATCGCGCATCTCACGTCCGACGAGGGCAAGGCCGACCTCAAGGGCATCGGGGGCGTGTCGGCGGCCACCGCGGGTGTGATCCTGCGCGCGCTGGTCAATCTCGAGGCCGACGGCGGTGACACCTTCTTCGGTGAGCCCGAGTTCGAGACCGAGGATCTGCTGCGGGTGGGCGCCGACGGGCGCGGGGTGGTGACGCTGTTCGAACTCGGCGCGCAGGCCGCGCGTCCGGCGATGTTCTCGACGTTCCTGATGTGGGTGCTGGCCGACCTGTTCCAGACGCTGCCGGAGGAAGGCGACCTCGACAAGCCGAAGCTGGTCTTCGTCCTCGACGAGGCACACCTGCTCTTCAAGGACGCGTCCAAGGCGTTCCTGGCGCAGGTGGAGCAGACGGTCAAGCTGATCCGGTCGAAGGGCGTCGGCGTCTTCTTCTGCACCCAGTTGCCCACCGATGTCCCCAATGCCGTGCTCTCGCAGCTCGGTGCGCGGGTCCAGCACGCGCTGCGCGCCTTCACCCCGGACGACCAGCAGGCACTGACCAAGACGGTCCGTACGTATCCGAAGACCGCGCACTACGACCTCGAGAAGGCGCTCACCTCGCTGGGGACCGGTGAGGCGATCGTCACCGTGCTCTCGGAGAAGGGCGCTCCGACTCCGGTGGCGTGGACGAGGATCCGGCCGCCGCGGTCGCTGATGGACACGATCGGCGACGACGGGATCCGGGCGGCGTCCGGCGCCAGCGGGTTGCAGGCGAAGTACGGGCACACCGTGGACCGGGAGTCGGCGTACGAATTGCTGACGGCGAAGGTCGCGGGCGCGCCGAACCTCGACCCGACGTTGGATGTGCCGCCCTTGCCGGACCTTCCGGATCTGCCGCCGCCGCCCGCCCCGAACGAGGGGCCGAGTGTTGCCGAGCAGATCCTCGGCAACACGGCGGTCAAGAGTTTCCTCCGGTCGGCGGCGTCGGCTGCCGGGCGGGAGATCTCGCGGAGCATCTTCGGTACCGGGCGCAGGCGACGGAGGTGAGTGCGCCCGGCACCGAGGTGGCGGTCAGTCGAACAGGACGACGCCGCGGATGTTCTTGCCCTCGTGCATGTCGATGTACCCCTGGGCGATGTTGTCGAGCGTGTAGGTGGTGGTGATCAGTTTGTCGAGCTCGAGCTTGCCGCTGCGGTACAGCTCGACCATCCACGGGATGTCGGCGCTCGGCGCGGACGCGCCGAACAGCGAACCCTGGATGCGCTTCTGGTAGAGCGTGAGCTCGAGCAGGCTGACCGGGATGCCGATGTCGGTGCCCTTGCCGAGACCGGTGACGACGACGGTGCCCGCCTTGCGGATGGACGAAAATGCCTGCGCCACATGCTCACCAGTGGTCACGCCGACCGTCACGATCGCGGAGTCCGCGCCCTGACCATTGGTGAACGATCGGGCGATCTCGGTGGCCTCCTCCATCGTCGCGACCGCGTGGGTGGCGCCGAGTTCGAGGGCGGTGGTGCGCTTGAACTCGACCGGGTCGACGGCGATGATGTGCGCCGCGCCGGCGTGAGCCGCGCCCTGGACGGCGTTGATGCCGATCCCGCCGATACCCATCACGATGACCGTGTGGCCGGGATAGACCTCGGCGGAATTGACGGCTGCACCCCAGCCGGTACCGACACCGCACCCTAGGAGACAGAGCTTGTCCAGCGGGAGGTCCTTGTCGACCTTGACCGCGGAATCGACGTGCACGGTGGAGTACTCGCTGAAGGTGCCGAGCCCGCACATCTGCGCCACGGGGGTGCCGTCCATCGAGAGCCGGAAGCTCTCCGGATCGTCCGGGCGGCTTCCGCTCATGATGGTGGCGCCGCGGTCGCAGAGGTTCTGCAGCCCCTTCGCGCACCAGCGGCACCGCCCGCAGCCCGCGAGGAACGAGAAGATGACGTGGTCGCCGACCTCCCAGCCGTCGGTGTGCGGTCCGACCTCGACGACGATGCCGGAGCCTTCGTGACCGCCGCAGATCGGCAGGTGGCTGTAAGCGTGGTCGCCCTTGGCGAGGTGATCGTCCGAGTGGCACAGGCCGGACGCGACCATCTTGACCATGATCTCGTTCTGTCGTGGGCCGGCGAGTTCGAGCTCGACGACCTTGTAGGTCCCAGGTGCTTCGGTGATGACGGCGCCGCGGGTCTTCACAGGTTCCTCCCAGTGGACATAACAGTGTGTTGTGCATCACTATCAGTTCCGGCGGGTCCGCGTGGCGGATGTGATCCCACTCACTGGAATCGGTCAGGCGTCGGATTCGCGCGCCATGAGGTCGGCGACGGTCTCGCGGCGGATCAGCTCGCGAATGTGCCCGTCCCGCACCGCGACTACCGGTGGCCGGCCGACGCCGTTGTACGTCGACGCGAGGCTGTGGTGGTAGGCGCCGGTGCACGGCACGGCGAGGACGTCCCCGGGATGCAGGTCGACGGGGAGTGAGACGTCCTCGGCGACGACGTCGCCGGCCTCGCAGTGCCGTCCCACCACGGTCACCGTGGTGTGGCGGCCCAGTGGATGCCGGTTGGCGATCACGACGTCGTACCGGGCGCCGTACAGCGCGACCCGGGGGTTGTCGCTCATGCCGCCGTCGACGGCGACGAAGGTGCGTCCGCCGGCATGAGTCTTCGTCGACACGACGCGGTACAGGGTGACCCCGGCCCGGGCGACGATCGCCCGTCCCGGTTCGAGCACGATCTGTGGGCGGGGGAAGCGGTTGCGCGCGCAGGCGTCGTCGAGGGCGTCGTCGACGACGGCGGCCAGGACCGCCGGATCACACTCCGGGTCGCCGGGGCGATAGGGCACGGCGTGTCCGCCGCCCAGGTCGAGGGTGGTGAGGATGATGCCGTGATCGCTGCGGATCTGCGCCATCTGCCCGACCAGCCGGGCGACGGCGGACCGGAAGCACTCGGCGTCGGCGATCTGGGACCCGAGATGGCAATGGAGGCCGACGAGTTCGAGGTTCGGCTGCTCGAGGACCAGTCGCGCGGCATCGCCCGCCTGATCGTGGGACAACGGGAATCCGAACTTCTGGTCGTCGACCCCGGTCGCCACCGCGCGATGGCCGTGGATGTCGATGCCGGGCGTGACCCGCACCAGCACCTGGACGCGCCGGTTCGCGATCGCGGAGAGGAGGCGGATCTCGGTGAGAGAGTCCACCACGATCCGGCCCACTCCGGCGTCCACCGCGGCCCGCAGTTCCGTCGCGGTCTTGGCGTTGCCGTGCAGAATGATCCGAGCCGGATCGACGCCCGCGGACAGCGCGATCGCGAGTTCGCCGGCCGAGCACACGTCGATCGACAGCCCCTCGCGGGTCACCCAGTCCGCGACCGCGCGGATCATCAGGGCCTTGCCCGCGTAGGCGATCTCGGCCTCGGGGAACGCGGCGCGGTATGCGCGGCAACGGTGCCGCACGTCGGTCTCGTCGAGGACGTAGGTGGGTGTGCCGAACTGGTCGGCGATGTCGTCGAGCGCGACTCCGCCGACCCGGATCCGGCCCCGGTCGTCGTGGTCGGTGGTGGTCGGCCACAGCGCCGGATCCAGTCGCGGCGTCATCGTCGTGCGAAGGGACGGAAAGAGATCGAGCAGGGTCACCGGCGTCTCCTGAGGGTGCCCGCATCCGGGTGGAGCGGGGTCACCTTCAGGACTACGCCGGTCCCGTGCTCATCGGTCGGTTCTTGACGGGTGCTTGACGGCGCCCGCCCGAGCCCTGACGCGCGGTTGACGCGAGGTGCGTCAGCCGCCCAGTTTCCGGTAGAACGTGCCGACGATCGGGGCGACGACGGCGCGCGGGCTGTACTGGCCGGCCACCGACATGCCCTTGCTCAGGATGCCCGGCACGATCCGCATCTTGTTCTCGGCCAGCGCGTCCAGCGAGACCTTCGCGACGTACTCGCTCGAGATCCACAGGAAGTCGGGGACCAGCTTGTCGACGATCGACGCCTCGGCGGGGTCGGGGGTCTCGGTGCGCACCGGGCCCGGCGCGAGCAGCGTGACGTTGACGCCGCTGCCCTTGAGTTCGCCGCGCAGCGACTCGGAGAACGTGTTCACGAACGCCTTGGTGGCGGCGTAGGTGGCGTTGTTGGGGATCGGCATGTTGCCGGCCGCCGAGCCCACCATCAGGATCGCGCCCGACTTGCGCGCCACCATGCCCGGCAGGACCGCGAGGGTGAGGTCGTGGACGGCGACGGAGTTGAGCTCGACCTGGTCGCGCTCGTACGACGGATCGAGCTCGCTCACGGGACCGAACGTCGCGATACCGGCGTTGTTGCACAGGATCGAGATCTCGCGCTCGGACAGCTCGGTCACCAGCGGGGCGCGGCCCTCGCGGTCGGACAGGTCCACGGCGCGGACCTCGACCTCGACGCCGTACTTCTCGCGCAGCTGGGCGGCGAGCTTCTCCATGACGTCGCCTCGGCGGGCGACGAGGATCAGCGAGTGTCCGCGCGCGGCCAGTTCGGCGGCGAGGGCCTCGCCGATGCCGGAGGAGGCGCCGGTCACGACCGCGCGGGCGTCTGGGGTGGGGTTCGGCAGGCTCACGAGAATGCAGCGTAGTCGGTGCCCGGATTCGTGGTGGTCATGCGCTCAGATGCTCGCCGCCAGCCGGGTGCCCTGCTCGATCGCGCGTTTGGCATCGAGTTCGGCGGCGACGTCGGCGCCGCCGATGATGTGCGTGGTCACACCGGCGACCGTCAGTTCGTCGACGAGGTCGCGCACCGACTCCTGCCCCGCGCAGATCACGACGGTGTCCACGTCGAGCGTCCGAGGACGCTCGTGCTTCTCGCCGAACGTGATGTGCAGACCGGCGTCGTCGATGCGCTCGTAGTTGACGCCCGACAGTTCGTGCACGCCCTTCGCCTTCAGCGCGGCGCGGTGCACCCAGCCGGTGGTCTTCGCGAGCCCGGCACCGATGCGCCCGGGCTTGCGTTGCAGCAGGTACACCTCCCGCGGCGACGGTGACGGCCGCGGCGTCGTCAGCGCACCGGGAGCGGACTCGGGATCGGTGACGCCCCACTCCTGCTTCCACTCCTTCAGGTCCAGAGTGGGGGAGTGCTCGTGGGTGAGGAATTCGCTTACGTCGACGCCGATGCCGCCGGCGCCGATCACCGCGACCGTCCTGCCGACCGGCTTCCTGTCCCGCACAACCTCGGCGTACGACAGCACCTTCGGGTGGTCGACGCCAGGGATGTTCGGGACGCGCGGGGTCACGCCGGTCGCGAGGACCACCTCGTCGTAGCCGGAGGCGATCAGGTCGGCGGCGGTGACGCGGGTGCCGAGCCGGACGTCGACACCCGCGAGGTCGAGTTGGCGGCGGTAGTAGCGGATGGTCTCCGCGAACTCCTCCTTGCCGGGGATCCTCTGCGCGATACCGAACTGGCCGCCGATGTCGTCACGTGCCTCGAACAGGGTGACGGTGTGGCCGCGTTGCGCGAGGTTGAGTGCCGCCGACAGTCCGGCCGGTCCGGCGCCGACGACCGCGAGGGTCTTCTTTCGTCGCGTCGGCAGCAGGACCAGCTCGGTCTCGCGCCCCGCACGCGGATTGAGCAGGCACGAGACGTGCTTGTTGACGAACGCGTGGTCGAGGCACGCCTGGTTGCAGGCGATGCAGGTGTTGATCTCGTCGGGTGCGCCGGCCTCGGCCTTGCGGACCCACATGGGGTCGGCGAGCATCGGCCGGGCCATCGAGATCAGCCGGGCGTCGCCGCGGGTGAGGATCTCCTCGGCGGTCTCGGGCATGTTGATGCGGTTGGACGCCGCGACCGGGATGGACACGTGCTTCGCGAGTTTGTCGGTGATGTCGGCGAACGCTGCGCGCGGTACCGACGTCACGATCGTCGGCACCCGCGACTCGTGCCAGCCGATGTCGGTGTTGATGATGGTGGCGCCGGCGGCCTCGACTTCCTGTGCGAGCGCGACGATCTCGTCCCAGCTCTGTCCACGCTCGACGAGGTCGGCCATCGACAGCCGGAACAGGATGATGAAGTGCGGGCCCACGGCGGCGCGGGTGCGGCGCACGATCTCGACAGCCATCCGGCGACGCTTCTCGGGGGTGCCGCCCCACTCGTCGGTGCGACGGTTGGTGCGCTCGGACAGGAACTGGTTGATCAAGTAGCCCTCGCCGCCCATGATCTCGACGCCGTCGTACCCGGCCGAACGGGCCAGACGGGCACAGCGGACGAAGTTGCGGATCTGCCAGCGCACGCCACGGCTCGTCAGGCGCCGCGGCCGGAACGGGTTGATGGGCGCCTTGATCGACGACGCGGACACACTCAGCGGCTGGTAGCTGTACCGGCCGGCGTGCAGGATCTGCAGCGCGATCTTGCCGCCCTCGTCGTGGACGGCGTGGGTGATGACGCGGTGCCGACGGGCCTCGAACCGGTTGGTGAGCTTCGCGCCGAAGGGCAGCAGCCAGCCCGTCCGGTTGGGGGCGTAGCCGCCGGTGACGATGAGGCCGACGCCGCCGCGGGCGCGTTCGGCGTAGAACTCGGCCAGACGGGCGGTGTTCTTCGCGCGGTCCTCGAGGCCGGTGTGCATCGACCCCATGATCACGCGATTCCTCAGCGTCGTGAATCCGAGGTCGAGTGGCGAGAGCAGATGCGGGAACTGGGAAGTCATGCCGGGCCTTTCGGTCAGGTCAGGGCTGTGAAGAAGAATCGGGATGCTGTTCGGATTCGAGGGCGGCGAGCACCTCGGTGCACCAGCCGACGAACCCTTCCTCGACGCGGATGCCGCCGCGCAGGACGAGGTACTGGTGCAGGACGGACCCAGCGCGACGGCGGGATTCGGGAAAGTCGTGGTCCTGGATCCTGCGGTACAGGTCCAGGCGTGCGACGTGCTCGTCGCGGTGCCGGCGCACCTCTGCGATGAGCGACGCCATGTCGCCGTACGCGGCGCCGCGGATCTTCACGGCGAGTTCGTTGCGCAGGTGGCCGGGCTCGGTGGGCTCGGCGATCCAGCGGGCCAGCTCGGCCCGGCCCGCGCTGGATACGCGGTACACCTTCTTGTCCGGGCGGCCGTCCTGTGCGATCGCCTCTCCCGTGACCCAGCCGGCGTCGTCCATCCGCTTGAGTACGCGGTAGATCTGCTGGTGGGTGGCACTCCAGAAGAAGCCGATCGACTTGTCGAATCGGCGCGCGAGTTCGTATCCGGAGCCGGACTGCTCGCTGAGGGAGACGAGGATCGCGTGTTCGAGTGCCACGTCCCCAGTCTGTATGCAACGAGGTGAATATGCAACTGTGCGTATAACGCGTACGGGGTGCCCCGGACCTTGTTCGGTCCGGGACACCCCGTGGTCACGCGCGTCGGGTCAGACGAGGCGCTCGCCCTTCCTGCGGGCGGCGGCCCACTCGCGGACGGCGCCGCGGGTGATGACGAACAGTGTCGCGGCGACGACGATCGGCCATATCAGGACGTAGACGGTCAGGAACACGGTGTTCACAGGTACTCCTCTGTAATCGGATCGAGTCTGCAGTCGGATCGAGCCGGGGCCGGTTCGGAGCGGTCAGTCCCGGACGGCCGCTTCCCCCAGCGACGGACGGTCGTCGTCGATGTCGGTGGACCCAGGCTCGCTGTCGAAGTCGCCGACCCGTTCCTTGATCGTCGCGAAGTCGAACGATTCGGGGTTGCGCACCGACATCACGTAACAGACCACCGTGCTCACGGCGTACGCGACGAGTGAGCCGCTCAGGGTGGCGTAGTCGTGCAGGAAGCCGATGCCGAAGGGCGCGACCACGAGGATCGCGACCGCGCCGACGATCTTCGCGACGCGCAGTCCGAAGAACCCGAAGGCCATCAGGGCGAGCACCACACCGACGCCGACGACGGACACGACATCGATGAGGAACCCACTCGCCCCGTCGGTGGGGAACCAACCGAAGCGCACCGGCAGGAACGTGGCCACTGCGGCGAGGGTCGAGATCGTGAACGCCTTGTTGGAGAACTTGTTCCAGTAGAAGCTCGCGATCACCGGGAAGACCAGCGCGCCCCACAGGGCGCCGACGAACACCAGGAGATCGAGAATGTTGAGTCGCATGCTCGCGAACGCCACGGCCAGCGCGGTCGCGACGACCATGGTGGCGCGGCCGATCAGCAGCATCCGGCGTGGATCGGCGGCCGCTCGGACGGCGACGGTGTGGCCGTACCCGTCGGTCATGACGATCGACGACAGCGCCGCCAGATCGGAGTCCGCGGTGGACGACAAGGCTCCGAGGATGAGCAGGAAGAACAGTGCGACCAGTACCGCCGGCAGGTAGGTGCCCGCCATCTGCGGAATGAGGTTGTTGACGTCCCCGTCCAGCGGATCGATGCCCAGGTACAACGCGAGGACGCCGAACATGCCGATGCCGATCACCGTGGCGCCGTATCCGACCGCGGCGGTGATGAACGTCGGTTTGATGAGGTCCTCGCGGACCGCGAACAGTCGCTGCGCGATGGTCTGGTTTCCGATCGCGTAGGCGAGGACGGCGGCGATGTAGGGGGCGCCCTGATTGAAGAACGCCTCACTCGAGAAGAAGTTGCCCTGGGCGGGAGTCAGATTCGCGGCACCCGTCTCGAACGCTGCCGGGAATCCCGCGGCGAAGAAGACGATCGGGATCAGGATGGCGACGGCGCCGAGCATGCCCAGTAACTGGATCACGTCGGTCAACACGGAGGCCCGGAATCCCGACCACAACGTGTACAGCAGCACACCGCCCGCGATGACGAGCGCACCCTGGATGAAGTTGAGCGGTGACAGCAGGGAGATGAGTACGCCGCCCGCGATGAAGTTCGAAATCAGGCTGATGAGGCTGCCGACGACGTTGGATCCGGCCAGCATGAGCTGGCTCGATCGCCCGTGCCGGGCGTACATGATCTCCGCGAGGGTGTGGGCCCGGGGCGCCAGTCGCCGATGCGTACATCGACGATGCCCAGATCCAGGTGGCCGTCATGCTGGCCGCGGAGATGCCGAAACCGACCTGGTTTCCGGCCGTCATGAAGTTGTCGGCGTTTTCCCTCTTCCGGCCGATGCGGAGGGAGATGAGAAATGTTCCGCCGTAGAAGAACACTAGTAGCAGAATAATCGCCACGGCGCTGAATTGGACGAGTTCGGGTACGTCCATTCGTTACCTCCTTGACATTTCTTCGCGAGAATGCGGCTCGCGAATCTTTGATGCGAGCAGGCGAGACCGAGGGGTGTCTGTACTGGTCGACGGGCGCATCTGCGTCGTCCTACCGGCGCCGCGGCGCAGCGATGTCCGCTCCGGGTGAACGCGAAAACTGTTCCGCGCGAGCGGGTCGTGTCCCTCGACACGGCTCGTGGACCGACGGGGCCGGTGGCGGCACGCGACGCCGGCGGCGCGGGAGTTTCCCGCGTCGACGGTCGTGCGGTGTGCACGAAACGCGAGTATTCGCCGTTCGTTCACGAGGGTCGACGTGTTCCGGATCGGGCGTCCACGCAGTTGTGCGCGGGTTCGTCGACGCATTCCCATCAGTCGCCAGGCAGTGTAACACGCAAGAATTGTCGGGGCGGTTTTCGAGTCGCGAAATTGAATTGATCCGAGAGATTTGATGGAAGTATGGATTTCGATGTCCACCTCGTGTTTGTTTCGAATTCGACCGGCGTGCGGGTGTGTCACCGTGCAGGGCACGTCCGACTACGTAGGCTCGCCGCCATGAGCACCGAAGTGGTTGGGGGCGCCGGCATCGGGCAGGCGGCGACCCGTCGTCAGGTCGCCGCGTGGGGCTTGTGGGACTGGGGCTCGGCAGCGTTCAACGCCGTCGTCGTCACCTTCGTCTTCTCGGTCTATCTCACCGACGCCGTCGGCGACGATCTGCCCGGATCGATATCCGCGAGCACGTGGCTCGGGTGGTCGCTCGGTATCGCCGGCTTCTTCATCGCCGTCCTCGCGCCCGTGAGCGGCCAGCGGTTCGACGCCGCCGGTCGGCGCAAACGCTCCCTGGCGGTGCTGACGTTCTTCACGGTCGCCGCGATGGCGGGCATGTTCTTCGTCGTCGACGACTACCACTACCTGTGGCTGGGACTGGTGCTGCTCGGCGTCGGATCGGTGATCTTCGAACTCGCCGGCGTGCCGTACAACGCCATGATGCGGCAGGTGTCCACTCCCGAGAACATCGGCCGGGTATCCGGGTTCGGCTGGGCCATGGGCTATTTCGGCGGCATCGTGCTGCTGCTGGTCTGCTACTTCGGGTTCATCGCCGGCGACGGCGACACCCGCGGTCTCCTGGGGCTGAGCACCGACGGCGGCCTCAACATCCGGCTCGTCGCACTGCTTGCGGCGGTATGGTTCCTCGTGTTCGCGATCCCGGTGCTGCTCGCGGTCCCCGAGGTGCCGCGCACCGCGGCCGACCCCGGTGCCGCGAAGGCGGGCTTGGTCGAGTCGTACCGGGTGCTGTGGCGCGATCTGAAGGAACTGTGGGCCGCCGACCGGCGCACCGTCTGGTTCCTCGTGGCGAGCGCGCTGTTCCGCGACGGCCTGGCCGGCGTCTTCACCTTCGGCGCGGTGCTGGCCGTCAACGTGTACGGAATGGCGTCGGACAGTGTGCTGCTGTTCGGTGTCGCCGCCAACGTCGTCGCCGCCCTCGGCGCCATCGTGGCCGGACGGTTCGACGACCGGATCGGCCCCAAGGTGGTGATCGCCGGTTCGCTGATCGCGATGCTGGTGGTCGGCACCGTGTTGCTCGCCGTCTCAGGCACGTTGATGTTCTGGATCTTCGGCCTGCTGCTGTGCCTGTTCGTCGGACCGGCGCAGTCGTCGTCGCGTACGTTCCTCGCGAGGATCACCCCGCCCGGACGCGAGGGGCAGCTGTTCGGGCTGTACGCAACCACCGGCCGCGCGGTCTCGTTCCTCGCGCCGACGCTGTTCGGCTTCTTCGCGTGGTGGTTCGGCGCCGATCGGGCCGGCATCGTCGGTCTGCTCGTGGTCCTCGGTATCGGCCTGGCGGCGCTGTTGATGGTCCGCCCGCCCGAGCGGGACCCCGGGCCGCGCACCGGGCCGAATGTCACATCGGTTCAGTCCGACTGAACGCGTGTGACATTCGGCCAGAAGGACGGGGCGTCAGGACTTGAAGTAGACCAACTGGTGGGTGGTGGCGAGCAGGACGCCGTCGCGTCCCCAGATCTCGCCGGACTGGTCGAAGTAGCCGTTGCCGAAGTTCTGGGCGCGGGCGGTGCCGAGGACGGCCTCGTCGGCCTGCGCGGCGAGCATCGCCGCATCGGCGTGGAAGTACACGGTCAGCGATACCGTTCCGGCCGGCAGCATCCGGCCCAGGCGCAGGAACACGCGCGGGTAGAACACGTCGCACAGCGATGCCAGGGCGGGGAAGTCCAGTGCGCGGGGCGGGTTGTCGCGGACCCACAACGTCGTCGTCGAGTCGGACTGCTCGCCGGCGGTGTCGTCCGCGACGTCGGGGATCGCGCCCTCGACGAACCGCATCTCGTAGTTGCGGGCCCACGCGATGAAGTCGGGGAACCCCTGGACCGCAACGGCATCGGCCGCGGGAACGGCGGGTGGCGTGATGTCCGTGGAGGTCCATGTCTCGCGGCGGATGCCGAACACCGCGGTGGCGGTGGTGGTGACGACGCCGTCCTGGGTCAGCTCGATGTTCCAGTGCTGGGTGGAGCGGTTGGTGCGGGTGGGGCGGGCGGTGACCTCGAACGGGCCGTCGGCGATCGGGCCGGCGAAGTTCACCGTGAGGGAGAGTGGCTCGCCCAGACGCTCGGGGTGCTGCTGCGCCGCGCGGAGCAGGGTTGCAGCGGTGATGCCGCCGAACGGGCCCACCATGTTCGCGTAGGCCGGGTCGGTGTGACCGTGCGACCGGCCTGCGTCGAACGCGCTGAGTTCGACGGCCGCGTCGAACGGGTGCGGGGGTGCGACGATCTGGGTCACGGCTGCTCCTGGTGGGTGACGATCCGGTTCTAGGTATGACAACATACATAGAACTGGACGGCAACAGTGTGATCGACGGAAGGGCGACGACATGGCGAGGCGAAGCGATCCCGTGAACGGTCCGCGCGCGGCCATGATCGACAGCGCCGTCGCGCTCATCCGCGAGCAGGGTGTGGCCGCGACGTCATTCGCCGACGTCCTCGCCCACAGCGGTGCCCCGCGCGGCTCGATCTACCACCACTTCCCGAACGGGAAGTCCCAGCTGGTGGAGGAGGCGACCCGATCCGCCGCGTCCTACCTGGGTCGGGGCGTCGCCCGCGTTCTCGAGGCCGGTGACACCGTCTCGGCGCTGCGCGCGCTGGTGGACCTGTGGCGTCGTGGGCTCGAGGCCACCGACTTCGCCGCCGGGTGTCCGATCGTCGCGGCCGCGCTCGGCACCGAACACGGCGCACGCGAGGTGGCGGGCGCGACGTTCTCCGAATGGTGCGACCTGATCGCCGGGTCGCTTGTCGACGACGGCGTCGCGCAGGAACGGTCGGCGTCGTTGGCGGTGCTCGTGGTGAGCGCGCTCGAGGGCGCGCTGGTGATGGCGCAGGCGCAGGGCACGTCGGCGCCGCTCGATGCGGTGGTGGACGAACTCGAGGTGTTCCTCGGCGGGTGACGGCCGGGCCGTCAGCTCTGGGCTGCCCGGGCGAGGATCGCGTCGGCCAGCGCGTCGGCGTTCTCCTCGGGGATCCAGTGACTACCGCCCTCGAGCACGACGAAACGGTACGGCGCGTCGACGAAGTCGCTGCAGCGCTCCGCGCACGCCGGGCCGATGGCGGGGTCCGCGGTGCTCCACACGTACGTGGTGGGGACCCGCACCGGCGGCAGGTCGCCGAACTCGTGGACCAACGCCCGGTACCAGTTCATCGCGGCCGTCAGGGCGCCCGGCTCCGACAGCAGCCGGACGTGTTCCTCGACCAGATCGGGGTCGTTGCCGTCGCCGAAGACCGCCCGTAGGCGCCGTGAGTTCTCCTCGAGCAGAACGGCTTCGGAGTTGCTCTCGGTGCGGAACTGTCTCATGTAGCCGGACCGCCGCTGCTGGTCGGCGTCATTGCGCAGCGCCCATCCGAAGGCCGCCGCGTGCGGCACCGACACCGCCGTGAGGCTGCGGATCCGCTCCGGGTGCCGGCCCGCCACCTGCCACGCGACGGCCGCACCCCAGTCGTGACCCACCAGGTGGGCCGAGTCGAGGTCGTACGCGTCGAGCAGTCCGACGACGTCGGCGACGAGGTGGTCGAACCGGTAGTCCTCGACCGCCTCGGGGCGAGCGCCGGGGGAGTATCCCCGCTGATTCGGCGCGATCACCCGGAATCCGGCGCGGACGAGTCGCGGCGTGATCGGCCGCCACGACGCTGCGCTCTCCGGGAAGCCGTGGAGCGCAACGATCGGCACACCGTCGTCCGGGCCGGTGACGGTGACGTCGAAAGTCAGGTCGCCCAGGCGAACTCGGTCATGGCGCGCGTCGGCTGTCATGGTGGCCACGGTAGCCGAACCGCTACGCGCGCGTGGGCTTCCAGCTCCCGATGCCGAGCATGATGAGCCGCAACTGCTTCTCGGCCCGCTCGATCACCGCGCGTTCGTCGGCCGACCCCGGACGGTCCACCTCGAGCAGGTCGATCACCGCGGCGAGCATCGCCTGCACGATGAGGTCGGCGGCCATCTCGAGATCCTCGACGTCCCAGTCGGTGAGCCCCGGCATGCGGGACAGGTCGATCGTGAGTTCGCTGACGAACAGGCGCAGTTCGGTGGCGATCGCGCGTCGGACCTCGGTGACGCCGCCGTACCGCTCGCGGGCGATGAAGCGGAACTCCGCCTCGTGCGCGCGCACCTGGCGGACGAGAATGTCGAGCGAGGCCGTCGCGTTCTTGGTGCTGGGTGTGCGTCGGGCGTCGCGCAGCATCCGGCGCAACACCCGCATGCTGTCCTCGGCGAGGACCACGCCCAGTTCGTCCATCGACGCGAAGTGGCGGTAGAAGGCGGTCGGCACGATCCCGGCCGCGCGCGCGACTTCGCGCAGGCTGACGCTCGCGAAACTGCGGTCCGCCAGGAGGTCGAGCGTGCGATCGAGCAGTGCCTGGCGGGTGCGCTCCTTGCGCTGCGCTCGCGTCTCCACCGGCTCCGTCACGGCGTCGAGTGTATTCACCGAGATCCCGCACCCGCCGCATCCGGAGCGTGACCGGCGTCACTGATGTCCGGGATTGACAGGCGTGGGGTTACTGCGTTCACACTAATTAGTGTACGACTGTGCACTGAAACCGTGTGGCCGACATCGAATCGGCGCTCCGACGAGGAGAGACCATGGCTGTGAGATCTGAACCTTCCGTGAGTTCCACCGGCCGCATACGGCGCCCGCTGCTCGCGCTGCTGGAGTCGATGGCCACCCCGCACGCCGTGGACCGCTACCTCGAACTGGTCGATCCGATGGCGACCGTGCGCGACATGCGTGCCCGCGTGGTGTCGGTGTCGCGGCCCACGGCGGGTTCGGTATGCCTCGAGTTGCGGCCCACCCGGCAGTGGCGCGGATTCGCCGCCGGACAGTTCGTGCAGGTGGGCGTCGTGATCGACGGGGTCCGCCATGTCCGTTGCTACTCGCCGACCGGTTCGCAGCACCGCGCGGGCGATCCGATCCGGCTCACCGTGAAGGCCCACCCGGGCGGGCTGGTGTCGCAATACCTGTACGACCACGCCGAGGAGGGTTTGGTCGTCGACCTGGCTCCGGCCGCCGGTGAGTTCCGGCTGCCGGACCCGCGGCCCGATTCGGTGCTGCTCGTCAGCGGCGGCAGCGGCATCACGCCGGTGCTGTCGATGCTGCGCACGCTCATCGACGAGGGTTACTCCGGCCGGATCGCGTTCCTGCACTATGTGCGGACCGTCGCCGACATCGCAGACCGCGCCGAGTTGCGCGCGATCGACGCCGCGCACGACAACGTCACGATCGATCTGGTCGAGACCGTGCCCGGCGGGCGCTTCTGCGGCGCACACCTGCAGCGGGTGGCCCCCGGTTTCGGGGTCGGCACCGAGGTGTTCGTGTGTGGACCGGACGCGCTCACGGCGGCCGTGCGGCACCTGCTCGATGCCGACGGGTTCGGTGAACGGATGCACACCGAACGGTTCGTGATCGGCTCGACCGGTCCGGTCGACGCGGCGGGTGGGACGGTGTCGTTCGCGCGCAGCGGCGTCACCGTCGAGAACTCGGGGGCGAGCATCCTCGAGCAGGCCGAGGCCGCCGGGCTGGTGCCCGAGTACGGCTGCCGGATGGGGATCTGTTTCTCGTGCACCGCGCTCAAGCGATCCGGCCGGACCCGCAACGTCCGTACCGGCGATACCCACGACGACCCGGATCAACCGATCCAACTTTGCATCTCCGCGCCGCTCGGTGACGTCGACATCGACATCTGAGCGACCCGATCGCACGACTGGACAGGAGAACACGATGTTGGGAGTCAGTCTGCCGGGTGTGCCCGGCTTCCTGAGGTTCTGGGAGCGTGAACCGGAGCCGGAGAAGGCCGGCGAGATCGCCGTCCTGAGCTACGACGCCGTCGAGGATCTCGGCCGCGAACTCGATGCCCTGCGCGCCGAGACCGTCGCGGACCTCGGTCAGGCAGACCGGGAGTACATCTATCGGATCATCAAGGCGCAGAGGGGTTTCGAGGTCGCGGGCCGTGGTCTGATGTACCTCGGGTTCCTGCCGCCGTTCTGGCTCGCCGGCGTCGGGGCGCTGTCGATCTCGAAGATCCTCGACAACATGGAGATCGGCCACAACGTCATGCACGGCCAGTACGACTGGATGCGCGAACCCGGCCTGAACTCGCGGGTGTTCGAATGGGACACCGTGTGCCCTGCTGACCAGTGGAAACACTCGCACAACTACATGCACCACACGTACACGAACATCGTCGGCCGGGACCGCGACATCGGATACGGCGTCCTGCGGATGGACGACGCGCAGCGCTGGAACCCCTACTACCTCGGCAATCCCGTGTATGCGACGGGGCTGATGTTCCTGTTCGAGTGGGGTGTGATGCTGCACGACCTCGAGGCTGAGAACGTGGTCCAGGGCAAGCGCAGCTGGGCGGATGTGAAACCGCTGATGGAGGGCTGGTGGCGGAAGGCGGGCCGTCAGGTACTCAAGGACTACGTGGTGTTTCCGGCGCTGTCGGGGCCGCTGTTCGTCTCGACGCTGCTCGGGAACGCGACCGCCAACGTGGTCCGCAACGTGTGGGCGTACTCGATCATCTTCTGCGGCCACTTCCCCTCGGGCGTACAGAGTTTCACCGAGCAGGAGACGGCCGACGAGACCCGCGGCCAGTGGTACCTGCGGCAGATGCTGGGGAGCGCGAACATCAGTGGCAGCCCGCTGTTCCACATCATGTCGGGCAACCTGTCACACCAGATCGAGCACCACCTGTTCCCGGACATTCCGGCGCACCGCTACCCGCAGATGGCCCCGCGGGTGCGGGAACTGTGCGAACAGTACGGGTTGCCGTACAACACCGGCGGATTCTTCCGGCAGATCGGCTCGGTGTGGGCCAAGATCTTCCGGCTCGCGCTGCCGCCGTCGCTGGTCGGCCCCGCTCCGGTGCGCGGTGTTATCGTCGAGCGTCGGAAGACCGCTGCATGAGAGGTGCGTCGAACATGGTGGGGAAGTTCGAGCGGGGCAAGGACACGGTGCAGGACATCACCGAATCGGCGGCCACCCACGTCGGCAGGATCGCCGTGATCATCACCGGCGCGGTCCGGGACGTCACCCGCGAGATCGGGGACTGGATCACCGACGGCATCGAGATGCGGGAGGCGGCGCGCAAGGCGCGGGAGGATTCGGAGGAGGCGCGGACGGATCCGGACGAGGACCGACCCGATCGGTAGTACGAAACGGCTCGGGCCCGGCATCGAAGTCGATGCCGGGCCCGAGCCGTTTGTGGTGCGTGAGGACTAGATGACGCCCATGGCGAACATCGCGTCGGCGACCTTCACGAAGCCGGCGATGTTGGCGCCGTGCACGTAGTCACCCGGCTGGCCGTACTCGGCAGCGGTGGTGATGCAACGCTCGTGGATGCCGCGCATGATCTTCGACAGGCGCTCGTCGGTGTACTCGAAGCTCCAGGAATCGCGCGAGGCGTTCTGCTGCATCTCGAGTGCGGAGGTGGCGACACCACCGGCGTTGGCGGCCTTGCCGGGTGCGAACGCGACGCCCGCGTCACGGAAGACCTTGATGCCCTGAGCGGTGGTGGGCATGTTCGCGCCCTCGGCCACAGCCTGCACGCCGCATGCGACGAGCTTCTTGGCGGCGACCTCGTCCAGCTCGTTCTGGGTGGCGCAGGGGAGTGCAATCTCGCACTCGACGTCCCAGATGGAGCCGCCCTCGACGTAGGTGGCGTGGGGGACCTGGTCGGCGTACTCGCTGATGCGGGCGCGCTTGATCTCCTTGATCTCCTTGAGCAGCTCGAGGTCGATGCCCTTGGGGTCGACGACGTAGCCGGCGGAGTCGGAGCAGGCCACGACGGTGCCACCGAGCTGGTGGACCTTCTCGATGGCGTAGATCGCGACGTTGCCGGAGCCCGACACGACGACCTTCTTGCCCTCGAGGCTCTCGCCCTTGGCGGCCATCATCTCGGCGGTGAAGTAGGCGACACCGTAGCCGGTGGCCTCGGTGCGGACCATCGAGCCGCCCCAGTTGAGGCCCTTGCCGGTGAGGACGCCCGACTCGAACGAGTTGGTGAGGCGCTTGTACTGGCCGAACAGGTAGCCGATCTCGCGGCCGCCGACGCCGATGTCGCCGGCGGGCACGTCGGTGTACTCACCGATGTGGCGCTGCAGCTCGGTCATGAACGACTGGCAGAAGCGCATGATCTCGGCCTCGGAGCGACCCTTGGGATCGAAGTCCGAGCCACCCTTGCCGCCCCCGATGGGCAGGCCGGTGAGCGCGTTCTTGAAGATCTGCTCGAAACCGAGGAACTTGACGATGCCCAGGTTGACGCTGGGGTGGAAGCGCAGGCCGCCCTTGTAGGGGCCGAGCACGCTGTTGTACTGAACACGGAAACCGCGGTTGACGTGCACGTTGCCGTTGTCGTCGGTCCACGGCACGCGGAAGATGATCTGACGCTCGGGCTCGCAGAGCCGCTCGATCAGGCCGGAATCGGCGTAGCGAGGGTGACGCTCGAGGACCACATGCAGAGATTCGAAGACCTCGGCTGCTGCCTGGTGAAATTCGGGCTCGCCGGCATTGCGCAGCAGGACCTGCTCGTAGATCTCCTCAACGCGGTCGCGTACAGACAACATTCACCTACCTGATTCCGTGAGAACTTATTAATCTTTCCGTTACACGATAGTCCGTAGCTGGCCTACACTTCGACGGTTACCTGGGGAAAGTGAGATTGGCCACGTGTAAACATCGTGTTACGCAGGATTGGCGAGATCGGTTCGGCGTCACCTGAACCCGGACGGTGTTCGCGGCGGGGACCGGGCACGATTACCCTATTCACGTCTCAATTTCCACAGAAATCCCATGAGTAACACCCGGATCTTGGGCGTTTCATGGTTTGCTCATTGATCGATGCACGTCTCCGGGGGGATACAGCGGTTGGGCCGCGCACACATTGCCTCCCCGACCACTGGAAGGAAAACGGTCTGTGAGAGCAACGAAGAGAAGATGGACGGCGGCACTGTCCGCTGCGACAGTCACTGTCGGACTCTCGGTTGCAATGGCGACACCTGCGAACGCGGTCGGGGGTCCGTGCGGGCAGAACGGCGGAAGTCTCGGTAGCGCAGGAAGTTCGGGTAGCTCGGGAAGTGCCGGCGGCGCGGGGAGCTCCGGCAGTCTCGGCAGCCTGGCTTCGGGCAGCCTCGGCAGCGCGACGGGTTCGCTCATCAACTCGCTCCCGTGGATCACCGGCGCGCCCAACGGTGCGCTGCCGGTGTTGTCGGGCAAGACCAAGGCCATCGAAATGGTTACCGGACCGGGTAGCCCGAACAAGAGCATCGAGAAGTACAGCGTCTCCGGTACCGACCTCGGGATCATGTGGGACAGCGGAGACGCGGACCACGGCGTCATGATGCTGTTCGGTGACACTGTCGGCGACTGTGGCATCGAGGGCGATCAGTGGCGCAGCAACGTCCTGTTCCGCAGCACGGACGCCAACCTGACCGACGGCATGCGGATCGACGACTCGCCGCTCGCGGCGGCGCCGCCGAACTTCTCCAGGCAGGTCATCCAGGGTCTGCTCTCTGAGAAGCCGGGCGGTTTCCCCGAGTTCACGGTGATCCCGACCGGCGGCGTCGCCGTCGACGGTGTGCAGTACGTGCGGTGGATGTCCGTCCGTTCGTGGGACACGCCGGGCGAGTGGACCACCAACTACTCCGGGCTCGCCTACTCCACTGACAACGGAGACCACTGGCAGACGGACCCGGCGACCGTGCGGGTCAATCGCGAAGGGGTCTTCGATACGCCGATCCCGATCCCCGGCGTCGATCAGATCCCGGCCTTCTCGCCACGCAACAAGAACTGGCAGATGAGTGCGTTCGTGCCGGCTCAGGATGACGGCTACGTCTATGAGTTCGGCACGCCCTCCGGCCGATCCGGGGAGGCGCGCCTCGCTCGTGTGCCCAAGGCGGACATCCGCAACCTGGGTGCCTACGAGTACTGGAACGGTTCGGCGTGGAGTTCGAACATCGCAGACGCGGTCCCGGTCATCGGTGGGAAGGTCAGCGAGCTGTCGGTGCAGTGGAACGATTACCTCCAGAAGTACGTGGCCATGTACACCGACCTCAACGGTCTCGTGATCCGCGTGGCCGACAGCCCCGAGGGCCCGTGGGTCGGCAAGCAGACCCTCATCAGCGGAACGACTCTTCCGTCGCTGTACGGCGGCTTCATGCATCCCTGGTCGACCGGCAAGGATCTGTACTTCGTGCTGACGACCTGGGATCGGTACAACGTGATCTACATGAAGACCGACCTGGGCGGTATGAACCTCCGGACTGCGGTTCCGGCGGACAGCCCCGACCCGGCGGCCACCGGCGAGCAGAAGCTCGAGGGCTTCCAGACTCCCGAGGGATTCGTCGAGACCGTCGACGGCGAGTGAGTTCGCCGGCTTCGTGAAGTGCGGCCCGTCCCCGGCATCCGGGGGCGGGCCGCCCGCGTTTTGCGCACGTATCGGTGTTCGAGGGCGGGGCCGTGGAACGATAAGTGCGCACAGCGGGGAATTCTGGGTCCGGATTGCCCTCCGGGTGTTAGGTTTCGACCGGTCGGGGACGTCAGAGCGACGACTCAGGGGGAACCAGATGCGCACGTCGTTCATTGCCGTGCTCGCGCTTGCGGCGATAGCCGGATTCGGTCCGGCGGCACTACAGCCGACGGCTGCGGCCGACCCGATGCCGGTCCCGCACAACTTCTACGACGGGATCGGGCTGGAGTCCGCCAATCCCGGCGGGTCGATTCCCGGATCGAACGACTGGACCTGCAGGCCGACTCCGGAACACCCCGAGCCGGTAGTCCTGGTTCACGGCACCGGCGCCAACCGGCAAACCAACTGGGCCACTTATGTTCCGCTGCTGAAGAACGAGGGCTATTGCGTCTTCGCTCCTACCTACGGCACGCGACCCGGTGCGGCGTGGCCGGCGAGTGCCTTCGGCGCGCTGACACCTCTGGACCAGAGCGCCGGGCAACTCTCCGACTTCGTGGACGAGGTTCTCGCGGCCACCGGTGCAACCAAGGTCGACATCGTGGGGCACTCGCAGGGCACCCTGATGCCGAACTACTACGTGAAGTTCCTCGGCGGCGCCGCGAAGGTGGACAAGTACGTCTCGTTGGCGCCACTGTGGGGCGGGGCCGGCGCCTTCTGGGCCGGTGAGATCACCGCCTTCGCCAAGCAGAACGGGCTGATGCCGTTGCAGGAACAGACGTTCGGCCAACTCTGCGCCTCGTGTCTCGACATGGCACCGGGCGCCGATTTCGTCGACAAGATCAACGAAGGTGGAAGCCCCTACGCACCGGGCGTCACCTACACGAACATCGCCACCCGCTACGACGAACTGGTGGTGCCGTACACCAGCGGACTGGTGCCCGGACCCGACACGACCAACATCGTGGTGCAGGACCAGTGCCCGCAGGACTACTCCGAGCACGCCGCGCTCGGGGCGTCGCCGATCGCGGCCGCGCACGTGCTCAATGCGCTCGATCCGGAGCACCCGCGTCCGGTGCCGTGCATGGTGATCTCGCCGCTCACCGGCTCACCGGTCGGGTGAACGATTCGACCTGCGGTTGTGGTGCCCCCGGCAGGAATCGAACCTGCGACCTAGAGATTAGAAGGCTCTTGCTCTATCCAACTGAGCTACGGAGGCGCGCGGAAAAGCATACCCGCTGAATGGGGATGATCCGTGCATCCGGGTCAGCTCCAGAGCGTCACGTGCACCTTCGGCTTGAAGTGCGTCACCTCGACGCCGGTGCCACGGATCATGGCCTGGATGCATCTGGGTGTGCTGACGAAGCGCAGCAGTTCGGATGCCGCGGGCTGTAGATGCTGGTGGTGCAGTGTGGTGGCGCACCATTCGCCGGTGGCGCGCAGGTCGGGGCCGTCGACCCGGGCGAGCGACCCGTCGGACAGTTCGTCGCCGACGGTGAAGCCCAGGGCCAGCGTGAGCGCGGACGAGCGCCGGACGGCCTCGGCGGCGGCGGCGTCGCTCTGGAAGATCCGCTGCCGGTCCCGGGGAATGTCGAGGGCGCGCAGCAGGTGCCGCATCGCGCCGTCGCCGCCGGCCGCGGACGGGCCGAGGAACCACTGTTGCTCGCGCAGTCGGGACCGCGACGGGTGTGTGTGGGCGAGTGGGTGATCGGGTGCGCAGACGGTGAGTACCTCGTAGTGCAGGAAGGGGTGCACGCACAGCGGTTCGCCGCTGCCGACGATGCGGGGTCCGAGAGCGACGTCGACCGCGCGCGACGAGATCAGGCTCGCGAACTGGCGGACCGGGTGGACGCTCAGCTCCACCGCCAGGTCCTTCGCCCGCCCGGCGAACATGTCGATCAACCCGGGGGCGGCGTGCTCGGCGAACAGCGGTGACGCCGCGAGCCGCAGGAGGCGTCGTCCGTGCCCGGCCTGGCTCACCTCGAGCGCCGTCTGCTGCTGGAGCCCCAGGATCTCCACGGCCCGGCTCGCGAGGCGCAGCCCGCCGGGGGTGAACGCGAGACCGGACGGTCGGCGGCAGTACAGCGGATCGTCGAGTTCCTTGCGGAGTTGGGCGATATGCATGGACACGCCCGAATCCGTCATGCCCAATTCGCGGGCGGCCGCTCGAACCGATCCGAGCCGCACCACCGCGGAATAGGCTCGCAGTTGGGCGGGTGTCACGGATTCGAGGGTACGTCCCGGCAAAGATCGACATCCGCGATTCGGCCCGTCGGACCTGCGTCGACGGCCGGGGCTGGAGGCCGACTCGATGCGTGACGTGTTGTCCGATCTGCTCGAAATCTGGCGGGCCGGGGACACCGCCGGATTGGCCACCGTCGTCGCCACATTCCGGTCCGCGCCGCGTGCCCCGGGCGCCGCGATGGTGGTCGCGTCCGACGGTGTCGTCGCCGGATCCGTGTCCGGTGGGTGCGTCGAGGGCGCCGTGTACGAGCTGGCGTCGGAGGTGGTCGCCACCGGCGAGCCGGTGCTCGAGCGCTACGGCGTGAGCGACGACGACGCGTTCGCGGTCGGGCTCACGTGCGGTGGCATCCTCGACGTGTTCGTCGAGCCCGTCTCACCGCGCACGTTCCCGGATCTCGCGGAGATCGCCGCCGACATCGAGGCCCGTCGGCCCGTGGCCGTCGCTACGGTGGTCGACCACGAGGACCGGGCGCGTGTCGGCCGGCACCTCGTCATCCGCCCTGACACCGTCACCGGTTCGGTCGGCTCCCCGCGCGCCGACGAGGCCGTCGCCGACGACGGACGCGGCCTGCTCGCGGCGGGGCGGACGGCGGTGCTCGAGTACGGGCCGGACGGCCAGCGCCGCGGCGAGGGGATGCGCGTGTTCGTCGCGAGCTACGCCCCGCCGCCGCGGATGCTGGTGTTCGGGGCGATCGACTTCGCTGCCGCGGTGGCTCGGCAGGGTGCGTTCCTCGGGTACCGCGTCACGGTGTGCGACGCCCGCGAGGTGTTCGCGACCGCGAGTCGATTCCCGACGGCCGACGAGGTGGTGGTCGACTGGCCGCACCGCTACCTGGCCGCCGAGGCCGCGGCGGGCCGGATCGACGGCCGCACCGTGGTCTGCGTCCTCACGCACGATCCCAAGTTCGACGTCCCGCTGCTCGAGGTGGCGCTGCGGCTGCCGGAGGTGGGGTACGTGGGGGCGATGGGGTCCGAGCGCACGCATCTCGACCGGGTCGCGCGCCTGCGTGAGGCGGGGCTGGCCGACGAGGAACTGGCCCGGCTGTCGAGCCCGATCGGTCTGGATCTCGGGGCCCGGACGCCGGAGGAGACGGCGGTGTCGATCGCGGCCGAGATCATCGCCCGCCGGTGGGGCGGAGGCGGGCTTCCACTGCGTGACCTGCACGGACGAATCCACCACGAGCAATCCGGATGATCACGACAGGGCCGGTGCCGGCGTGATCAAGTGATCGCTGAATCGTGCTTGACGGCGACCCCGGCCGGGCACAGGCTGGAAGGACATCCGGCGGTGTGAGGGGTATCACATGCAGGTTCCGGGACTGTTCGAATACGAACGAGCGACTGACGTCGAGCACGCGATCGCGCTGCTCGACCGACTCGGCGACGAGGCGCGTGTCGTGGCCGGCGGGCACAGCCTGCTGCCGATGATGAAGCTGCGCCTCGCCAACCCCGAGTATCTGATCGACATCAACGATCTGGTCGCCGAACTGGGGGACATCACCGTCGAACCCGGCGCCGTGCGGATCGGTGCGATGGTGCGCCACCGGCAGATCCTCGAGTCCGACGACCTTGCCGCGTTGTTCCCGATCTTCCGGGACGCCGAACGGGTGATCGCCGACCCGGTCGTCCGCAACCGCGGCACGATCGGCGGGTCGCTGTGTCAGGCCGACCCCGCCGAGGACCTGACGACGGTGTGCTCGGTGGTCGGGGCCGTGTGCGTGATCCGCGGGCCGACGGGCGTGCGTGAGGTGCCGATGGCCGACTTCCTCGTCGGACCCTACGAGACCGCGGTGCGCGGCAACGAGATCCTCGTCGAGGTGCGCATCCCGCGGGAGCATGCCGGCGGGAGCGCCTACGCGAAAGTGGAACGGCGGGTGGGGGACTGGGCCATCGCTGCCGCGGGCGCGTCGATGTGGCTGGACGGCGACCGGATCGGCGGCGCCCGGGTGGGGCTCACCGCGGTGCAACCCGATGCCGACCGCGTCGCCGCGATCGGGGAGTACCTCGGCGGACTGGCACTGTCCGAGGACGTGTTCATCGAGGCCGGAGTCCTCGCCGGGCAGGCGTGCGATCCGGTGACCGACCCGCGCGGGACCGCCGCCTACAAGCGCCACCTCGCCGGGGAACTGACCGTCCGCGCGCTGCGCACGGCCGCTCAACGCGCCGCGGGCACACTCGACGGAACGGAGTCGTGAAATGCAGGTGACGATGACGGTCAACGGCACCGAGGTCGCCGAGGACATCGAGCCGCGGATGCTCCTGGTCCATTTCCTACGGGACCGCCTGGGGCTCACCGGAACCCACTGGGGCTGCGACACCAGCAACTGCGGCACGTGCGTGGTCTCGGTCGACGGCGAGCCGGTGAAGTCGTGCACGATGCTCGCCGTGATGGCCGGCGGCCGGGACGTCCGCACCGTCGAGGGTCTCGCGAACGACGGGGTGCTCGATCCCGTGCAGGAGGGGTTCATGCAGTGCCACGGACTGCAGTGCGGATTCTGCACCCCCGGCATGATGATCACCGCCCGCGCCCTGCTCGACCGCGATCCGGACCCCGACGAGGCGACCATCCGCGAGGCCATCTCCGGCCAGATCTGCCGCTGCACCGGCTACACGACCATCGTCCGGTCGGTCCGGTGGGCGGCCGAGCACGGCGGGACGACGACCGACACCGTGACGACGGGAGGCGCGTCGTGACCACGCTGGACGAACCGGCCGAGTTGGACCCGGACCGCGTCGCGAACGACGAGAAGCCGTGCGGGCACGGCCGGATGCTCCGCAAGGAGGATCCGCGGTTCATCCGGGGCCGGGGCCACTACGTCGACGACGTCCAACTGCCCGGCATGCTGCATCTGGCGATCCTTCGCTCGCCGGTCGCGCACGCCCGCGTCGTGCGCATCGACACGACCGCGGCGCAGGCGCACCCGAAGGTGGCGGCGGTGGTGACCGGTGCGGACCTCGCCGAGAAGAGCCTGGCGTGGATGCCGACGCTGTCGAACGACGTGCAGGCCGTCCTCGCCACCGACAAGGTCCGGTTCCAGGGCCAGGAGGTGGCGTTCGTCGTCGCCGAGGACCGCTACTCCGCCCGCGACGCGCTGGAGTTGATCGACGTCGAGTACGAGATTCTCGATCCGGTGATCGACGCGCGGCGCGCCCTCGAGCCCGACGCCCCGGTGATCCGCACCGACCTCGACGGCAAGACCGACAACCACTGTTTCGATTGGGAAACAGGGGACGCGGACGCCACCGAGGCGGCGTTCGCGAAGGCAGACGTCGTGGTGCGCCAGGAGATCGTCTACCCGCGGGTCCATCCGGCCCCGATGGAGACGTGCGGCGCCGTCGCCGACTACGACGCGGTGGACGGCAAGCTGACGCTGTGGTCCACGAGCCAGGCGCCGCACGCGCACCGCACGCTGTACGCGCTGGTGGCGGGGCTGCCCGAACACAAGATCCGCGTCATCTCCCCCGACATCGGCGGCGGGTTCGGCAACAAGGTTCCGATCTATCCGGGATACGTGTGCGCGATCGTCGGGTCGCTGCTCACCGGCAAGCCCGTCAAGTGGATGGAGGACCGCAGCGAGAACCTCACCAGCACCGGCTTCGCCCGCGACTACATCATGGTCGGGGAGATCGCCGCGACGAGCGAGGGCAAGATCCTCGCGATCCGCACCGACGTCCTCGCCGACCACGGCGCGTTCAACGGCACCGCGGCGCCGGTGAAGTACCCGGCCGGCTTCTTCGGGGTGTTCACCGGCAGCTACGACCTCGAGGCCGCGTACTGCACGATGACGGCGGTCTACACCAACAAGGCGCCGGGCGGGGTGGCCTACGCGTGCTCGTTCCGGATCACCGAGGCGGTGTACCTGGTGGAGCGCCTGGTCGACTGCCTCGCATACGACCTCGACATGGATCCGGCGGAGCTGCGGCTGCGGAATCTGCTGCGGCCGGAGCAGTTTCCGTACACGTCGAAGACCGGGTGGCAGTACGACTCCGGCGACTACGCGACCACGATGCGCAAGGCCATGGACATGATCGGCTACGACGCCCTGCGCCGAGAGCAGGCGGAGCGGCGTGAGCGCGGTGAGCTGATGGGCATCGGGATGTCGTTCTTCACCGAGGCCGTCGGTGCGGGCCCGCGCAAGGACATGGACATCCTCGGACTGGGCATGGCCGACGGCTGCGAGTTGACCGTGCACCCCACCGGCAAGGCCGTGGTCCGGATCTCGGTGCAGACCCAGGGGCAGGGGCACGAAACCACGTTCGCGCAGATCGTCGCCGAGGAGCTCGGCATCCCGCCCGAGGACGTCGACGTGGTGCACGGCGACACCGACAACACCCCGTTCGGGCTCGGCACGTACGGCAGTCGGTCCACCCCGGTGTCCGGCGCCGCGGCCGCGCTGGTGTCGCGCAAGGTGCGCGACAAGGCGCGGATCATCGCGTCGGGCATGCTCGAGGTGTCCGTCTCGGACCTCGAATGGGAGAAGGGCAACTTCCACGTCAAGGGCGATCCCTCGGCGGCCGTGACGATCCAGGACATCGCGATGCGCTCGTACGGCGCGGGGGATCTGCCGGACGGCGTCGAGGGCGGTCTCGAGGCCCAGATCTGTTACAACCCGGAGAATCTCACCTACCCGTACGGCGCGTACTTCTGCGTGGTCGACATCGATCCGGGCACCGGCGTGGTGAAGGTGCGCCGCTTCCTCGCGGTCGACGACTGCGGCACCCGCATCAACCCGATGATCATCGAGGGGCAGGTGCACGGCGGCATCACCGACGGGATCGGCATGGCACTGATGGAGATCATCGCGTTCGACGAGGACGGCAACTGCCTGGGCGGCTCGCTGATGGACTACCTCATCCCCACCGCGCTGGAGGTGCCGCACCTCGAGACCGGCTTCACCGTCACCCCGTCGCCGCACCACCCGATCGGGGCCAAGGGGATCGGGGAGAGCGCGACCGTGGGGTCGCCGCCGGCCGTCGTCAATGCCGTCGTCGACGCGTTGAAGCCGTTCGGGGTGCGGCACGCCGACATGCCGCTGACACCGTCGCGGGTGTGGGAGGCGATGCAGGGTCGAGCGACCCCGCCGATCTGACAGGAGAGTGCGATGGACCTGAGTGCGCGCGCCGCGCAGCTGACGGGCGAGCGGCGTCCGTTCGTGCGCGCGACGGTGGTCCGCGCGCAGCAGCCGACGTCGGCGTCGCCGGGTGACCGTGCGATCGTGTTGGGGGACGGCACGATCGAGGGCTTCGTCGGCGGGCACTGCGCCCAGAACTCGGTGCGCGGTGCGGCGGCCGACGTCCTCGAATCGGGCGAGTGCCTGCTGCTGCGGATCCTGCCCGACGGCGGGGTCGACTACCCGGAGGCGCCCGGCGCGAGTGTCGTCGTCAATCCGTGCCTGTCCGGTGGCGCGATGGAGATCTTCCTCGAGCCGTGCCTGCCCGCCCCGATCGTGCGGGTGGTCGGCGCGACACCGGTGGCCGACGCCGTCGCGGACCTGGCCGGCCGCCTCGACCTGGACGTCCGACGCGGCGCCGAGCCCGTCGAGGACGAGACCGCAGTGATCGTGGCGAGCCTCGGCGGGGACGAGCCGACGGCGATCCGGGAGGCGCTCGACGCCGGTGCCGGGTACATCGGGCTCGTTGCCGGCCGGGTGCGGGGCGCCGCGGTCGTCGCCGAACTGGACCTGGATCCCGAGCAACGTGCCGTCGTGCACACGCCCGCGGGGCTGCCGATCGGTGCCCGCACTGCCGGCGAGATCGCACTGTCGATTCTCGCCGAGCTGGTGCGGGCGATCCGCGTCGAGCAGCTTCCCATCGGAAGTCGTTACGAGGCAGAGGAGACGGTCGCGGGGGAGATCGGGGCCGCGTTGACCGTGATCGACCCGGTGTGCGGCATGACCGTCACCGTCGTCGACGACACGCCGCACCTGCAGATCGACGGCGAGGACTACTGGTTCTGTGCGCCCGGCTGCCGCCGCACCTATGAGAAGGAGCGTGCGCGATGTTCGTGACCGGACTCGTCCTGGCGGCCGGCGGGTCGCGGCGTCTGGGGCGGCCGAAGCAACTGCTGCCGTACCGCGGCGCGACGCTGCTCGACGCCACTCTCGCCGTCGCGCGCGCGTGCCGGTTCCAGCAGTTGCTGGTGACCGTGCCCGGCTCGGCGGACGCGATCGAGGACCTCGTCGACCTGCGCGGCTGCACGATCGTGCACTGCCCCGACTCGGGCAGTGGATGCTCGGCATCGGTGAAGGCGGCCCTGACGGAGGTCGAGCCGCTGGCGTCCGGGATCGTGCTGATGCTCGGCGATCAGCCCGGTGTCACGCCGGCGACCGTGTGCGCGCTGGTGGCGCAGGGGCGGCTCGAGAACCTCGGCATGTGCCGCTACTCCGACGGCCCGGGTCATCCACTGTGGTTGGGGCGCAGCGTGTTCGGTGACATCGCCGAGCTGTACGGCGACAAGGCTGTGTGGAAGCTCTTCGACCGGGAAGCTGCCGACACGTTCGAGATCCCGGCCGAGGGCAGGATCCCCCTCGACGTTGACACGTGGGACGGCTACCGCGCACTGCTCGACCAGGACCGGGACGCGTCGTGATCGCTGCAGCCGCCCCCGGATTCGCGGACATCGAGGATCTGACGCGGCGGTTCGACGCGCAGGACTACCTGCTCGACGAGGGCACCGCGACGGCGCTGTACCTCGCGCTGCGCCTGGGTCGACCGCTGCTGCTCGAGGGCGAGGCGGGGGTCGGTAAGACGACGGCGGCCAAGGCGCTCGCCGCCGCGCTGGGCACCCCGCTGGTGCGGCTCCAGTGCTACGAGGGTCTCGGTGCCGACGAGGCCCTGTACGACTGGAACTACCAGCGTCAGTTGCTCGCGGTGCGGCTGTCGGAGGCGCACGGGGAGCGGCTGCAGGAGGCGGACCTGTTCACCGAGCAGTTCCTGCAGGAGCGTCCGATCCTGCGGTGCGTCCGACACCGCGGTCCGCTCCCGCCGGTCCTGCTGATCGACGAGATCGACCGTGCCGACGACGAATTCGAGGCGCTGCTGCTCGAGTTTCTCGGCGAATCCTCGGTCACCGTCCCCGAACTGGGTACGTTCGTCGCCGAGCAGTCGCCCACCGTGGTCCTGACGTCCAACCGCAGTCGAGACCTGCACGACGCGCTGCGCCGCCGCTGTCTCTATCACTGGATCGACTACCCGGCGCCCGCGCGGGCCGCCGCGATCCTGCGCCGCACCGTGCCGGGCGCCGACACCGCTCTGATCGCCGACGTCACCGATTTCGTGGCGTCGGCCCGGTCCCTCGACCTCGACAAGGCGCCCGGGATCGCGGAGGCCATCGACTGGGTGTCCGCGCTCGCGGCGCTCGGGGCGGCCGACCTGGCGCCGACCGCCGCCCTCGCGAGTCTCGGGGCGATCGCGAAGACCCCCGACGACCGCGTCGCGCTGGCCGAGGCGGTCGGCGAGTACGTGGCCGGCCGGACAACCCAGTGACAGCACCGACAGCACCGACAGGACCGACAGGACCGAGAGGACCAGCATGAAGATCGCAGACGAGTTCACCGTCGATGCACCGATCGACCGGGCGTGGGAGGTCCTCACCGATCTCGAGGGCATCGCGCCGCTGCTGCCCGGCGCGACGATGACCGGACGGGAGGGCGACGACTACCTGGGCACCGTGAAGATCAAGGTCGGTCCGGTGACGAGCGAGTTCGCCGGGCGGGCGTCGTTCGCCTCGAAGGACGAGCAGTCGCACACCGCGGTGATCGATGCGCGCGGCAGGGAGAAGCGCGGCAGCGGCAACGCGGCGGCGACGATCACGGCCCGCCTCCACGAGGACGGCGGCGCCACCCGCGTCACCGTCGACACCGACATGAAGATCGTCGGCAAGCTGGCCCAGTTCGGCAGCGGCATGATCGCGCAGGTGTCGGAGAAGCTGATGGGGCAGTTCGCGGCGTCGCTCGAGGACAAGCTCGCATCCGACAGCGCGGAGCCGGCCGCCCCGAACGACGTCGTGCCGATACCGATGCCGGTCGGTTCGGCAGCGCCACCGGAGGTGCAGCCCATCGACCTGATCGAGCTGGCCGGCGGGTCGACGGCCCGGCGCGCGCTGCCGTGGATCGTCGCGGTCGTCGCAGCCGTCGTGGTCTTCACGATCCTGCGATCACGACGGACGTGACCGGGTCGGCGGCACTGCTGCGCGGCATCGATCTGGCCGCGTTCGCCGTCGCGCTCGTCACCCGCGCCCGCCGCGCCGGCGTCGACGTCTCGGCGAGCGGCGCCGCCCGGTTCACCGAGGCGCTGCGGGTGCTGCCGCCCACCGACCGGCGCCGGCTGTACTGGACCGCACGGGTCAGCCTGGTCGGCCGGCACAGCGACATCGAGCGGTTCGACGCGGTGTTCGCGGCGGTGTTCGACGACGCGGTACTCGCGCTCGACCCGGCCGCGCGGGCGTCGGTCTCGAACACGAGCCGGACGCGCGCCGACGGAAGGTCCGGCGACGGGGGAGCGTCGGCCGGGCCCCGACGGCGTGCCGCGCCGCCGTGGGCGACCCTCGACGACGCCGCCGCCCCGGTGCCGGATCGGAGCGCGGACGACGGGGCGACGGCGGTGACGCTGCGGCTGCCGAGCCCGCTCGAGGCGATCGCCGACGAACCGTTCGGACAGCTGCGCGACGACGATCTGCGACTGCTGGGGCGTTGGCTCGAACAGACCGAGCCGAACTGGCCCCGCCGGCCGAGCCGCCGCCGCGAACCGCACCGGCACGGCCGGGTCGATCTGCGCGCCACGATCCGCCGGGCCCGCGGCACCGGCTTCGAGCCCGTCCGCCTGGTCCGGTGCCGACCGCGCGAGCGACCCAGGCGGATCGTCCTGCTGTGCGACGTGAGCCGATCGATGCACGGCTACGCCGACGTGTACGTGCACCTGATGCGGGCCGCGGTGGTGCGGGGCAACGCGGAGGTGTTCGCGTTCTCCACCCACCTGACCCGGCTGACGCCCGTCCTCGCGCACCGCAGCGCGGACGTGGCCGTCGCGCGTGCCAGCGAGCGCGTCGTCGACAGGTTCGGGGGAACACACATCGCCGGCAGCCTCGCGGCACTGTTGTCCTCGCCACACGGAAGTGCGCTGCGCGGTGCCGTCGTGATCGTCGCGTCGGACGGCTGGGACAGCGACGAGCCTGCCGATCTGGCCCGGGCCGTCGCCCGGATCCGGCGGCGGGCCCACCGGGTGGTGTGGCTCAATCCTCGTGCGGCGGCACCAGGATTCGAGCCGGCCGCAGGCCCGATGGCGGCGGCGTTGCCACATTGCGACCACTTCCTCTCGGCGCACACGATCGCCACGCTCGGGGAAATGTTGACGACCGTCGCCCGGAGCGCCGGAGTCGCGCGCGCCCGCGACTCGGGTGAGGGGTAAGTCCGACAGATTGTCGTAGGTCCTACCCTTGTCGGTATGGCAACACCCCTGCGCGAGCAGTCCGACCACGCTCCCGTCAGTCACCCCCGAGCAGGATCCAGCGTCATCTACGCGGTCAGCGGTGTCCTCGCCGGGGTCGTCGCCGCGCTGGTCGTGGCGCTGTCCGCGTCCCAGGCGCTGGTATTGATGGGCATCCCCGACCCGGGACCGTTCACCACGTACGGCCTACCCGCGCTGCGCGCGGCCAGCGAGGTCGCGGCCGTCATCGCGGTCGGATCGCTGCTGTTCGCGGCGTTCATGGTGCCGCCCCAGAAGTCGGGCGTCCTCGACGTCGACGGCTACCGCGCGGTCCGGACCGCCTCGGCCGCGGCATTCGTGTGGGCGCTGTGCTCCGCGATCCTGGTGCCGCTGACCCTGTCGGACACGTCCGGCCAGCCGTTCTCGGAGGCGGTGAAGCCGGCCAACCTGTTCTCCGCGATCGGGCAGGTCGAGACCGCCGTCGCGTGGCAGTGGACCGCGATCCTCGCCGTCGTGCTGGCGGTGCTGTCGCGGATCGTGCTGCGCTGGTCGTGGACGCCCTTCCTGTTGGCGCTCAGCGTCGCGACGATGATGCCGCTGGCACTCACCGGACACTCGTCGTCCGGCGGTTCGCACGACGTCGCGACCAACAGCCTGATCTGGCACCTCGTCGGGGCGGCGTTCTGGGCCGGCGGCCTGTTCGCGCTCCTCGCGCACGCCCGTCGGCGCGGGGCCTACACCGACGTCGCGGCGCGCCGGTTCTCGTTCGTGGCGACCATCTGCTTCGTCGCGATGGCACTGAGCGGTGTGATCAACGCGCTCGTGCGTCTGCCCATCGACGACCTGTTCACCACCACGTACGGCCGCCTCATCGTCGCCAAGGTCGTCGCGCTGGTCCTGCTCGGCGTGTTCGGGTGGATGCAGCGACGACGGGCCCTGCCGGCGCTCGCCGCCGACCCGGAATCCCGCGGCGCGCTCATCCGGTTCGCGGGCGCCGAGGCACTCGTGTTCGCCGCGACGATCGGCATCGCGGTCGGCCTGGGCCGCACCCCGCCGCCGCCGCCGGCCTCTCTGCCGACGCTCACCGAGGTGGAGATCGGTTACAACCTCGACGGCCCGCCGACCTTCGCGCGATTCGTCCTGGACTGGCGCTTCGACCTGGTCTTCGGCACCGCCGCGATCATCCTCGCGGTGCTCTACATCGTCGGGCTGCGCACGCTGCGCAAGCGCGGCGACAGCTGGCCCGTCGGTCGCACGATCGCGTGGATGTGCGGCTGCGCCGTGCTGCTGATCGGGACCTCGTCCGGTGTCGGGCGGTACGCCCCCGCGATGTTCAGCGTCCACATGGGCGCGCACATGGCACTGTCGATGCTCGCGCCCGTCCTGCTGGTGCTCGGTGGCCCGTTCACCCTCGCGCTGCGGGCGATGCGACCGGCCGGCAAGGACGGCGTGCCGGGGCCCCGGGAGTGGCTGCTCGCGTTCCTGCACAGCCCGATCTCGCGGTTCCTCACCCAGCCGATCATCGCGTCGGTGCTGTTCGTCGGCGGCTTCTACGCGCTGTACCTCGGTGGCATCTTCGGTGCGAACGTCGACAGCCACACCGCGCACCTGCTGATGAACGTGCACTTCATCCTCAGCGGGTACCTGTTCTACTGGGTCGTCATCGGCGTCGATCCGTCGCCGCGGCAGCTGCAGCCCATCACCAAGCTGGCGATGGTGTTCGGATCGCTGCCGTTCCACGCGTTCTTCGGCATCGCACTGATGAGCATGGGCGAGGTCATGGGTGCGACGTTCTACCGCTCGCTGGGTCTCGGCTGGAACGCCGACCTGCTCAAGGATCAGCAGCTGGGCGGTTCCATCGCGTGGGCCACCGGCGAGGTCCCGCTGGTGCTCGTCATGCTCGCGCTGCTGGTGCAGTGGTCGCGCAGCGATCAGAAGACCGCCAAGCGCGTCGACCGGGCCGCCGACCGCGACGACGACGCCGACCTGGCCGCGCACAACGCGATGTTCGCCGAATTGGCCCGCCGTGACCGGGAGGCCGGTCTGTAGCACACCGGCACGACACGAACAGCCGGCGAAGGCCGCTCCCGCGCCGGGTTGTGGACACGACTTCGGTTCGTCCACAGATTCGCCCCGACCCGGATCAGGGCTCGAATCCACGGCATCGTCGAACGCACCGTCCCGATCGGGCGGTGCGTTCGCCGTTTCGGGGACGCGACGAGGACGGATTCGCGAGGGGGAAGTCGATGTACGAGACACACGGCACGGTGGTGGGCACCGTGATCACCGACCCGGTCAAGCGGGAGACCACGTCCGGTGAAGAGGTCATGAGCTTCCGGATGGCGAGCAACGTTCGCCGGCGTGACCGCGAGACGGGGGAATGGACCGACGGCGGGACGCTGTACTTGACTGTGAGCTGTTGGCGCAGGCTCGTGCAGGGGGTGGGGGCGTCGCTCATGAAGGGCGACCCGATCATCGCGCACGGCGAGCTGCGCACCAACGAGTACAAGACGCGGGACGGGGAGCCGCGCTCCGACCTCGAGATGCGCGCCACCTCGATCGGACCGGACCTGGCCCGCTGCACCGCCAAGCTCGACCGGTCGTGGCGCTCGCGCGGTCCGGCAGGGTCCGGCGGGGCCGACGAGTCGACCGCGCAGCCCGACGAGGCGGAGGAGGTCCCGGACGACGGGCAGCGCGACGTCGACGATGCGGTACCCGCGCTCGCCGGATAGCGGACGTGGGAATCGCGCGGTTCGGGGGTGGTCGGGTGTCGTTGTCTGCGAAGGTGATTGCGGATCGGTATCGAGTGACGGCGACCACACGGGAGGGTTCGATGGGCTGCAGGACACGGGGGAAGCCAGGCCGAACGTTGGCGTTGCTCGCGGTGGTGGCCGCGGTGACGTTTGCTCCGACCACAGCATCCGCCGGCGGTCTGCCCGCCGGACAGGAGCCCGGGAGCGTGCAGACGGTGGAGGCGCTGCCGCCCGAGCTCGGGCTGCCCGGCACCTCGGCCGCCTACCGGATCACCTACTCGACGCGGGACGCCGCGGGGCATCCCGCGCCGAGTTCCGGGGTGGTCTTCGTGCCGGCGGGTGCGGCACCGGCGGGCGGCTGGCCGGTGCTCTCGTGGGCGCACGGCACCGTCGGTCTGGGGGACGCGTGCGCGCCGTCGCGGAATCCGCGGTCGGCCCGCGACGCGAACTATCTGGGGCATTGGCTCTCCCAGGGGTATGCGATCGTCGCCACGGACTACATCGGGCTCGGCACGCCCGGTGTGCACCCGTACCTCGAGGGCGACTCCGAGGCGACCGCCGTGATCGACATGGTCCGCGCCGGCCGCGCGGTGGTGCCCGAACTGTCGTCGCGGTGGATGGCGATCGGTCAGTCCCAGGGCGGCCACGCCGCACTGTTCACCGCGAACCAGGCGACCCGCTACGCGCCCGAACTCGACTACCGAGGCGCGGTCACCACGGGTGCGCCGTCGAACCTCGAGAATGTCTTCCCGTTCGGCGGGCCGTGGATCCCGGATCTCGGGCTCGACGGGCTGACGGTGTTCACGAGCTACATCCTCGCCGGTATGCGCGCGACCATGCCGGAGGCCGACGTGAACAGCTACCTGACTCCGGCGGGACGAGAGATCGTGGATGCTGCCGAGAACCTCTGCTACGAGGCGCAGGCCGAGAAGGTGAAGGGAATATCCGTCGGAGCACTGCTGAGCCGTCCCCTCGGCGACCCCGAGTTCCGGGCGGCCCTCACCGAGTATCTCGCGGTACCGACCACCGGGTACGACCGATCACTGTTCATCGCGCAGGGCCTGCTCGACACGGTGGTCCCGGCACCGCTGTCGTTCAAGCTCATCGCCGATCTGCGACTCGCCGGTGTCGACGCGACGTACATGACCTACCCGACCAACCACGACGGGACGATGGCTGCGTCGCTGCCCGATTCGACGCCGTTCGTGCGCCAGCGGCTCTGACCAGGGAAGGGCTGTACCGCTCTCCCCGCGCGAAACCGCTCGCGCGGGGAGAGGCGCGGGGCGGGCGCGGTAGGCTGGCGGTCGAGTCGTACGTTCTCGCAGCCGGTGAGCTGCGCATTTCCGTTCCAGATTGGAGCCTTTGGGTGGCTGAGTTCATTTACACGATGTAGATGCGAGCCCCCACGCCCGACCTTTGCGTTTCGCTCCAGTGCTGGTCAGCGCGTTTTCTGATGTCGCACTTGTCTCGAAGTTA